>CBFCXZ010000008.1:0-83279 GCA_965602275.1 uncultured bacterium
GAAAGAGCACATTGAAAGCTAAAAAATGCAAAATAGTTTACATTAATGTAATGGATGCGTATAGTGGTGGTGAAATAGTATTACAAAGGTTGATTCGAGGGCTGGATAAAAATTTATTTGATATAATTGTCTATACAAAAAATACAAAATTTGTAGATACTTTAAATTGTAAAGAGTGCAAAGTTATAGTATTTAATACACAATATCAAATGAAATTAAAAAGAGGTATCAGTATACTAGTTCAAGTATTTAAAAATTTATTTATAAGTGGAAAGTATATGTACGATATTAAATACAAATATAATGTAGATATTGTGCACTCTAACACATTGACATCAAGTATTTATTTTGCAATTTGGGCAAAAATATTTAGAGTAAAGTTTATCTCTCATAATCACATAATTCGAACTGGAACTATATATAATATTGTATATAAGTATATAAGTTTTTGCTCAAGTATGATTATTTGTGTTTCTGAAGCAGTAAAGGAAAATTGGATATCAGCGGGTGTCCCAAAAGATAAACTAGTTGTTGTATATAGCGGTCTTCCTAATGATTTTTTCTAATATTAGCTCTATAGATCCGGGAAAAGGTTTGATGGAGTTTTTGCATGCTGTAGCTTTAGTACCAAATAATGTTAACTATACTTTTGAGATAGTAGGAAAGGCAAATAATGTAAATCAAATTTTTGAGAATGAATTATATAATTTTGTAAAACAAAATAATCTAAAAAATAAAGTCATTTTTAAAGGTTTTATATTAGATATAAAAACTTATTTAGTAAGTATTGATGTTGTTGTGTTATCATCTACAGTTGATGAGGCATTTGGTATGGTTTTACTTGAAGCAATGGCCCAAGGAAAAATTTTAATTGGTACAGATGTTGGTGGAGTACGTGAAATTATAGATGATAGTTATGGTAATCTAATTATTCCCCCAAATAATGTTGTGGCACTTAAAGATGCAATGGAAAAGGTAGCCAATTATTCACAAGTAAAAATAGCTGAGATTAAAGAGAGAAATATTCAACGAGCCAAGGAAAAGTTTATGCTGCAGCAGCAAATTAATAAAATGACTGAAATATATATGAGTTTATGTAAAAAATGAGTTTTCTTGGACATGGTAAAGTCATCACTATATTACAGTATTTTACAGAAAAAGTAGAAGATTATTGGCATATTCTCTACCCCGTTACGGATCCACGAAAAAGAGAGCAGGATCACTATCTCTATTTTTATGATATTTCACGAAAAGCTTTGGACTATGATGGTGATTTTTCAAATGAGGGAATATATCTCTTTGAGGGATATGATGGTAAATACCATCTACATCCTTTGGAGTTGGCTCAGTACTCTTTAGCTTGTTGGTTAGCGTGGAGAAAAACAGATGATAATATATGGGTAAATAAAGCTATGCTTCATTGCGATTGGTTAGTTGAGAATCAAGAAAATGATGGATCATGGAGGATTGAACATAAGAACCCTAAATACAGTGATCTTCCTTCTCCGTGGCCATCAAGCATGGCTCAGGGACTTGCAATCTCATCATTGCTCAGAGCATACCACTATACAGGAGCGGATAAATATTTCAAGTGTGCCAAAAAGGCTTGCAATTTTTTAGAAGTAGATGTTGGTCATGGTGGAGTCAAAAGAGAGTTTGATGATGTTTTTATCTACGAAGAGTATCCAAGAGAGCAATTGAATGGGGTATTAAATGGATATATCTCAGCAGTTTTAGCTTTATATGAATTAGCCCAAACGGATAGTGACTTTCAGGATATCTATTTAAAAAATATTCAAAACCTTAAGAAGATCCTTCCAAAATTCGATAGCGGTTTTTGGACATATTATGCGCTTGATGGTGTAGTTTCCAGTGGTTTTTATCACCGTTATGTCATTATTCAGTTAAAAGCTTTGGTATCTATTGATCAAGAGTTTGGTGTTTATGTCAAAAAATTTGAAAAGTATCTTGATTGTACAAACTGTATCTTCAAGGCATTATGGCTGAAAGTCAAAAAGAGATGAAAAAAGCGTTAATCGTAACCTCGGAGTTTGGCAGAGAAAAAGGCGGCATACAAAATTGGATGTTTTATGTTCATAAACTTCTGGGTTTGCACGATTTTGATATAGAGGTATATGCGTATAAAGAGGATAATCCGTTGAGAAAGCTCAAACAGTTGCTAAAATCACAAATTTATTTATTGGCAACCTGGAAAATGTCACTATTTATTATTCCGGTGCTATTGCTAAAGCAGAAAACGGTTTTTATTTTTATACATGGTAATGATATACTCAATTTAAATAGGTTTCAGAATTTTTGGCTTAACTATCTATGTAAGCAGTCACAAATTTATTTTATTGCAAACAGTCAGGCGGTTGCACAAATATTTTATCAAATCACAAAACGTGAAATTGATCTTGTACAATATCCCTTTTTGGAGATAGCGGAGAAATATCCTGAAACAAAGATCCATAAAACACCTGTTTTTTTGACAATCTCCCGACTTGTAAAACGAAAAAATATTCATCATGTTCTTTTGGCACTACATAAGCTGAAAAGTGAGGGGCTACAGTTTCAATATTATATTGCAGGGAAAGGTGTAGAGAAAGAAACACTGATGAATTTAGTTGAGACATTATCATTAAGCCGGGAAGTTCAACTTCTGGGTGCTGTATCAGAAAAACAAAAAGAGGAACTTTATATGAGTAGCGACTACTTTTTGCTTCCTTCTGTGTATGATCGGACAGATGGTTCTATTGAAGGTTATGGTATCGTTTTTATTGAAGCCAATGTTTATGGATTGCCTGTGATCAGTGGCAATACCGGAGGCATGATAGAGGCTGTTAAAGATGGTGTGACAGGTTACCAATGTGATGGTACTGTTGACGATATTGCACAAAAAATAAGAAAAATGCTAACTACATCGTTTGATGGTTTTGCACTCTATGAGCATGCTCAGAAACATGACTATCCAAAACAGAAACAATTTTTGCATTTCATTGAAAAGAGTCTTCATGGATAATATAAAAGTGTCGGTTATTATGCCCTCTTATAATTCAGAGCAGTTTTTACCTGCAACGATTGATTCTGTGATCAATCAAACTTTTAAAGAGTGGGAATTGATCATTATAGATGACTGCTCACCGGATAATTCCAACAAAATCATTGAAGATTATATGCAACGAAGTGAAAAGATCAAATTAATTTCATTAAAGAGCAACAGTGGTCCGGCTATTGCACGAAACAGGGGTATTCGGGAAGCGAAAGGGCGTTATATCGCATTTTTGGATAGTGATGATCTTTGGCATCCAAATAAGCTTTCAAAGCAATTGTCATTTATGAAAAAGCAGGATGCCGCTTTGAGTTTTACAGGCTATGATCGTATTGATGAACAAAGCGGCAAGGTTACTGGTCAACTCCATGTACCTTTCAGGGTTGATTATGATGAGTTGTTGAAACAAAACATTATCGGATGTTTGACAGCGATGTATGATACGCAAAAGCTTGGGAAAGTTTATATGCCTGATATTCTCAAGCGTCAGGATTTTGCTTTATGGTTGACAATTCTGAAAAAAATTCCTTATGCATATGGGTTAAATGAACCATTGGCCTATTATAGAGTTCGCACTGCTTCAGTTTCTAGCAATAAAATTCTTGCAAGTAAATATAATTGGAAACTTTATCGGGAAGTTGAAAAACTACCTTTACATAAAGCTATCTACTATTTTGGATGGTATACTTACAAAAGTATTTTAACCCGAATTATGCAATGATAAATGCTAGTTTGCGATTTCTATTGCATAATTCGGGTTTAAAGTACAAAAAATAAGATCAATAGAGGAAATTATGCAAAATAGTCAAGAGATCAAAGAAAAAATCTCCCTTAAGTATTTGTTACTTTTAATGGGGTTGGCATATACATTCAGTTTTGCAATACGTATGATATGGGTGTATCAGTTTCAAGGGAATGATCAGTTCCTTTGGAATGGACAATTAATGATCAATACAAATGATGGCTATACTTGGGCGGCAGGGGCACAAAATATTCTTTATGGGTTACATGAAGATAACCCAGGAATACGTGATATGTGGGCTAATGGAATTATATTCTTTACAGTACTATTTGTAAAGATTACACCATTTAGCCTAGAAACAATAATCCTCTATATGCCTACGGTGATATCCAGTTTGGTGGTCATACCTATTATTTTAATAGCAAGGTTGTACAATCAGGCACTTTGGGGCTTTTTTGCTGCACTGCTTGGGACTATCGCCTGGAGTTATTATAATCGAACTATGACAGGGTATTATGATACGGATATGTTCTCTGCCATGGCACCAATGTTTATACTTTATTTTTTGATGAAAAGTACAATGGACTTTACTCCAAGATCTGCCCTGTATGCTGCTATTGCGATAGCACTGTATCCATTTTTGTATGATGCTGGGAAATCTATTGTTTACGCAATGGGGATCATTTATGCACTTTATATGATGTTCTACCATCGTCATGATAGAACAACTTACATTTCTATGGTTTTAGTGTTTGTTGCATTGGTTCCTTTTCCCTTGGTTGCACCATTTAATTACATTGTAAAA
Organism: uncultured bacterium; assembly: GCA_965602275.1. Lineage (GTDB taxonomy): Bacteria > Campylobacterota > Campylobacteria > Campylobacterales > Sulfurovaceae > Sulfurovum. The sequence continues at coordinate 4,600 of CBFCXZ010000008.1, forward strand.
ATAGGTGTCTTAATTGTGTTGTATCTTTTTTTGAAGAAATCGAGTATTGAACAGAAGAAATTGATGATCGTTTCAGGTATCCTTTTCCTACTATTTATGTATCTTGGAAATGTATTTGGATTGATATTAAATAAAGTTATGAGTTATATGTCTACGGGTACAGTAAGTGAAGGATTGCATTTTTATGGAGTACATCAAACTATTAGAGAAGCAGGGAAGATTCCTTTTGAAACGTTTGCAAATCGTATTTCAGGTTCACAGATAGGAGTGATCGTTTCATTTATTGGATACATTGTTTTAGTCATGAGACATAGAGCTTTCATATTGGCATTGCCGCTTATTGGTATAGGCGTCTTTGCATTATGGGGAGGGCTTAGATTTACAGTTTACGCTGTACCTGTAGCGGCAATATCTGCTGTATATCTCTTTTTTGTATTAGGTGATTTTTTCAAGGAGAAGAGACTTAAGTATGCTTTTGTTGTAGTTGCAACGGCTGCGATGATCTACCCAAATATTACACATATAATTGGATATAAGGTACCAACAGTACTCAATAAAGCTGAAGTACAGGATTTGGTAAAGCTTGACAAGATAGCCAATGATAAAGATTATACCCTTACATGGTGGGATTATGGATATCCTATCTGGTTTTACTCTAATACAAATACACTTATTGATGGAGGTAAGCATCAAAATGATAATTTTATTATCTCTAAGATCATGCAAACAACCTCACCTGAATTTGCTGCTAATTTAAGTCGCTTGGCTATTGAGACTTATGTAGATTCTAACTATTCTAATGTTGCCGATACTATGTTTAAAAATGGAAAAGAAGATCAGCTTGATCCAAATTTACTTCTTTCGGAGCTGGAAAGTAATTCATATAAACTTCCCAAGAAGACAAGAGATATTTATCTTTATCTTCCTTACCGCATGTTAAGGATCTTCCCCACAGTGGCAGTCTTTGGCAATTTAGACTTAAGCACAGGAAAAGCAGAGAGAAAAATTGCATTTTATCCTACCAATGCAGTAAGTAATAAAGATGGTGTAATTGCTTTTAGCAACGGAATTACGTTTGATGCAAAAAAGGGTGAGATCACCCTTGGTCAGCAGAAAACGCAAGTGAAGAACTTCATTGTTACACAAAATACAAAACAAGGTGAAGTGCAACTCCAGTCTCAGCTTTACCATGCGGATGGGGAGTACGCCATTGTCTATATGAAGAGTTATGGTACTTTTGTGGTGATGGACAGTGAAACGTTTAATTCAACTTATGTACAAATGTTTATGCTGGAAAAATATGATAAAAACCTTTTTGAATTGGTTGTGTCATCACCCTATAGTAAAATCTATAAACTTAAAATATAAGGGAGAGTGTACTTCTATACAGTAGACTCTTTTTTGTAGAGGTATCGATAAAGTAGCGTGTAGCAAATGATGAAAAGAAGTACAGTAAGAAGATTTGCTCCTGAATTGTTTGCATAGAGTGTGGGGATAAGAATAAACGGGGCAACACTTATTACAATGACGGTTGCAGTTAAAGGATTGTTATGAGTCATGTGTTTAAAGATGAGCATATGCAGGTGGTAGGCATCTGGCTCCATAGGGGATCGCCCGGCTTTTCTTTTTCTGACAATAGAAAAGAGTACCTCCCAAACAGGGTAGATCAATACAGAAAGTATATACCATGGACTGACTTCATTATAGTTACTTGCCAGGAATATCCCCGTAAGAGCCGAAATAAACCCCAGTAAATAGGCTCCGCCATCTCCCAGGAAGATCTTTCCTTTAGGAAAATTTACCAAAAAGAAAGCAAGTACAGCAGAAGCAACGATCATTGATATTTGCAGGATCTCATGATTCTCTACTTGTATGGCTACCATACTGAAGGAGAGAAGGATCAGCAATACGATACCTGAAGCAAGTCCATTAAACCCATCAATGATGTTGACAGCATTCATTAATCCCACGATACTAAAAATACTAAATATCACACCCATCCAATAAGGAAGATAGAGACCAAGACCCAGATAGGTAACAACCGAACCTGTCAACATCACAGCAGCTGCAGCAGCAATAAATTGTAGGAACAGGCGGGTTTTTGCGTTTAATGAGCGATGGAAGTCTTCGAAGATACCACTTAAAAATGCAAGCAAGATGGAGAGCAGAAGTTTCCAACCCAAAGGGGTTAAAAGAAGAAAGATCATACCAGCCAATATACCAATGCCTCCTGCTCTGGATGTAGCTAAATCATGAAAATTTTGAGGCTTCTCTTCCATATGACAATCAATAAAAAAGCTGTGTTTATGGGAAAAATGAATCATGAGGAATTGTAGAACAAACGAAATAACAAATGCCCCAAGAATAGACCATTCCAATTGACTCATATTGGTCCTTTTTTAAGGAAATTTTATCACAATAGACTTTAAGAAACTTCACTAGCCCAAATAAATTTTTTTTAACTTTAAGCATATGTATTATGTTATAATTTTTGCGTTATATTAGAGGTGCCTCATTTGAGGTCTTATAAATTATTTAAAGGGAAAGAATGTTTAAAAAAGTTATCGCAGGCTTTTTAGTACTTGCAACGTCTACACTATTCGGTATGAGTTTAAATCAACTCAATAGTGTATCTAAAACAGAGTTAATGGAGATTAAGGGTATTGGTGAAGCTAAAGCTGCAGCTATTATGAAAGCAAGAAAATTTAAGTCATTTGATGATGTGCTTAAGGTAAAAGGTGTAGGTGAAAAACTTGTATCTAATATTAAAAATGATGTGAAGTCACAAAGTAAATCAAAAAAATCTACGAAAAGTAAAGTATAAACTAAAGCTAAAAAGAAAAACAAAAATAGGGGGAGAGTGTTTCTCTCCCCCTATTTTTACTACATTTTGTACAATCCCCTTTAATCACATCTTCGCTACAATGGCATTAATTAATTTCAAGGTATTTTTATGACAGTAACACGTTTTGCTCCTTCTCCTACAGGCTATCTTCACATTGGTGGGCTTCGTACCGCACTTTTTTCTTGGCTTTGTGCACAACATAACAAAGGTGAGTTTCTCCTTCGTATCGAAGATACGGATATGGCTCGTAACTCAGATGAGGCATTAGAAGCTATTATCAAAGCGTTTGATTGGGTAGGTATGAGTTATGAGGGTGAAGTCGTATATCAGTCAAAACGTTTTGATCTGTACAAAAAATATATTGATCAACTTCTTGATGAGGGTAAAGCCTATAAGTGTTATATGAGCAAAGAAGAGTTAGCTGCCTTACGTGAAGAACAGATGGCTAAAAAAGAGCGTACACGTTATGATGGACGCTATCGTGACTTTACTGGTACACCGCCTGAAGGTGTTGAACCGGTTATTCGTATAAAAGCGCCAACTGAGGGGACCATCTTTTTTGTGGATGGTGTTAAAGGTGCGATGAACATTGCAGCATCTGAAGTGGATGATTTTGTCATTGCAAGAGCTGATGGAGCTCCGACTTATAATTTTGTTGTTGCTATAGATGATGCACTTATGGGACTTACAGAGGTCATCCGCGGAGATGACCACCTCTATAATACACCGAAGCAAATCGTAGTCTATAATGCTCTTGGATTTAAACTTCCAAACTTTTACCATGTAGCCATGATAAACAACGAACAGGGTAAAAAACTCTCTAAGCGTGATGGTGCCACAGATGTGATGGACTACAAAGCATTAGGCTATCTTCCTGAAGCACTTCTTAACTTTTTGGTACGTCTTGGTTGGAGCTATGGTGATCAGGAGATATTTAGCCTAGAAGAGATGATAGAACTATTTGACCCTAAAAATATCAACAAATCTTCGTCAAACTATAACCTGGATAAATTGTTATGGCTTAATGCACACTATATTAAAAATATGCCAAATGAGAAATTGGCTGCACTACTTAAAGAGTATGGTGTCAATGTGGAAGGACACGATAAGTTAGAGTTGCTTCTTGATGCAACAAAAGAGAGAGGTAAAACACTTGTTGAGTTAGCAGAGCAGATCAACCTCATACTTACTACCCCAAGTAAATATGACGAAAAAGCATCAAAAAAAGCCTTTAAGGGTGAAGCAAAAACTATTTTAGGTGATTTTGCTTCTATGTTACAAAATTGGGATAAAACATTACACCTTCCTTGTGATTACCACGAAGTGATGGAAAAACTTGTGGAGACTAAAGAGATAGGTTTTGGGAAAATAGGTATGCCGCTTCGCGTGAGTCTGCTTGGTTCTATGACCGGTTCTGGTCTTGATGAGATCATGGCTATCTTGGGTGTAGATGAGACTGTTACTCGTATAGAAAAAGCGATTACTACGATAGAGTAATATACTTCGACATATCCGGGCTTAACCCGGGTATCCAGTATTCAAACTATTGTGAATATTTTAATAAGCTTACATATCAAACTTTAGATCCCCGTGTCAAGCACGAGGATGATGGGCTTTCTTACTCTTCTTCAAAAACAACTTCAAAGACTTCTTCGCTTTATCATCCATCTCATAATAAATATGTTCAAGATACCAAGTAAGTTGTTTAGGCGTAATCCCTCTTTTATTTGCTTCCTGCTTTAAAATATATTGGGGGATCTTCACTTTGGTATGGGAAAAAGAGTTAGCCAGTTTTTGAATGGCTTTTTCGTGTCTGTTGTAGCAAAGTCTGGCAAAAACAAAAGGGAGTCCAGTTTTTTCATACCAGGCTTCAGCCAAGTCGATGCCCTCTCCTCCGTTAAGATAATATTTGAGTGCTGCATCACCGATAAGGACTTTACCTTTAAGATCTAAAACGTGTGCCAGTTGATTGGAAGTAGCTGATGCTGGGTCAATTTGACTCTCTCCTTTTAAAAGTAAAACACTATAGACTTTTTTATGTGCAATGATACCAAGGTTGGTACATTTGCATTTTTGGGAAGTGACAGAAGAGATAAATGCAGCATTAACTTCTCTTCTTTTAAGGGCTTTGTTGATCTGTGAGGGGACGGCACGTTTGTATCTGAAGCTCATTTTAGCTGCGTTATTTCTGATATAACGTTTTAGAAAGAGTTGAAAGGGAAGTAGGTTGAGATATGAGATAGATCCAAATAACATGTATGGTATACTCCTCAAATCCAGTTTAAGCGTAATTATAGCAAACAACTTTTATAATCGCGTCATTATGAAGGATAGCTTTATCCTGTTTTGAAAGAGTTATGTATGATTAAAGTAGAATTTTTAGGCCCTATCGGTAAGGCACCTATAGAGATGGAGGCAGCAACATTAGCGGATGTTTCTGCAAAGTTAAAAGAAGATAAGAGTCTAATTACATGGTTAGACAAATGTGCTGTAGCACTAAATGACACGATGGTCAATGACTTAACCACAGTACTGAAAGATGGTGATAGAGTTTCTATCTTGCCTCCTGTGTGTGGTGGGTAAGTGATGGAACTTTACGAAGGACCTTTGGATGTCAAAGAGATATTTGGTCGTTGGCTTGATGAACAGGCTGAGTCAAACTATGGTGCGTACATCCCATTTGTAGGAACCATACGTGCTGAAGATGACATAGAAGCATTGAGTTTCGACATTTATGAGCCTGTCCTTCAAAAGTGGTTTGATGAGTGGCAAGCCAAAGCCAAAGCACTGGGTGCAGTAGTAAAAATGGCTCACTCCATAGGTGATGTGCCTGTACATACTTCTTCGTATGTTTCAGCAGTATTCTCACCTAAACGTCGTGTAGCTTTGGAGCTTATAGATGAATTCGTAGAAGATTTTAAAGCCAATGCTCCTATATGGAAGTATGATGTGAAAAATGGAAAACGAATTTATGCAGAAGATAGAAGTACCCCGATGGATGGGAGTGGATTACTGGCGTAATCCTGTAGGGTGCGTTTGCTAACGCACTGTATATTTGATCTGATAAACATAGTTGTGTAGTGATATAAAATTTGAAGGTGCGTTAGCAAACGCACCCTACAGAATAAGGAACTTTTTAAAAATGATACATTTTGATGAATCAATACAGATGATACAAAATCTTGAGATAAATAACTATAAGACAAAAAAACTTTACCTTGTTGATGCCTTAGGGTATGTATTAGCAGAAGATGTCATAGCCGATCATAACTCTCCAGAATTCCCTACGTCTGCAATGGATGGCTATGCAATAATCCACGAAGATATGACTTTGGGTACATTAAAGGTAGGGAGCATAAACCCTGCGGGTTCCGCTTTAAAAGAAGAGGTTATAGGAGGTACATGTATTAAAACATTTACCGGGTCTCTTATGCCTCATGGAGCCGATACGCTCATTCCCATAGAAAATGTAGAAGTGGATGGTGATGATATCATCATCAAAGAAGAAGTACCTCAAGGTTTTTCTGTACGTGAAGTAGGGGAGAATTATGCCAAAGGGCAACTACTCATTCCTAAAGGTACGAAAATAGATTTTCCTCAGATAGGAGTAATGGCGAGTTTAAATATAGCAAATGTGCTTGTGTATGAAAAACCTACAGTTGCCATACTCTCAACGGGATCTGAGTTACTTGAATTGGGTGAAGAACAAACAAATGATGCGCAGATACGCTCTTCAAATAACTATATTTTAGAAGCCATTGTCAAAAAATATGACGGTGTACCTATGCAATTGGGTTGTATCAAAGATGATAAAGCGAGCATTACTAAAGCTGTCTCTGATGCTCTGGAAAAAAGTGATATTGTTGTGACTACGGGTGGTGTAAGTGTAGGTGATTTTGATTTTGTTAAAGATGTTATCGTTGAACTTGGTTGTGATGTAGTGTTTAAGGGTGTACGCGTGAAGCCTGGACAGCACATTATGGTGGCACGCAAAGATGATAAGTTTATCATTGGACTACCGGGGTTTGCTTACTCCTCTACTGTTACGGCACTACTCTATGTTGTCCCGCTTATTGAAAAGTTACAACAAGGAAAATGCTCACTTCGTAAAGTAAAAGCAATACTCAAGGAAGCTTTTATTAAACGTGCAAAAAAAGCTGAATTTACAGCATGTAACATTAGTCTTGTACAGGGAGAGTACTATATTGACTTTAAAGATAAAAAAGTTGGCTCATCTGCTATCCTTACCAATATGCTTGGTGATGTTGCTCTTCTTGTTACTTCAGAAGAAGATAGTTCTAAAGAGACAGGTGATGAGGTAACAGTACTTTTATTTAGTTAAACTATTAAAGAGCTAAGATAGATTCTCTAGCTCTTAAAAACATTGCAAATTCTGCTGCTGTTTTACATCCCATTTTGATCGCATAACTTAGTAATTCTTTATTTTTTGAGTAAACCATTTGAAATCCTTTTGTATTTAAATCTGTCAAATTGTACATAAAAACTAAAAAAATAGTAAAAAATATGTCAAATTGTCATACTTTTAAGAAAAATAGCATATAATTACCTATATATATGGCAAAAAGGAGTAAAAATGTTAATTTTAGGTGAAATTATAGAAAAGTTGAAAGATGTACTCTCTGAAAGTAAAGTAGGAACTAAGGTCTTTGATAAAGATGTCGCAACGGCATTAAATATCCCACAGGCAACATTTGCAACAATGAAAAAAAGAAACTCCATTCCTTATGAAGAGATCTTGGAGTTTTGTGCGCTGAAGAAGATCTCTGTGAACTGGCTTTTTTTTGATCAGGCAGTTGACATGCTCAAAGCAGAGACAGATAAGTTTTTTCAAGTACGTTATTTTGCTGATATTCGTGCAAGTGCAGGGGGTGGTGCTTATGGTTTTGATGAAGACTTTGAAACCATCACTCTGGATGAGAAGATCATGCACAATATGGTAGGATTGGGGAATACAGAACTTGAGGCTATCCATGTGGATGGTGAGTCCATGGAGCCTACTTTGCAAGATGGATCTATCGTTTTTTTAGATAGAAGCCAAACCAATATCAATAAAGATGGTATCTTCATTGCTTCTACTACAGCTGGTCTTTTCATCAAGCGGATTCGTCAGAGAGCAGATGGTATGGTAGAGTTGATCTCAGATAATAAGGCTTATTCTCCAGAGGTATTGGCTCCGGATGAAGTAAGTATAGTTGGCAAGGTTGTAGGAAACATTGAAAGTTTGTAGGGTGCGTTTGTTAACGCACCTTTGATGAATTGTATTTTATATTACATTATTTTAATATTTTAATGGTGCGTTAGCAAACGCACCCTACAGGTTATTTGCACATTCCACACATCGTACACTTTCAGGACGTACACTCATGCGTCCTGTGCCTATCTCTTCTTCGCACTCTATGCATATACCAAACATGGGTTTGTCTATACGTAAAAGAGCATTTTTGAGTCTTGTAAGACGTATTTCAGATTCATCCAGGACTTTGTTATTAACATGTTGTTCTCCCATGGCTTCCAAGCGTGTCAGTCTTCCTAGTGAGCAGTCTGGAGCTATGGGCTTTACTTTTTCTTTCAGTATCTTGATCTGTCCTTCCAGTTGGATAAGGTCATTTTCTATTTTTTCTTTAATATTATTTTTTTCTTTTTGTGTCATTGCGTACTACTTTATGGTATATTGGAATTATTATAGCTAAAATCATATGGCTTAGTGAGCAATAGAATAAAGGAATTATTTTGAAGAATTTAATCATATTTTATTTTTTAATGACAGCTCTTTGGGGAGAACACAACTACACCAATGCTCTCATTAAGGAGGACTCACCTTATCTGCAACAACATGCACACAATCCTGTCAACTGGTATCCTTGGGGGAAAGAGGCTTTTGAGAAAGCAAAAAAAGAGAACAAACTTATTTTTCTCTCCATAGGGTACAGTACTTGTCACTGGTGTCATGTGATGGAAGAGGAGAGCTTTACCGATGATGCAGTGGCAAAATTACTCAATGAAAATTATATCTCTATCAAAGTAGATAGAGAAGAACTCCCGCAGCTGGATAAAAAGTATCAACAGCTCTATATAGCTGTTCATGGAGAGAGAGGAGGATGGCCTCTGAGTATTTTTATGTCTCCTTCTGCGGAAGTGTTTCATTTGGCTACATATATACCCATAGAAGCGGGGTATGGGTCTAAAGGGATGATGAATATACTTCCTTCTTTTAGTAGATTACAGTATGAAAATACCCATCAACTGCAAACACTTGTAGATAAATATAAAGAAGCAACACTCAAAGGCAATGCAAAAGAGAGTTTGAAAGAAAAGTTGACCTTAAAAGTAATGGGTCAAGTTATAGATGAGATCTCTGTAGAGTTTGATAAAGAAAATGGAGGTTTTGCTTCAAGACCAAAGTTTCCTGAAGCCTCTAAAATAGAACTCTTACTTAGTATCTATAAATTAAACGGTAACAAGAAAGCACTTTTGATGGCAGAAACTACACTGAAGAAGATGGCCCAAGGTGGCATTTACGACCAGATAGGAGGAGGATTTTTCAGGTATACGACTGATGCAGCTTGGCAGATACCTCATTTTGAGAAGATGCTCTATACCAATGCTGAACTTATCCCTGTCTATGTCAGCATGTATGAATTTACAGCCAACCCTCTCTATAAAAAAGTAGTAGATGAGACTATCGCACAAATGGAAGCACATTTTATGAAAGAGGAGCTGTATCTTTCAGCCAGTGATGCAGACAGTGATGGGGAAGAGGGTGGATATTTTATCTATAGCTACGCAGAGGTGAGACAAGCCCTTCTCACACAAGGATTGAAAAGTAAAGATGTAGAAGAAGCACTTGCGTATCTGGGTATAGAAGAAGACGGGAATATAGATGTGGAGTTTTCACATACACATATCACCAGTACTAAAGTACCAGCTAAACTGCTTCAAGTCAAAGTGTATTTAAGAGCGTTAAGCGCTAAAAGAACATTTCCTTTTGTCGATACCAAGATCATCACAGCCTGGAATGCGATGATGATAAAAGCACTTTTCTCTGCTTCAAAGCTTGATAATAAATATCTTTCATTAGCCAATCAGCGATTGGAAACACTTTTGAAATTGATGCGAAAAGGGGATGTGCTGTATCATCAGACGCTTTTAGGAAAAGTTGCAAAGCAAGAAGGATTGCTCGAAGATTATGCCTTTTTGATGGATACAATGATAGAAGGGTATTTAAGAACATATGATAAAACATATTTAACACAACTGGAAACATTGGCAAAAGAGGCGGTACGTAAGTTTTATAAAAAGAGACAATGGTACCTGAGTGATGATGGTATACAGGTAGAGGCAGACTTTGATGACAGGTATTATACTTCTGCACTAAGTGTCATGCTTGAAAATTTAGTAAGACTTGCCTCTTTAACTGAGGAACTGGACTACAATGAAATAGTCAAAGAGACTATCAAAGAGCATGGTGCTGTATTGGAAACCAATCCTGCCAAAGCACCTAAACTACTACATACTTTTTTGCGTCTGAAGATGGGAGATGTGATCATCAAATCCAATACCAAAAAGTTGCAAAAAAGTAGAAAACAGATAGAAGAGATGAAGTATCCTTTTGTTTTAAGCAAGCCCGAAGAGAGTGATAAGTATCTTGCTTGCAGAGTCAACAGTTGTTTTGCGTATGATACAAATATTACAGCCTTGATAAATAAAATAAAAGAAGTAGTACATAAATAATGCTAACAATGAATAATGATTTGGAAGGTGCTCTAAAAGAGTATCTTCGACTAATGAATGAAGAAGAATATTTTGAAGCACATGAAGTACTGGAAGAAGCGTGGCATCCTTTACGTTTAAATAAACATCCTTTGAGAAATTTAGCCAAAGGGCTTATTAATGGTGCTATTGCTTTTGAACATTTAAAACGTGATAGACAAAATGCACATGACAAAGCACGTAAGGTCATCGCTTCTTTTGAACGACATAAACAGTTATGCACAGATGAGATAGAACAGTCACAACTTTTTACTACAGCATGTAAAAAGATAGAACAGTTAAAACTACAATATAAAGAGGTTTTTGATGTTTTGGTACCATAATATGACAAAACATTCGTACAATTCTGTACGAACAAACCCAAATCAACTTTCATGGGAAGATCAGCCCAGTACCTATAAAAATTACCCGGACAGCTATAAAAAATATAAACTGGATTTGGATAAAGTAGAAGATAATTTTCTTTATCATATCGCTGGACTAACGGCTAAAAAGAGTTATCCTAGTGGAGAGTATTATCTACGTATCAATCCAAGTGCAGGTGCACTGTATCCCAATGAACTCTATTTTCAAGTACGTGGAGTTGAGGGTATAGATGATGGAGTGTATCATTATGAAGTGAGTTCTTCTTCTTTAACACTTCTTCAAAGTATCAGTGATAGTGAAGGGTTAGAACCTTACCTGGGTTACAAGAGTGCGATGAAAGGGTATCTGTTTCTTGTATCAGCGATTTATTATAGGTCTTCATGGAAATACAAAAACCGTGCCTTTCGTTACTGTCTGTTGGATGCCGGACATCTTTTAGGAAGTATAGAAGCCAGTGCTTTACTCAAACCACATGCTCTGCAGATGGTTTATAATATAGACAGAGAAAAGCTTAACCGTATGTTTGGTTTTGAAGAACGTGAATGGTTTTTAGCAGGGTGCTCTATGGCTGTACCTGTAAGGGGGAAAGAAGTATCTGCTATAGAGTTTTCTCTACCTTATATAGATGGAAGTAGAACCTTTGAAAAAAATCCTCTCATCGAAGAAGTATATTATGAAACTATGAAAATAACACAGTTTAAGTCATGTAAACGAGAAGTCAAAGCACCAAAGTTTACTTACAAGAGTAAAAAGCTTCAAGAGACGATTTTTACACGTAGATCACAAAGAGGATTCCAGGAAGGAGCCATCACCAAAGGGCAGTTCAACTACATCATGGAAGCCATACATCAACCTATACTCAGTGATTGTGATGAAAAGGTGTCTGTGTATATGGTACTGAATCGTGTACTCGATATGCCGTTAGGACTCTATAAAAACGGAGAGTATCTTAAATATGGAGATTTCGGAAACCATGCGGGGTATCTTTCTTTGGAACAGTATAGCCTCTCTGCACAAGGTGCCGTAGCATTTTTCCTCACATCAAAAGCCAAAAACTATCAAGCATTGTATCAAAAAGCCGGGATCATAGGCCATCGACTTTATATTGCTTCTCTCTATCTTGGTATAGGGTGCTCTGGTATCGGTGCGTATTATGATGATGAAGTGAATGCATTTGTGGAAAATGATGAGATGGTACTGTATGCTTTAGCGATAGGTAAATAGATAGTAATGGGTAGATTAGTTTTTAAATCTATACCCTAACGCTTCTAAATGTTTACGTAACAACTCAGGTATATCTCCTTGAAACTCTAAACTATCTTCTTTGACAGTTCCTCCGGTACCTAACTTCTTTTTGAGTATTTTAAGTAAAGCTTGTAGTGTGTTTTTGTCCAAGTAAAAAGGTTTCACTATAGTAACTACTTTCCCTCTTCGTTTCTCTTTTGCAAAATGAAGTTGATGTTTCTCGGGAGCTTTAACTTCAGTAGAAACTCTTTTAGAAAGTTTATCTTTATTGTCAGAACTCCAGTCATCACCAAAGTCTGCACCCATTTCAAATAGATTTTTCTTCACTGTTTATTCCTAACTATAATCTGTATCAAAAAGTATACCAAGTACCACCATAAGTACAAGAAGGAAAATAAATATTTTGTAGAGTATCTTATCACTTGGAAGTCTCATATTTTAGCCTATCTCATAAATAATTTCAGTTCTGTTTTTCTTTGTTTGTATCTCTTGGATACTCAGTCCCTCTATAGGAAGTTTCATGAACTCCTCAAGAGTCTCTACTTCTGCTTTAGCTATCTCACGTAAGACGATACCTCTGTAGGCTTTTGCCCAGTGAGAGACTACTTTGCCGTCCTTGATGAACTTGAGTGTGGTGTAGTTCTTCTGAGGCTTGTAAAATTTATCATAGAAGCCTGCACGCAGGTCAAGTATTTCATCGTCCCCCAAGTATGCTTCCATAAGTGCTGCAGAATGTTCATTATAGAACTTTTCAGTTTTGATGTCACCTACGGTTTCACCTTGTTTGAGTTTGTACTCAGGGATCAGGTCTGAAGCACGGATGGGACCAAAGAGGTTTGAGAAGAGTATGACATGGCTATCTATATAGTGTTGCGTATTCACATCTAATTTCTCATAACCAAGATAATCGAATGCTACACCCGTATAGCGTTCAATGGCTTTCATGGTAAGTTCATGGATGATAACTTTTTTATGGTGTAAGATATCAGACTCTTTTTTAAGTCCAAACATTTTAGAAAGTACTTGCATGTCACCTTTTTGTAGAACATTGATGTAAGTATGTAAAAGCTTGGTACGGTGGGGTAAAAGTGACTCAAACAAGAGTGTGCTTAAATGAAAGGGCTCATATCCTCCAACTCTCTTTGTCTCACTGGGTGCCAATAGTATTTTCATATGTTTTCCTTATATAATGAATGTATTTTAGTAAAAAATACTAAAATAAAAAGAATTTTAAAGAATTTCATGATAACTCTTGACATTTAAAACTTTTTTGTCTATAATTCCCGTCCATTTTAAGTGTAATAACTTTTAATGATGGTGCTGGTGTAGCTCAGCTGGCTAGAGCAGCTGATTTGTAATCAGCAGGTCGGGGGTTCGAGTCCCTTCACCAGCTCCATAGAAATATAATTATCAGTGTTTGTACCAGTAATAATGACAAACAAAATAAGTGGTGAGTTACTCAAGTGGCCAACGAGGGCAGACTGTAAATCTGCTGACTATGTCTTCGAAGGTTCGAATCCTTCACTCACCACCATAGTTGTTAAGTCACATAAAATGACGCGGGCGTAGCTCAGTGGCTAGAGTTCCTGCCTTCCAAGCAGGCTGTCGAGAGTTCGAATCTCTTCGCCCGCTCCATAAACTGGGAGCTGTGTGAATTATGTACTTAACAGAAACTACTTCACATACTAAAGCTTTCCTAATTTATTCATTTATGACCTTAACAAAAAACATTCATTATAGAGTATATATTTTTATATGTACAACGCCCATATGGCTCAGGGGTAGAGCACTTCCTTGGTAAGGAAGAGGTCGTGAGTTCAAGTCTCACTATGGGCTCCAGAACCAAGTATGGACAAAAGTATTACAAGCCTGTAATAGTTCTGTCCATATAGGTTAAGAAAATTTGGGTATAATACTGCCTTTAAAACATTTTACGCTAGGAGAAAAGCATGGCTAAAGAAAAATTTGAACGAACGAAACCGCATGTTAACATCGGTACTATTGGTCACGTTGACCACGGAAAAACTACACTAACAGCAGCAATTACAGCTGTATTGGCAGTAGCAGGTGATACTGAGCTTATGGATTACGATGCAATCGATAATGCACCAGAAGAGAGAGAAAGAGGAATTACAATTGCTACTTCTCACGTAGAGTATGAAACTGAAAACAGACACTACGCTCACGTTGATTGTCCAGGTCACGCCGATTATGTTAAAAACATGATTACTGGTGCTGCTCAAATGGACGGTGCTATTCTTGTTATCGCTGCAACTGATGGTCCAATGGCACAAACTAGAGAGCATATCCTTCTTTCTAAGCAAGTAGGTGTTCCATATATCGTTGTATTCTTGAATAAAGAAGATCAACTTGATGATGAAGATAAAGAAGAGATGTTAGAGCTTGTAGAGATGGAAGTTCGTGAACTTCTTTCTGAGTATGATTTCCCAGGTGACGATACACCGATCATCGCTGGTTCAGCATTCCAAGCACTAGAAGAAGCTAAAACTGGTACTCTTGGTGAGTGGTCAGCAAAAATCATGGAACTTATGGACGCAGTAGATGAGTATATCCCTGAGCCAAAAAGAGAAACTGATAAAGACTTCTTGATGGCAATCGAAGATATCTTTACTATCCAAGGTCGTGGTACAGTTGTAACTGGTAAAGTTGATCAGGGTAAAGTATGTGTAGGTGACGAAGTTGAGATCGTTGGTCTTAAAGATACTCAGAAAACAACTGTAACTGGTGTTGAAATGTTCCGTAAAGAGATGGATTGTGGTCTTGCTGGAGATAACTGTGGTGTTCTTATCCGTGGTATCGACAAAGAAGCAGTACAAAGAGGTATGGTTCTTTGTAAGCCAGGTTCAATCACACCTCATACAGAATTTGAAGCTGAGATCTATGTTCTTACTAAAGAAGAAGGTGGTAGACACACTCCATTCTTTAACAACTATAGACCACAGTTTTACGTACGTACAACAGACGTAACTGGTTCTGTTCAACTTCAAGAAGGTACTGAAATGGTTATGCCAGGTGATAACGTTAAAGTAAATGTTGCACTTATCGCTCCAGTTGCTCTTGAGCAAGGTACTAAGTTTGCTATCCGTGAAGGTGGTAGAACAGTTGGTGCTGGTGTTGTTTCTAAGATTATTGCTTAGTAACACCCGTGTAAGAGGCTTGCCTCTTGCGCACTTATCATAGGAGATAACAATGAGAGAAACAGTTCACTTAGGTTGTGAAAAATGTACTAGACGTAACTATCACACAACTAAGAATAAAAAAACAACAACAGAGAAACTTGCACTTAAGAAATATTGTAAATGGTGTAAAGAACATACTGTTCATAAAGAGATGAAACTGTAAGTTTTGTCTTTCGCAATACCGTCATTTAAGCGTTAGTTTAAATGACAACCTAAATAGTATTTAGGCCAATAGCTCAGTTGGTAGAGCACTGGTCTCCAAAACCAGGTGCCGGGGGTTCGAGTCCCTCTTGGCCTGCCATAACAAAGGTAAGAACAATGGGAAAAATTTCAACATTTATTGCACACGCGAGAGCGGAGATCCATAAAGTAATATTTCCAACAAAAGTACAAGTAAGACAAGCATTTTTAGCAGTTATTCTCGTAGTGACTGTAATATCAATATTTTTAGCGTTGGTTGACCTTTTAATGTCATCAATCGTATCATCAGTTTTATAGGATAGAAGATGGCTTATCAGTGGTATGCAATTCAAACGTATTCAGGAAGTGAATTAGCTGTAAAAAGAGCAATTGAACAACTTGTTGTCGATTATGGAATCGAAGAAAAAGTTGAGCGTATTGTCGTTCCTACAGAAGAAGTAATTGAAGTTAAAAATGGTGAAAAAAAGATCACAGAAAGAACATTGTATTCTGGGTATGCTTTCGCACATATAGACCTGGATACTGATCTTTGGCATAAGATTCAGTCTTTGCCAAGAGTATCTAGATTTATCGGTGAACAAAAGACACCTACTGCACTTACAGAAGCAGATATCAAAGTGATTTTAGACAAAATGGAGCAGAAATCTGCACCTAGACCTAAAGTAGATTTTGAAACAGGAGAAATGGTACGTATCGTAGATGGTCCATTTGCCAACTTTACAGGTATGGTTGAAGAGTATGATCTTGACCACGGTAAGTTAAGGTTAAATGTTTCAATTTTTGGTAGAAACACACCAGTTGAAATCCTCTATACGCAAGTAGAGAAAATCATATAAGACTTAACAGTCAAATTAAATAAAGGAAGAACAGATGGCAAAAAAAATAACTGAAAAGTTCAAAATGATGATCCCAGCTGGATCAGCAAATCCATCACCACCAGTAGGTCCGGCACTTGGGCAACGTGGTGTTAACATTATGGAGTTTTGTAAAGCTTTTAATGAAAAAACAAAAGATAAAATGGGGTTCAAAATCCCTGTAGTTGTTACAGTATATGCAGACAGAAGTTTTACGTTCGAGACAAAACAACCACCTGCAAGTGACCTTATCTTAAAAGCAGCAGGTCTTAAAAAAGGTACAGATAATCCAATTCTTAATAAAGTAGGATCTATCACTAAAGCAAAACTTGACGAAATTATCGATCAAAAAATTGCAGACCTTAACACAAATGACAGAGAAATGGCGGCAAATATTATCGCTGGTTCTTGTAGAAGTATGGGTGTTGAAATCGTAGACTAGTCTTATTATAAGACAATCCTAACCACATAGATTTAAAAAATGTGGGAGCATATAAAGCGGAGAAATAAAATGGCAAAAAAACCAAGTAAAAGAAGAGAAGCACTACTTAAAAAAGTAGATGCTACTAAAGAGTATAGTGTTGACGAAGCGATCGCAATATTGGCAGATCTTAAATCAGCAAAATTTGATGAAACAGTAGAAGTTGCACTTAACTTAAATGTTGATCCAAGACATGCAGACCAAATGGTAAGAGGTTCAGTAGTTCTTCCACACGGTACAGGTAAAGTAGTAAGAGTAGCTGTATTTGCTAAAGATGCAAAAGCAGATGAAGCTAAAGCAGCAGGTGCCGATATCGTTGGTGCTGCAGACTTGATCGAAGAGATTCAAGCTGGTAACATCAACTTTGATACCGTGATCTCAACACCTGATATGATGGGTGTTCTTGGTAAAGTAGCTAGAGTACTTGGACCAAAAGGCCTTATGCCAAATCCTAAGACTGGTACAGTAACAATGGATGTAACTAAAGCAGTTACAGAGGCTAAAGGCGGAAAAGTTAACTTTAGAGTTGACAAAAAAGGTAACATCCATGCTGGTATCGGTAAAGTAAGCTTCGGTGCTGAAAAAATTAAAGAAAATTTTGTAACACTTCTTGAAACTGTTAATAAAGCAAAACCTGCATCTGCAAAAGGTAGATTCATCACAAATGCTGCTGTATCATTAACTATGAGTCCTTCAGTAACTCTTGATGCATCAGAAGTGATGGATATCAAATAATCAAATCATTATTTTGTAAGTTGGTTTTTCCAGCTTACAAACTATTTTCAAAAGAGCATTAAAAATAATTTTCTTTTGAGAATACTCTCAAATATTTTAGGTCAAAGACAATAGGGGCGAAAGCTTAATTAGTACATTTGAAGAGATGTATGTGTGTTCACTCACACCCTTTTGTAGGTCGAAAGGAGAATATATGACTAGAACTAGAAAAGAAGAATTAGTTGCAGAGATGACAGCAGAGTTCAAAGAAGCTGGTGCCATTATCGTTTGTGATTACAAAGGTATGACTGTTGAAAATCTTGAGATCGTAAGAAATCTTGCTAAAGATGAAGATACAAAAGTTAAAGTTGTTAAAAATAAATTGGCAATGATCGCATTGGAAAATGCAGGTTGTGAAGCAGTTGAATTTACAGACACAAACCTTGTAATCTGGGGTGATACACAAGTTTTACCTTGTAAGATCGCTGACAAAGCTGCTACTGATTTTAAAGATAGTTTTGCAATTAAAACTGGTTTGATCCAGGGTGAAGTTGCTAGTATGGAAACCATTAATGCAATGGCTAAACTTCCTACTAGAGATGTACTTATTGGTATGCTCCTCAATGTTTGGAACGCACCGGTACAAAACTTTACAATTGGTATGAATGCATTGGCTACTAAATTAGAAGAAGAAGCATAGAGTGGTGAGAGCCACAAGGCTCTTTTAATTTTAACTACAATGTAGTTTAAACGAATTATATATTAAGGAAAATAATATGGCAACAACTAAAGAAGATGTTCTTGAGTTTATCTCAAACATGTCAGTACTTGAGCTTTCTGAGCTTGTAAAAGAATTTGAAGAGAAATTTGGCGTATCTGCGCAAGCTACAGTAGTAGCTGGTGGTGCTGGTGTAGCTGCTGAAGCTGCTGAAGAGCAAACAGAATTTGACGTAGTACTTACAGGTGCTGGCGACAAAAAAATTAATGCTATTAAAGTAGTAAGAGCAATCACTGGTCTTGGACTTAAAGAAGCAAAAGCTGCTGTTGAAGAAACACCAACTGTTCTTAAAGAGGGTGCATCTAAAGAAGAAGCTGAAGAGCTTAAAAAACAAATCGAAGAAGCTGGTGCTTCTTGTGAGCTTAAATAATTCATTTTATTTAAGAGAGTTTAGGCTAACTGCCTAAACTCACCCAATCTACATAGATATAGTTAAAAGCTATTCGGAGACATTTCATACCCTCCTCTAATAGTTTCTTTGTGTATCTAAACATTTAGAAATTACTCTAAATAAACGATATTAATAAACTAAATTAATTACAAACCATACTAACCAACCATACTAAGGATAACCATGTTAAATTCTTTGCATTCTGGTAACAGACTTCGTGTTGATTTTTCGAAAACACCAAGAGAAATAGAAATTCCAAACTTACTACAACTTCAACAAAAAAGTTATGAAAACTTTTTAATGTTAGGTGAAAAAGATAGAAAAAACTCTACTTTAGAAAGAGTATTCAGATCTGCTTTCCCTATCCATGATCAGCAAAACAGAGTGACATTAACGTATAAAAATTCTGAGATCGTTAAACCCAAATATACAGTGAGAGAGTGTATGGAAAGAGGATTAACTTATTCAGTTTCACTCAAGATGAATATCGCACTTACTATCTGGAACAGAGATGAAAAAACAGGTGAAAAACTTGATCCTCAAGAGATAAAAGAGCAAGCTGTTTTCGTACGTGACATCCCTTTAATGACAGAAAGAACATCTTTTGTTGTCAATGGTGTTGAAAGAGTTATTGTAAATCAACTTCATAGATCTCCAGGTGTTATCTTTAAAGAAGAAGAGGGAACAACGGTTGCCAGTAAACTGCTTTATTCTGCTCAGATCATCCCGGATCGTGGTTCATGGTTGTATTTTGAATACGATTCTAAAGATATTCTTTATGCACGTATTAACAAGAGAAGAAAAATCCCGGTTACTATTCTTTTTAGAGCACTGGATTATTCTAAAGATGATATTGTAAAACTATTTTACCCGACAAAAGAGATCAGTATCAAAGAGAACAGATTCCTTGTGAAGTTCGATGCTGAAGATTTTGGTGGTAGAGCAGAATATGATGTGAAAGATATAGATGGCAATACCGTTGTTAATGCCGGTAAAAGACTCACTAAGAAAAAAGCACAAAAGCTTATTGAGGATGGTTTAGAGTGGATCGAGTATCCTCTTGAAATGCTTATGGAAAGACACTTGGCTACAGCAGTGATCGACCAAGAGAGTGGTGAAGTACTTTATGATGTTGTTGCACCTCTTGATGAAGCTAAACTTAAAAAGATGATCGAGCAGGGTATTGACAGTATTGAGATCATTAATGATCTTGCTGAAGGTACAGACCGTTCTATCATCAATGCATTTATCGCAGACAATGAAAGTTTAAGACTCTTAAAGCAGACAGAAGAGATAGATGATGAAAATGTACTTTCAGCTATCCGTATCTACAAAGTGATGAGACCGGGAGAACCGGTAACACCTGAAGCAGCAAAAGCATTCTTAAGACAACTATTCTTTGATCCTGAAAGATATGACCTTACAAGAGTCGGTCGTATGAAGATGAATCATAAACTTGGATTGGATATTCCTGAGTATGCTACTGTACTTACATCTGAAGATCTTATTAACACGGTTAAATATCTTATTAAAGTTAAAAATGGTCAAGGTCATATCGATGATAGAGATCACTTAGGTAACAGAAGAATTAGAGCTATTGGTGAACTTCTTGGTAATGAGCTTCATAATGGTCTTGTGAAAATGCAAAAAGCGATCAGAGACAAAATGACAACAGTTTCTGGTGCATTGGATGAGTTGATGCCACATGACTTAGTAAACTCTAAAATGATCACAAATACCATTTTAGAATTTTTCTCATCGGGACAACTTTCACAGTTTATGGATCAAACTAATCCTCTTTCAGAAGTGACACACAAAAGAAGACTTTCTGCACTCGGTGAAGGTGGTCTTGTTAAAGAGAGAGCCGGATTTGAAGTAAGGGATGTACACCCTACGCACTATGGTCGTATTTGTCCTATTGAAACACCGGAGGGTCAGAATATTGGTCTTATCAATACCCTGGCTACATACTCAAAAGTAAATGAGCATGGATTTATCGAAGCACCATATAAAGTGGTTAAAGATTGTCAAGTAACAGATGAGATCGTTTATATCACTGCAACACAGGAAGAGGATAAATGTATTGCTCCTGCATCAACTGTAGTGAGTGAAGATGGACGTATTGTTGAAGATCTTATTGAGACCAGACTCAATGGTAATATTGAACTTAATGATGCTAAAAGAGTTGACTTGATCGATATTTCTCCATTGATGATCTCCGGTTCTGCTGCGGCATTGATCCCATTCTTGGAACACGATGATGCCAACCGTGCACTTATGGGTTCAAACATGCAACGTCAAGCGGTACCTCTTCTTAAGACAGATGCACCGGTTGTCGGTACAGGTATGGAAGCTATCGTGAGTCGTGATGCTTGGGAGTGTGTGAAGGCCAAGAGAGCAGGAACAGTTGAAAAAGTAGATGGTAAAAATATCTATGTAATGGGTGAAGATGAGAGCGGTGTATTTATAGACCATTATCCACTTGAAAAAAATATGAGAACCAACCAAAATACTACCTTTACACAGACACCGATCGTAAAATTGGGTGATAAAGTAGAAGCAAAACAAGTGATCGCTGATGGTGCGAACATGGACCAGGGTGAACTTGCAATTGGTAAAAATATCATGGTTGCATTTATGCCATGGTATGGATATAACTATGAGGATGCGGTTGTTATCTCTGAGAAGCTTATCCGTGACGATACCTTTACTTCAGTACATACCTACGAGAAAGAGGTAGAAGCCAGAGAACTTAAACATGGTACGGAAGAGATCACACGTGATATCCCGAATATCCGTGAAGATGAACTGCTTCACCTTGATGAGAGTGGTATCGTTCAAATGGGTACGTACGTGAAGCCAGGTATGATCCTTGTAGGTAAAGTAAGCCCTAAAGGTGAGATCAAGCCAACACCAGAAGAGAGACTACTTAGAGCGATCTTTGGAGAAAAAGCAGGGCATGTGGTCAATAAATCACTTTACTGCCCGGCATCCATGGAAGGTGTGGTTGTAGATATCAAAGTCTTTACGAAAAAAGGCTATGAGAAAGACGCAAGAGCTATACAAGCCTATGAAGAGGAAAAATCTATTTTGGATGGTGATCACCATGATCAGCTTCTTATGATAGATAGAGAAGAGATCTTACGTATCGCGAACTATCTTTCAAATCAAGAGTTGGCAAAAGATGTTACTATAGGTGAAGTTGAGTTTAAATCAGGTACGAAGATTCCTGAAGCGACGATTAAAGAGGTGAACAGATTTGCACTTAGAGGTGCAGTCCAGTCTTACTCTGATGATGTACAAAATGAGTATGAATCACTTAAGAACTACTTCTTGAAACAGAAAAAAAGACTTAAAAATGACCATGAAGAGAAATTATCTGTACTTGAAAAAGATGATATTCTCCCATCTGGTGTAACGAAGCTTGTAAAAATTTATATCGCTACGAAGAGAAAGCTCAAAGTGGGTGATAAAATGGCAGGACGTCACGGAAACAAAGGTATTGTTTCTAACATCGTTCCCGAGATCGATATGCCATATATGGAAGATGGAAGACCGGTTGAGATCATTTTGAACCCACTAGGGGTACCTTCACGTATGAACATCGGTCAAATTCTTGAAGTGCATTTAGGACTTGTTGGTAAAAGATTGGGTGAGCAGATCCAAGATATGTTTGTAGATCAGCAAAAAGATTTCATCACGGAACTTAGAGCGAAAATGATCGCTATTGCAGATGTGGCAAAACTCATGGATGCAAAAGAAGTCTTGACATCTATGAGTGATGAAGAGTTACTCAAATATGGTAGAGACTGGTCAACAGGTGTTAAGTTTGCTGCACCGGTATTTGAGGGAACGAACCAAGCTGAGTTTGATAAACTTTTCGAGATGGCTAAGATAGATTCAGATGGTAAAATGAAACTATTTGATGGTAAGACGGGTGAAGAGATGATAGAGAGAGTAAACGTTGGGTATATGTATATGCTTAAGCTTCACCACTTGGTTGATGAGAAAGTGCATGCACGTTCAACCGGGCCATACTCACTTGTAACGCAGCAACCGGTAGGTGGTAAAGCACTCTTTGGTGGACAGAGATTTGGAGAGATGGAGGTTTGGGCGCTTGAAGCGTATGGAGCATCTCACATTCTTAAAGAGATGTTAACGATCAAGTCAGATGATGTTGAAGGTAGAGCAAGAGCATACAGAGCTATCACAAAAGGTGAGTCTGTACCGGAGTCAGGTGTGCCCGAGACAATGTTTGTATTGACCAAAGAGCTGCAGGCACTTGGGCTTGATACAGAGTTATATGAGAGTAAAAAAGAAGTGGAGGGTGAAAATGAGTAAGTTTTTAGAGAATTTAACACCAATAGATCTTAACAGTGAAGAGAGACCGAAGGATATAGCAGCGCTTCAACTGAGAGTTGCGAGTCCTGAAAAAGTACTCTCTTGGAGTTTTGGTGAAGTAAAAAAACCGGAAACGATCAACTATAGAACCCTTAAGCCAGAGCGTGACGGTCTTTTCTGTGCGAAAATATTCGGACCTATAAGAGACTATGAGTGTCTTTGTGGTAAATACAAAAAGATGCGTTATAAAGGTGTTGTGTGTGAGAAATGTGGTGTTGAAGTTACTTCTTCTAAAGTAAGAAGAAACCGTATGGGTCACATCGATCTTATTGCACCGGTTGCGCATATTTGGTATGTATCTTCATTGCCATCAAGAATCGGTACACTTTTGGGTGTTAAGATGAAAGATCTTGAGAGAGTACTTTACTATGAAGCATATATTGTTAAAACACCGGGTGAAGCGTCTTATGACTCTGAAGGAACCAATCAACTGGCAAAATATGATGTGCTTAATGAAGAGCAGTATCAGCAAATTATGCAGCGTTTTGGTGACACAGACTTGGATGCAAGAATGGGTGGAGAGATCGTTCAGGAATTGCTTGCCGATCTTGACCTTGTGGACATGTTCTCACAATTGAAAGAAGATATTCAGGCAACAAAATCTGAAGCAAAAAGAAAGACAATTGTTAAGCGTCTTAAGGTGATCGAGGCATTCCTTCATTCAGGTAACAGACCAGAGTGGATGATGTTGACACAACTTCCGGTACTCCCACCTGATCTTAGACCTCTTGTAAGTCTTGATGGCGGTAAGTTTGCTGTTTCTGATGTAAATGACCTTTACAGAAGAGTGATCAACCGTAACCAACGTTTGAAAAGACTTGTAGAACTTGACGCACCAGAAATCATTGTTAGAAATGAAAAACGTATGCTTCAAGAAGCAGTGGATGCTCTTTTTGATAATGGTAGACGTGGAAATGCAGTTAAGGGTGCTAACAAAAGACCACTTAAGTCACTTTCAGAAGTGATCAAAGGTAAACAAGGACGTTTTAGACAAAACCTTCTTGGTAAACGTGTTGACTTCTCTGGTCGTTCTGTTATTGTTGTTGGTCCAGACTTACGTATGGATCAGTGTGGATTACCTAAGAAAATGGCGATCGAACTCTTTAAGCCACACTTGATGGCTAAGCTAGAAGAAAAAGGGTATGCAACAACACTTAAACAAGCCAAGAAGATGATCGAGAAACAAGAGAATGAAGTATGGGAGTGTCTTGAAGAGGTAGTTGATAATTATCCGATTCTTCTAAACCGTGCACCGACACTTCACAAACTTTCGATCCAGGCGTTCCACCCAAGGCTTATCGAGGGTAAAGCGATTCAATTGCATCCACTTGTATGTTCTGCGTTCAACGCCGACTTCGATGGTGACCAGATGGCGGTACACGTACCACTTTCAGATGAGGCAATAGCTGAAGCAAAAGTATTGATGCTCGCATCAATGAATATTTTGCTTCCAGCTTCAGGTAAAGCGATCGCAGTACCTTCTCAGGATATGATTTTAGGTCTTTACTATCTAACACTTGAGAAGAATGATGTGAAAGGTGAGCATAAACTTTTTGCGAACGTAGAAGAGGTTGAAATTGCATTTGAACAAAATGCACTTGATCTGAATGCACGTATCAGAACAGTAATAGATGGACACATTGCAAAATCAACTGCAGGTAGATTGATCTTAAAATCCATCATTCCTGATTATGTACCGGAAAAATACTGGAACAAGATCTTGAAGAAAAAAGATATCAGTGTATTGGTTGACTATATCTATAAAATAGGTGGTGTTTCTGAAACTGCCGGTTTCCTTGATAATCTTAAGGATATGGGTTTCAAATATGCAACAAAAGTAGGGGTTTCTATCTCTGTTGATGATATTAAGATTCCTGAACTTAAAGGTGGAATGGTTGTTTCTGCTAAAGCGGAAGTAAAAGAGATCCAAAGACAGTTTGGTGCAGGTCTTTTAACGGATCAAGAGCGTTATAATAAGATTATTGATATTTGGACAGATGCGAACAATGGGATTGCTGAGGAACTTATGGGGCTTATTAAGTCAGATAAAGATGGATTTAACTCAGTTCACATGATGGCGGACTCTGGGGCGAGAGGTTCGGCGGCGCAGATCAGACAACTTTCTGGTATGAGGGGTCTAATGGCGAAATCAGATGGGTCAATTATTGAAACACCTATTACGTCAAACTTCCGTGAAGGTCTAAATGTACTTGAGTACTTTATTTCAACTCACGGTGCCAGAAAAGGTCTTGCCGATACAGCACTTAAGACAGCGAATGCGGGTTACTTAACAAGAAAACTGATCGATGTTGCACAGAATGTGAAGATCGCTATGACAGATTGTGGTACACATGAAGGTGTAGAAGTATCTGATATCGTTGTGGGTAATGAAATGATCGAGCCATTGGCAGATCGTATCTATGGTAGAGTATTGGCTGAAGATATCATCGACCCTATTACATCAGAAGTACTTGTAAGTGAAGGTACGATGATCGATGAAGAGACTGCTTCAAGAGTACAAGATGCAGGTGTAAGATCTGTAGTAATGAGAGCACCATCATCTTGTAAAGCACCTAAAGGTATTTGTGCAAAATGTTACGGTCTCAACATGGCAGATAACAAAATGGTTAAACGTGGTGAAGCGGTTGGTGTTATTGCTGCTCAATCTATTGGTGAGCCGGGAACACAGCTTACTCTACGTACATTCCACACAGGTGGTACGGCAACTGCCGGTAAAGAAGAGAGATCTGTTGTTGCAACTAAAGAAGGTTTTGTAAGATATTACAACCTTTCAGTGTATCGTAATAGAGAAGGTAACCTTATTGTTGCAAACAGAAGAAATGCTGGTGTACTTTTGGTTGAACCAAAGATAAAAGCAGTGACTTCTGGTACAGTTTCAGTAGTTGTGACACATGATGAAGTGGTTGTTTCTGTACAGGCAAAAGGTAAAGATGAAGTTAAATATAACCTCAGGAAATCTGACGTTGCCAAATCAAATGAACTTGCAGGTGTTGCAGGTAAACTCGAAGGTAAACTCTTCTTACCACTGAATGATGGTGATAAAGTAGAAGAGGGTGATTCTATTGTTGAAGTGATCAATGAAGGTTGGTCAGTACCAAGTCGTATTCCTTTTGCATCTGAGCTTAAAGTGGAAGATGGTGCGCCAGTGACACAAGAAGTGATCGCTGAGTCAAAGGGTAAAGTGAAGTTCTTCTTACTTAAAGGGGATTACCTTGAAGCACATGATGGTGCAAAGGTCGGTGAAAAAGTAGAAGAGAAAGGTCTCTTTGCTGTGATCGTTGATGAAAATAACAGAGAGGCAGCAAGACACTACATTTCAAGAGGTTCTGTTGTTAAAGTGGATAATGATGCTCTGGTACAAAGAGGAGATACACTTTCTGCACCAGAAGTTTCTACGCAGGTAGTTATCGCTGAGTGGGACCCATACTCGGAGCCTATTATTGCTGAGCAAAAAGGAACACTGAAGTTTGAAGATATCATTCCTGGTGTTACTGTAGTTGAGCAGTTTGATGAAGTAACAGGTGACACAAGACTGGAACTTAACGAATATATTCCTGCGGCATATAAGCCAGCGATCATTCTAGCAACTGAGTCTGATGAGTTGATCCGTTATCAGTTGGATCCTAAGACGATCTTGTTTGTTAAAGATGGTGATGAAGTAAGTATTGCAGATATTTTGGCAAAAACACCAAAAGCAGCGATCAAGTCAAAAGATATTACCGGAGGTCTTCCAAGAGTTTCTGAACTCTTTGAAGCAAGACGTCCAAAAGATATTGCACTTATCGCGCAGATCGATGGTGTGGTAAGCTTTGGTAAACCATTACGTGGCAAAGAGAGATTGATCGTTTCTGGTGATAATAATCAGGTAACTGAGCAGTTCATCGATAAAAACAAAGTGGCACTTGTGAACACTGGAGAGTATGTGCATGCCGGTGAGAAATTGACTGATGGGATTGTTTCAAGTCATGATATCCTTGCAGCACTTGGTGAAAAAGCATTGTATGAATACATTGTGTCTGAAGTACAAATGGTTTATCGTAGACAAGGGGTTAATATCTCTGATAAACACATTGAGATCGTTACTTCTCAAATGATGAGACAAGTAAAAGTAGTTGATAGTGGTGACAGTAAATTTATTGCGGGAGACATTGTGTCTCGTCGTAAATTCCAGGAAGAGAACCAGAGCGTTATCTCTCTTGCTGGTGAACCGGCTATTGCAGAGCCTATGCTTGTTGGTATTACACGTGCGGCTGTTGGTGCAGACAGTATCATTTCTGCAGCATCATTCCAAGATACAACGAAGGTACTTACTTCTGCTTCCATTGCAGGTACAGTAGATACACTTGAAGATCTTAAAGAAAATGTTGTTATCGGTCGTCTTATCCCAGTGGGTACTGGTATGATAGACAATGATGATATTAAATTGACTGCTGCAGAGTAGTAGGTCGGGGTGTCCTCACCCCGACAATAAAATATACAAATATAAAACATATCTTATACTGAAATTCACGTCGGGGTGAGGACACCCCGACCTACAAAAACCAACCACCCTTAAACTATAAGAAAAATAAAAGAATATTTCGATATAATATGCCTCCAAAAATCTGCTGACTAAATCAGATAAAAGCATTCAAATGAGCGTTTTTATGTGGTGTAAGAACCCAGATTCAAGAGACATTGATCTCAATTCAAACTAACCAGAAAGGAAACGATTTGCCTACAATTAACCAATTGATTCGTAAAGAACGTAAAAAGCAAGTGAAAAAATCAAAATCACCTGCACTCGTAAAATGTCCTCAAAGAAGAGGCGTATGTACTAGAGTTTACACAACAACTCCAAAGAAACCTAACTCGGCACTTAGAAAAGTTGCTAAAGTAAGATTGACTAGTGGTTTTGAAGTTATCTCATACATTGGTGGTGAGGGTCACAACCTTCAAGAGCACTCTATCGTACTAGTACGTGGGGGAAGAATTAAAGATTTACCTGGTGTTAAGTATCACATTGTTCGTGGTGCACTAGATGCTTCAGGTGTAACTGGAAGAACAGTTGCAAGATCTAAATACGGTACTAAAAAACCTAAAAAATAATCATTGATTATTTAAACGCGTTACAGTAATAGTTTAGTCTGGGAACAGACTTCGGCAGGTGTTGTTATTAAATCTATATAGATTTGCCTTAGGGAACAAGACTTGAGTAAATTTTAATAAATTGAAGGAAATCTCTATGAGAAGAAGAAAAGCTCCCGTTAGACCGGTATTGCCAGATCCAGTACACGGTTCTAAAGTATTAACAAAATTCATCAATGCTATCATGCTTGGTGGTAAAAAAAGCACAGCGCAAAAAGTTATGTATTCTGCGTTAGAAAGAATTGAATCAAAATCTGGTGAAAAAGGTATTGAAGTTTTCAACAAAGCAATGGAAAACGTCAAACCTGTAATGGAAGTAAAATCTAGAAGAGTAGGTGGTGCAACGTACCAAGTGCCTATCGAAGTTAGACCTGTAAGACAACAATCTCTTGGTATTAGATGGATCGTTGATGCAGCTAGAAAAAGAAATGAAAGAACTATGATGGAGCGTTTGTCTAATGAACTTATGGACGCTGCTACTGAGAAAGGTTCTGCTTTCAAAAAGAAAGAAGATACGTATAAAATGGCAGAAGCTAACAAAGCATTTGCTCACTACAGATGGTAAGGGACTAAGTTATGGCAAGAACGCACAAACTTAACGACGTAAGAAACATCGGTATCGCTGCTCACATTGATGCAGGTAAAACAACAACAACTGAAAGAATTCTTTTCTATACAGGTGTTGAGCACAAGATCGGTGAAGTACATGATGGTGCTGCAACGATGGACTGGATGGAGCAAGAGCAGGAAAGAGGTATTACAATTACTTCTGCTGCTACTACTTGTGAGTGGGATAAGAAGCAAATTAACATTATCGATACTCCGGGACACGTTGACTTTACAATTGAAGTTGAACGTTCAATGAGAGTACTTGATGGTGCTGTATCTGTATTCTGTGCAGTTGGTGGGGTTCAACCACAATCTGAGACAGTATGGAGACAAAGAAACCGTTATGGTGTACCTTCAGTTGTATTTGTTAACAAGTATGATAGAACGGGTTCTGACTTTTATGAAGTTGAGAGACAAATCCGTGAGAGACTAAAAGGTAACCCTGTACCTATTCAATTACCAATTGGTGCAGAAGAGAACTTCCAAGGTGTTGTTGATCTTGTCAAAATGAAAGCAATCGTTTGGGATAAAGATGCTGAAATGGGTTCTAACTACCATGTAGAAGAGATTCCTGAAGATATGGTGGAATTATCGAATACGTACCGTGAAAAGCTTATTGAGAGTATTTCTGAAGCAGATGGTAACGACGAACTAATGGAAAAATACATGGAAGGTGAAGAGTTATCAGAAGACGAAATCGTCGCTGGTATTAAAGCTGCTACAATCGGTATGTATATTGTTCCAATGACTGTTGGTTCAGCGTTTAAAAACAAAGGTGTTCAGACTTTACTTGACGCTGTTGTTGCTTACCTTCCATCTCCAGTTGAAGCACCTGCTATTAAGGGTACAGAAATGGAGGATGAAGACAAAGAAGTAATTGTTGAATCTACAGATGATGGTGAATTTGCTTCACTTGCATTTAAGATCATGACTGACCCATTTGTTGGACAGTTAACATTTATCCGTGTATACCGTGGTTCTTTAGAATCAGGTTCTTATGTACTTAACTCTACTAAAGAGAAAAAAGAGCGTATCGGTCGTATCATGAAAATGCACGCGATCAAAAGAGAAGAAGTAGATGAAATTTACGCTGGTGAGATCGGTGCGGTTGTTGGTCTTAAAAATACAACAACTGGTGATACACTTTGTTCAGATAAAGATAAAGTCGTACTTGAAAGAATGGATTTCCCGGATCCAGTTATCTCTGTTGCGGTTGAGCCTAAAACAAAAGCTGACCAAGAAAAAATGGGTGTTGCACTAGGTAAACTAGCGGCAGAAGATCCATCATTTAGAGTAAGTTCTGATGAAGAAACTGGTCAGACTATCATCTCAGGAATGGGTGAACTTCACCTTGAAATCCTTGTAGATAGAATGAAAAGAGAGTTTAAAGTAGAAGCTGAAGTGGGTGCACCACAAGTTTCATACAGAGAAACAATCAGAAAAGAAGTTAAAAAAGAGTACAAGTACGCTAAGCAATCTGGTGGTCGTGGACAATTTGGTCACGTTTACCTTCACATTGAGCCGAAAGAACCAGGTTTTGGTTACGAGTTTGTTGACGCTGTTAAAGGTGGGGTTATTCCAAAAGAATTTATCCAGCCGGTAAACAAAGGTGTGCAAGAAGCAATGGCTAGAGGTATTCAGGCAGGATATCCTGTAGAAGATGTTAAGGTAACTGTTTATGATGGTTCTTACCATGATGTTGACTCCTCTGAAATGGCGTTTAAACTTGCGGGTTCAATGGGATTCAGAGACGGTTGTAGAGAAGCAAATCCAGTTATCTTGGAACCAATGATGAAAGTTGAAGTTGAAGTACCTGAAGACTATATGGGTGACGTTATTGGTGATGTTGCTAAAAGACGTGGTCAAGTATCAGGTATGGATGACAGAGCTGGTAACAAAATCGTTAATGCATTTGTACCACTTTCTGAAATGTTCGGATACTCAACAGACCTACGTTCAATGACCCAAGGTCGTGCGACGTATGCTATGGAATTTGATCACTATGAAGAGGTTCCACAAAACGTAGCAAAAGAAATCATCGAAAAGCGTAACAGCTAATTTCGGGTTTCTTTACTACATATTTGACCGAACGGGGTTTGCTTCGTTCGGTCACTTACTATCAGTAAGCTCTCTTACTACACAAATCCCCGTTCAATCAAATCTACAGCAAATTAACTCCGAAATTTTCTATTACACAATAATTTTATTTTCACTATTTAAATTTTAGATAGAATATCACTATTAAATCACACGTAGTGTGCCTTGTCATGGTGAACGACCTTGTAAGCGAAGTGATTCGAGAACAATGACGATTTTTTTGCTTCGTTTTTTTCTAAAAAAATGACGAGAGAAACAACGCCTCAATTAAGATAAGAGGAAATTCAAACAAAAGAAAACGAAGGAATAATATGAAATTCATCATCGACCTCATAGAAGATGTACGGGAACAAATTGGTAATCAAGAAGCATATGTTTTAACTGCAGGACTGCTCAAAAAAAACCCTGAAAATCCAGAAAAATTAATATATGCAGGGGAAGCAACTCTTAATATGTTTGATTTGGATGAAATACGTAAACAACTTATCTTTAAGATAGATGGTAGTGATACTAAAATCATTGTAGGAGAGCTTATCCCTCCTCTTTTAATCTCTGATATAGACAAGATGATGTATGAGCTTAGAATAGATGTCAATGTTGAGTTTAATGACATGGAAATTGTCGGTTTTGGTAAAAATGATGAGGAGAAGAAATATATCTTGTTTATCAAGATATAAAACTTCTTTTAGTGTTTATGCGTAAACAGACTCTTTGCCAAACTCTTTAGCTAGAAGTGCATAAAAGAGGGCTCTGTATTTATGTTTGTTTGAGGAACCCATAGCTTCACACGCTTTCTTGATCGCAGCATCAAGTTCAGCATCACTTGCTGTTAGTCCAAGTTTTTTTTGCAAGAAGTTCTTTTTTACTGTGTCAAGTTCTGAACTGTCTGAACACGAAACAGTTTCAGCATCTTTTTTATAGATAGAGGGTCCTAAACCAGTAGTTACCTTTATGATAAGGTCATCCGAGAGGTCCAATTTAAGCTCTTTTGCCGATGCAGAATAGAGTGCTATCTTTTCAACTTTTTTACTCATTCTTCTTCCTTTAGTGAAATTTTTAACATTTCATTATAGCTATAAATCAAATTTAGGTCAAATTTGGAGTGTTTTGTTCTAAAAGTATCCAATTCATACTTATATTGTATCGTTTACAAAAATAGGCGATAGCTTCGTAGGGGATTTTTTTTCTTCTTTTTATGACAGCAAAGTATTGTGGATCAAGTTCGAGAGCATCTGCTATATCTCTGTCTAGTATTTTTTCTTTCTTATAATGCAGGGAGAGTATCTGTTTTACACGTTGCATGACTGCATGAAAATCTATCATGGATATCCTTAGTATTCATATAAGGGTATCATAATAGATTTTTAGATAAAAGTTTAAATGTATGTCATATTGTCATATTTTTAGTTTTTAGTACTGTCAATTTCTATAACTGTATGTACATTTCCTCTAGGGTTGTAATCTGCTATGAGTTTCATAGATTTTGGTTTTAGTTTATTGTAGAGTACATCGTAAATTTCATTTGCAGAGTTTTCATGAGATATATGTCTGTACATAAACGAATTGATATAGAGTTTTATGGCTTTCAGCTCTATGACTTTTTGATCTGGTACATACGAGAGTTTCAGTGTAGCAAAATCTGGGTATCCTGAACGTGGACACAGGCACATGAATTCTGGTAGTTCTATGTTTATTGTATAGTTTTTTTCATGCTCATTTGGCCAGAAGTTCTCTTCTGCATTAATATCAAATTCCTGTATCTCTTTTTCACCGTATTTCATGGTTGTCCTTTAATTATATCTGTTAATAAGTTCTGTTTCTGTGATAGGTTTGCTTATGCCAAAGCCTTGAAGATAATCTATACCAAGTGCTTTGAGCTTTTCTTTTTGTATATCTTTATCTACCCATTTTGCTACTGTTATAATGTGAAGGTCTTTGGACATTCTGGATAAGGACTCTAGCATTGCATAACTTGTTTCATCTTCTAAATTGGTTACATAATCTCTATCAAATTGAACCATATCAAACTTAAAATGTTTCATGTACTCCATAGATGCATTGGATGAGCCAAAATTATCGATACAAATACGTACACCTTTTGCCCTAAAGTGATTGAGTGTTTTAAGATATCCACCAATATTATGGTGTGTCTTTCGTTCATACAGTTGTATGATCAGACGGGAAGGATCAATCTCTTTTTGATCTAGATAGTTAAAAAATTTCTCTTGAAATGAGGGGTCCCTCAATGAAAAAGGAGAAAGGTTGAAAGTCAAAGAGATACTTTTATCTACTAAAGGTAAGAGGTCTACAATATGTTTAAGTAGCGTAAAATCATACTCTCTTCCTAGGCCTAAACGATTAATGACGGGAAGATAAACTCTGGGTAAAATATTTCCTACTTTATCTGCATTGAGTTTAACTGCAATCTCATAAATATCTATGATATTACTTTTAGTATTAAGCAGAGGTCTGAAGCTAAGAAGAAGATTATTATTTTTAATGGAAGTAATAATCGCCTTTTCCATATTTGAGATCTCAGTTGCATCCTTGCTGATAGGAATGTCTTTTTCCTTAGCATTTTTTTCAAACTGTGTTGCAATAATATCTTTAAGTTGTAAAATAATTTGTTGAAAATCTTTACCTGTATTGGTTACAATAGCAAAGGTATAATCTACTTCAATGTTATTAATGATTATATTTTCTTGAGTAAATTCTTCTAGAATTTTTTCTAGATTTGCATGCTTTTCATCCAATGCTATAATAAATTCGGCGCCATGACGTCTTCCGATCAGGGCTCTATCCAAACCTTCTTGTTGAAACTTGAGGTTCAACTTTTGAATGATAGTGTAGAGAACCGCATCCACTTCCCCATCACCATAATTTTGACTGATGGTTGAAAGGTTTTTTATGATGATCAATGCAAGCGTTTTAGGTTTAGAGTCCTGTAGTCTTTTGACAAAGGCTTTTTGATTAAAGCCCTGGGTTGTTTGATCTATAAGGGTTTCTTTTACACTTAAGTGCATCAAAAAATAGATAAAGTAAATGGTGATGAATGTGATAGAGGCAATAAGAAAGACATTTTGAATACTAAGATTGAAAGTATCGTTAGTAGATATGGTAGTGAAAAAAACCAAAAAAATAAGAATAAGTACAGGGATACCTGCCCTAAGGGCAAGTTTAAAGTGACGTTCCCTCTCTTCTAGTTCTGATAATAGCATCTATGTTACACATCCAAGTGTTTTACATCTTTAGCATGGCTTTCGATGTAATTTCTTCTAGGTTCAACTTCGTCACCCATAAAGAGGGTGAAGGTATCGCTTGCTTCTTCGATATCTTCTATCTTAACCTGCAGCAGTCTTCTATTTTCCGGTGTCATGGTTGTTTCCCAAAGTTGTTCAGGGTTCATTTCTCCAAGACCTTTGTATCGTTGGATATAGGCACCTTTTTTAGCTGAACCTTCTACTTGGGCAAAAAGCTCCAACAGGTCTTGATCTTTAAACTCATCTGTAATGTGGTCTTGAATTTTTTGATGGATATGTATCGCTTCATTGTAGTGAGGGTTGGTGAAGAGTACTTCATCAATGATAAGTTCTTCGAGACCATCATTGGTTTGAACAAAGTAGTGTAGTTTATCCTCTGTAATGGTTTTATTGAGGATATTGTATCCAAGTACATCAATATACTTTTCAATGGTTTTAGCTAATTCTTTATTTGAAGTACCGATCATATCAGGATTTTCGATCATATATCGTAGTGCTTCAGGTAGTGCAAAACGTTTCTCTATCTCTCTGAGTGTCATTTTATAATAGGCTACAAGTTTGAACAGGTCTATAAGGTCATTTTCTCCCATAGTTGTACTTTCTATCACCGAGATACCATTTTCAATAAGGAAGTCATTGAGTGCTTTGTCATCTTTTAGATAGGTCTCATTTTTCCCTTTTTTATAACGGTAAAGTGGTGGTTGTGCAAGATAGAGGTATCCTTTCTCGATAACAGGTTGTAAAAATCTAAAGAAGAATGTCATTAAAAGGGTTTGAATGTGGGATCCATCAACATCGGCATCGGTCATGATGATGATCTTATGGTATCTGAGTTTCTCTTCATTGAACTCTTCCCCGATCCCACAACCCATTGCAGTGATCATGTTCTTGATCTCATCAGATTTGAGGATCTTCTCTAGTCTTGCTTTCTCAACGTTAAGGATTTTACCTTTAAGCGGTAAAATTGCCTGGAATACTCTATCCCGCCCTTGTTTCGCAGAGCCGCCGGCAGAGTCCCCTTCCACTAGATAAATTTCAGATACTTCAGGGTCTTTGCTTTGGCAGTCAGCAAGTTTACCAGGCAGTGTTCCTATACTCATGGAATCTTTACGTTTTACTAAGTCTTTTGCTCTTTTTGCTGCATCTCTACCTCTAGCAGCTAGAAGCACTTGTGCCATGATAGCTTTAGCTTCCAGAGGGTTTTCTTCGAGGTACTTGTTAAAGTTTTCAGAGAAGAATTTTTGTACCAATGGACGCACATAAGAAGAGCCCAGCTTTCCTTTGGTCTGTCCTTCAAACTGTGGTTCAGGTACACGTACAGAGATAATGGCTATGAGGCCCTCTTTACAGTCATCTCCTGTAATTTTGGTACCTTTCTCTTTTGCATTTGCATTTTTAGAGATGTAGCTTGACATGGAACGGGTTAAGCCTGCTCTAAAACCAGCTTCATGTGTACCACCATCTGCGGTTTTAATGTTGTTTACAAAAGAGAGCGATTTTTCCGTATCCGCATCACAATACATTAAAGCAATATCAATTTCTATGTCATCAGCTTTACCTTGGAAAAACTGTGCTTGCGAGAGAGGTTCTTTGCTGTTCATGTCTTCAACAAACTGTTTGATACCACCTTCAAAGTGATAGATCTCTTTCGTTCCATCTCTTTCATCTTTGAAATCAATAGTGATCTTTGGATTCAAGTAAGCAAGTTCTTTAAATCTTTTCATCAAGATCTCTTTTTGGAAAGTAGTACCCTCCGTAAAGATAGTGTCATCAGCCCAGAATTCTATCTTGGTACCTTTTTTGCGAGATGTACCTGACTCAGCTAAGGCTTCTTGTGGGATACCTGCTTTGAAATCTTGTTCGTATGTGTGTCCATCACGATTGACAGTCAAGTGTAAATCTTTAGAAAGGGCATTTACAACAGAGACACCAACCCCGTGAAGTCCACCAGAAACTTTATAGGTGTCTTTGTCAAATTTACCACCGGCATGGAGGACAGTAAGTACAACTGTCGCAGCAGAGATCTTTTCGGTAGGGTGCTCTGCAACAGGGATACCACGACCATTATCTTCAATGATCGCTGAACCTGCTTTAGTAAGTGTGACTTTTATAGTATCACAAAACCCTGCCATCGCTTCATCGATAGAGTTATCTACAACTTCATACACAAGGTGGTGAAGACCTTTTGTAGAAGTATCACCGATATACATACCTGGTCTTTTTCTTACCGCTTCTAGCCCTTTAAGGACTTTAATATTACTAGCACCATATTCTGCCATGAGTAGTCTCCATTTGTGGATTATAAATAGTATATATTTTAGCTAAATTTGGCTTAGGAAAGAGGGTCTGATTGACTCTATTATGGAATGCTTATAGTAGCATTCCAGATTGTTGCTTTTTGGTGCTTACAATGTCTATAACATTGGGATCAATAAATAGCTTTTTTTCATAGGCTTCAACTGCATAACGTCCTATCATAGCGGCATTGTCTGAGCAGTATTCCAGTGGTGCAACATGGAGTGTTTTACCAAACTCATCACAAAGGTTTTGGTAGGCATTTCGGATGTATTTATTTGCAGAGGCTCCACCTACTATGGCAAAGTCTTTAATACTCTCTTTTGCAAAGATCTTTTTACTTTTTTGAAGCAGGTGAAGTTTGACTGCTTTTTGAAACGATGCCGAGAGGTCAGCTCTGTCTTGTTCGCTCATATTTTCTTTGCCTCCACAAGCTTCCACTTTAAGGCGTACAGCATTTTTAAGCCCAGAGAGTGAAAAGGCGATGAGAGGAGAGTTTCGTAGTGGCACGGGTAGATCAAAACGGTTCTCATCTCCTTTAAGTGCAAGTGCTTCAATGAGTGGACCACCTGGATAACCTAGTCCCATCATTTTGGCACATTTGTCAAAGCTTTCTCCAACAGAGTCATCTATACTTGTTGCCAAAAGCTCCATACGTTCAAAACTTTCCACTCTGATGACTTGTGTATGCCCTCCTGAGATGAGAAGTACAAGTAGGGGAAGGGTAGACTCTTTTTCTATAAAAAGTGAGTAAATATGCCCTTTAAGATGATGTACTGCTATGAGAGGGATATCTTGTAAGGTAGCCAAAGTTTTTGCCATAGCGATGCCCTCAAGGAGTGTAACACCTAATCCTGGTTGATTGGTAACAGCTACAGCTTTGAGTTTATCAAAGTAGGGTTTGGTCTCTTCAAGTAGCTTTGGGAGTGCTACAGCGTGGAGTCGTGATGCCAGTTCTGGTACGACTCCACCGTAACAGGAGTGTTCTGCTTCCTGGGAGATCTTTTTATGGTAAAGCACTTTTTTTGTGGCTATTTCCGTAATGGCAATGGCACTGTCATCACAGCTTGACTCTATGCTTAAGATCATGGTGATTCCTGTAGGTCGGGGTGTCCCCACCCCGACAATAAATTTAAACTTTTATCATGTTCATTTTTTTTTATGAGCATGCATATTAACGTCGGGGTGAGGGCACCCCGACCTACGGATTTATATATCTTCATTAAATTGTCTTACAACCAAATCTTCTATAAATTCCCATTTTCCATAACCGCTGTCGGCATTGATATGACCGGCATTCTTGATAATGGTCAAAGGGATAGCATAATGCTTCGCCATCGTTTCTGCTTCAGATATTTCGATGTAAGGGTCATTGTCTGAGACTATCATTTGTATCTCTTTGGCATAGAGTGTCTTTGGCATCTCACAAGGGAAAAAAGTTTTGATAGTATTTTCCTTTGTTGTGAGGCTTGGAGGAGAAACCATAAAAAGTCGTTTCACCTGAGGTATCTCTTCCTGACAGAGCCAAAACCAAAGGGTATTGGCAAGAGAATGGCAGACAACAGTGTCTGGTTTAAACTCTTCGAGTATCTGTTTAACTTGTTTTACCCATCTGTTTTTGCTTGGAAAGTGGCAATTGTCCAGTAGTGGGAATGATACTGTACCGTAATTTTTGGCTATTTCTGCGGCAAGTTCTGCCTGCCAATGTGGGGCATCACTTCCACCCCAACCGTGTAAGATAAGGGTTTTCATAGAGAATTCCTGTAGGATGCGTTTGCTAACGCACCGCTAGTTAAAATCATAAAAAAACTTTTTATGCGTGCAGATATTTGGTGCGTTAGCAAACGCACCCTACAATTATTTAACATAAAGTCTAACCTCTTTGTCTATTTCAATAATATCAGCTATATTTTTTGCTTTAACATCTTCAAACTTCTTATAAGCATCCAAAATCATTTCACTCATCCCAAAAAATGAACACTTCTCTTCTTGAAACGCCTTAATAGCTTCTTCGTTAGCTGCATTGACTACCACACCCAAGTGAGGATTATTCAGGATGTGTTCTTTGATATTCCAGATAGGGTAGCGTTCTGTTTCTATGGGTAAAAATTCTACTGCTCCCATAGCGAGTAGATCTGTAGGAGGTAAGATGGCTTCCTCTACTTCACCTCTGAGTGCAAAAGCAATGGGCAACTTCATGTCTACTCCTGCAAAATGTGCAGTGGTAGACCCGTCTTTAAACTCTGCAAGGGCATGAATGATAGACTTTTTCTCTATAACTGCATCAATGTTAGTCGTATCGAAAAGCCATTTGGCTTCCAGAAGTTCAAAGAGTTTGTTGGTCATAGTGGCTGAATCTATGGTGATCTTATTACCCATAGACCAGTTGGGATGCTTGAGTGCATCGCTGAAAGTGGCATCTTTCATTTTCTCCAGTTCCCAGTCTCTAAAAGCACCACCACTCGCAGTGATGTAAAGCTTGGAAACAGGACGCTCACCCAGGAGATACCAAAGTCCAAAATGCTCAGAATCTATAGGGGTGATAAGAGACATATCTATGAACTCACCAGCGACCACTAAAGACTCTTTGTTAGCCAGTGCAACTCTCTTACCAAGGCTCGTAGCTTTAAGGGTAGGAGCAAGTCCTGCATAGCCTACAAGAGCATTGACGATCGTATCACTTGCACATGTTTCTATGAGATGTAAAATACCGTCATTGCCACAGAGTACATTGGGGTGATTTACTTTTGCTTTGTCAGCTTCATTGGCTATAGCAACAATTTTAGGCTGATGTTCTTTGATCTGCTCATTGAGCAGATCAATATTATTGCCTGCGACAAGTGCTTCTATAGTGATGTTGTAGCGTTTGGCGATGATGAGGGTATTGACCCCTATGGAGCCTGTAGAACCTAGTAGTACGATGCTTGACATAGGTTTTTTTATATGAGTGATCTGAGTGCAATAACCATCATGATCGCACCAAAGAGATAACCATCTATTCTATCAAGTATACCACCATGTCCGGGGAGCAGATCGCCAGAGTCTTTAACACCTGCTTCACGTTTGAGGTAGCTTTCAAACAGGTCACCAAAGACTGAAGCGATGGCTGTTACAAATGTTACGATAAAAGCGATCCAAAAATCAACCACATAGAGTCCTGCAAAAGACCCAGCTAATGTTGCTACGAGGATACCGCCAAAAACGCCTTCAAGTGTTTTGTTTGGTGAAGTATCTGAAAACTTTGTTTTACCTATGGCTTTTCCTGTGAAAAATGCACCTATATCCGTGAGTGCTACTGTGACAAGTAACCAGAACATAGACATGATGCCAAAATCCTGGTAGAGGATAAGAAAAAAGAGTATCCCGCTTACCGGGTAGAGAAATGGAAGGAGCAATCTTTTGTCAAAATTATGAAAATAGGCAAGTGATGATGCAAAGATGATCGCCATAAAGAAGAAGAGGTCATCAGGATTAGGGTAAAAATAAGCTACAATCCATAGCAGTGCAGCCCAGACATACATCGATGGTGCTACAAGTTTAAAAAGTTTCATCGCTTCATAAAAGGCGAACATGTAGATGACACCTAAAAATGCCCACATGATAAAAAAGTTGTCTATCCAGCCTATGAAGCCTACAAGTGCAAGTAGAGCAATACCAGTTAATATGCGTTGTTGAAGTGAGCTTAAGTTTTTCATCATAATCATTTCCTGATTTTTATATAGAGGATGATTATAGCATGCTTTGCGTTATATTCTGATATTAGGCTTTCTTCCTACTTTTTTAGAAAAAGTAGACAAAAATCGTCACGGCTCTCGAATCGCTTCGCTTTCAAGGGCGTTCGCCGTGACATTATTGATGAGAAAAGAAGTTTTAAATTCGTATTTCAACACCCTCTTTAGTTACTCTAATGGTGTCATATTTGTTATAAAACACATTGGAACCCTCTTGTACTTTGACAAATTTACGTTTGGTATAGTCTACTTCATAATCTCCCGGGTTTTTTACTGAAAAATCCACACAGAGTTTTGCAGCAGCCTGAATGACAGAATCAGGTAGATTTTGTTTGTCTGTTTTGATGATGACATGGCTTGAAGGGACATCGCGTATGTGCATCCAAAGGTCATTGGCTTTGGCGATCTCAAGGAGCTTTTGGTTTTCGTTGCTATTGCGTCCTACAAGTACTTTGTAGCCTTCTATCCAAAAAAGTTCTCCCTCTCTAAGCTTCTCTTTTTTACGCAGTGACTTGGCACGTTTTGGTACGAGAAGTTCTAGTTCGTAAGGTGTGTTTGCCTGTTCAAGTGCATAGTAAATATTTTCATAAAATGCTTTTTTAGAGCTTAAGTTTTCTTGTTCTATATGTACATTTTTAGCCTTGCTCTTAGCACGTTTTGAAAGGTTGAAATAGTAGTCAGACATACGGTTTACTTTTACATCTTTAGGAAGAGGTATGGTCACTTCATTTCCATCAAAATCAAATGTTTTTAGTTTTGTATCATAAGGCTTTATCTGGTAGAGGTTTGCCAAGATGAGGTTGGCTTTGTTTTGTTCTTCTTCTGCTTGTTTTTCCAGTTTTTCTTCATCAGGAAGTTTGTTTAGTAGTTGTTCAAATTTCTTTACTTTTTTTGCCACAGTAGAGAGTTTTTGTTTTTTCATCTCTAAAAGTTTTTTAGCTTCTACTTGTCTGAATTTCTCTTCTAAGTAAGAGTCTACATTGGTAATTTGATTGTTGGGAGTCAGACCCACAGACGATTCACTGCTTCGCAACAAATCATCTGAGGTCAGACCCCTAGGAGGAATAGCAAGTAGTTCCATCCCTGGACGAATAACACGAAAAGAACTGTCAGCATCTATGTGTCTCAGTGCCTCAATAATAACTTCATTGTCATCGATGAGAATGACATTGGTATTTTTACCTGTAAATTCAAGCTGTAAGTAGATGATCTTATCTTTATAGCTACTTTTTGGTGCAATGGTGAAACGTAAGATCCGGTCGTCATTTGGTACATCAACACTTATGAGTTTACTTCCACCTAGAAGAGAATGCAGTAAAGTGTCAAAAGGTGCATTGTAGCCTTGTAATGGTCTCTGACTTGGTGCCTTGTATATAAAACTGTGCCCTCTGGTGAGATTGAAAAAATAACTTTTAGATTTGTCAAACATTATTTCTAAGGTGTTATCTTCTATGCGTCTGGCACGGCTGATGAAGGTAAAGGTGTTTAATCGCTTTGCGATTGCTTGTAGTTCGTAAAGTTTCATGATTTTCCTCGTAGGGTGCGTTTGCCAACGCACCATGTAATAAACGTTGCATAAAATAAAAAGTTTGCCGATAGGCTTATAACATAAAAGGTGCGTTGGCAAACGCACCCTATAGATATATAAATCGTGATGAAATTTTACCATAAAAAATTTTCGCTATAATTCGCGTAATAATACAATGTAATAAGGACAATGAAATGTCACAACAAACCATGACAGAAAAGATTTTTTCAGAACACGCTGGACGTGAAGTCAAAGCGGGAGAGATCGTTAGAGTAGATATCGATATGATCATCGGTAATGATATTACAACACCTATCTCGATCAGAGCATTTGAAGAGAGTGGTGCAGAAAAATTGGCTAGACCGGACAACTTCAGTATCGTGATGGATCACTACATCCCTGCTAAAGATATCGCTTCAGCGAACCAGGCAAAGATCTCTAGAGAGTTTGCCTATAAACATGACCTCAAATACTTTTTTGATGAAAAAGATATGGGTATCGAGCATGCCTTGCTTCCGGAAAAAGGGCTTGTCATCCCTGGTGATGTCATCATCGGTGCAGACTCTCACACATGTACGCACGGAGCACTTGGTGCATTCTCAACAGGTATGGGAAGTACAGACCTTGCCTTTGCTATGATCACAGGTGGTAACTGGTTTAAAGTGCCTGAGACTATCAAAGTGGAGTTAACGGGTAAACCTGGTGAGCACATTTACGGAAAAGACATTATCTTGGAACTTATTCGTCAGATAGGTGTAGATGGTGCATTATACAAAGCTATCGAATTTACAGGTGAAGCTATTCAACACTTAGGTATGGCAGATAGATTTTCTATCTCAAATATGGTTATTGAAGCGGGTGCAAAAAATGGTATCTTTGCAGTGGATAATATTACAGAAGCGTATCTTATTGAGAGAAAAGAAGCTAATGGTGGATTAAGAGCAGAGCCTAAGATCCACTATTCTGATGAAGATGCAACATATTGTCAAACTATTGTTATAGATACAGCAGCACTTTCACCAGTGATCGCGTATCCTTTCTTGCCATCAAATGGTAAACCTGTAGAACAGGCAGTTGCAGATGACTTGAAGATAGACCAGGTGATGATAGGTTCTTGTACCAATG
The DNA here is from genome assembly GCA_965602275.1 of uncultured bacterium. GTDB lineage: Bacteria > Campylobacterota > Campylobacteria > Campylobacterales > Sulfurovaceae > Sulfurovum. The sequence goes on from CBFCXZ010000008.1 coordinate 47,660, forward strand.
GCCGTATAGAAGATTTACGCATCGCAGCGGAGATCATGAAGGGCAAAAGAGTGGCACGTCATACACGTATGATCGTTACTCCTGCGACACAAAAGATCTTACTTCAAGCACAACACGAAGGCTTGATGGACATCCTTATCAATGCAGGTGCGGTCGTTTCCAACCCTACTTGTGGTGCATGTTTGGGTGGTTACATGGGGATACTTGGTGACGGTGAGCGTTGTGTTGCTACAACCAACCGTAACTTCGTAGGCCGTATGGGAGCTAGAACTTCTGAGATCTATTTGGCTAACTCTGCTGTGGCTGCGGCATCAGCTATCGCCGGGAAGATAGTAGACCCTAGAGATATTTAATTGACCCCTTTTGTCTACAGCTTCAAGGTAACAAAAGAGGATATTGACTTTAATGGTCATGTCAATAATGTTACCTATCTTTCATGGATGATTGAAGCTGCTACCAAACACTCTGAATCTGTCGGCTCTGGATATAAAAAATGTCTTGAACTTGGTGGTACATGGGTAGCAAAATCTCACACTATTGAATATAAAAAACCTGCTTTTGAAAATGATGAACTGCAAATGAAAACATGGATAGAAGATATAGGGAAGATCCTTTCAACACGTAGATACGAATTGACACGTCTGGTTGATGGTGCACTTATTTGTGAAGGGAAAACAGAGTGGGTTTTTGTCGATAGCAAGAAGATGAGACCTATGAAGATCCCACAGGATATTATTGATGGGTTTAGAACCCAGCATTAGGGTCAAACCCAAATCCTCCACCACCACCAAAATCAGGTGTTCCAAAACTCTGCGTAGCAAAAGAAGGGTCAGAGTGTCCGAATTGGATGGAGCTGCTTCTTAGCATCGTGATGTCCATCTTCGGGTCTATGCCTTTTGGACATACAGCCGTACACTCTCCACATAAAGTACAATCCCATACACCATTACTTTGAATGTTATCTATAATGGCTTTTGCATTACCCTCTTGTTTATCTACACTGTAACGATAGGCTCTTGTGAGGGCAAAAGGTCCTAGGAAATCAGGATTTACTGCAAAGACAGGGCAGGCAGAGTAGCAAGAGTCACAGAGTATACAATCAGTCTGTTTTTCAGTTTGCATTTCATCTTTATGGTTAAGCGAAGCCTCTTGGTAGTTTTGTAACCATGCTGTAGTTTTAACCAGTGTCTCTTTGGCTTTGTGTTTATCTACTTTCAGGTCGCGTAGAACAGGGTGGTATTGTAATGGTTCCACAAGATCACCATCTTTTACTTTGTATGCACAGGAAAGTTCTTCTCTTCCATTAACACGGACAGCACAAGTTCCACACACTGAAGCACGACAGCCTGCAGAGAATGTTAATGAAGCATCTTTGTGTTCTTTTATCTCATAGAGGGCTGCAAGGAGTGTAAGGTTACTAGAGACTTCAAAAGACTCTACACTTTTTTCTCTTTGGATGTTTATTTTCATGATAAAAATCCTTCTGTAGGTCGGGGTGTCCTCTCCCCGACGTTTATTGTGGATTTAGAATATCTTTTTGTGCAGAGTATTGTCGGGTAGAGGACAACCCGACCTACGGATATAATGAATTTATTTTTCATTTTGTCTCCTTCTTCCACTGCAAAATCATATGTTTAGCAAAGTTCTCATCATCTTCTTTTTCAAAGCCTAGTTTGTAATGTGCCCCACGGCTTTCGTCTCTTGCGATAGCTGCGGAGATGGTGGTAGGGGCAAGCAGAAGAGCATTGGAGAACTCTAAAAACTCTATGAGATTTTGGTTGTTCTTTTTGGCTTTGTCGGCAATGCCCATTTGAGGAAGAGCCACTTGCATGGTGATGACTTTTTCAAGTGCCTCATTTAGTTTACTGTTTTCTCTCACTATACCGACATGAGAGTAAAAAAGTTTTCCCAAAGCTTCTCTTTGTTCATAGAAGTTGAGTTTTACCTCTCTTTGAAATAACTCTTCTATATGTGCTGTATCTTTTTTGAGTTGTCTGTCATCTGCTGGTTTGCTACTTGCATAAATAGAATGTTTATAGGCATTTTCTCCTGCAAATTTTCCAAATGCCGTAATTTCAAGTAGAGAGTTCCCACCAAGTCTATTGGCTCCATGCACTTTAGCATTGGAACATTCACCTACGGCAAAACATCCTTTGATACCTGTGACTTCTAGGGCATAATCAACATCTATACCACCCATAGAGTAGTGTGCAACAGGTTTTATGGGAATGAGTTCTGAAGAGGGGTCTACATGTTCATGTAGTTTACAAAGAGCTACTTCCTGAGGGAGAATTTCCATAAGTTTCTCTTCACCTAAATGTCTGAGATCTAAAAAAACGTCTTTATTGTTTTGCAATTGAGCAAAGATAGCACGTGCTACTTCATCTCTAGGTTTGAGTTCATCCACAAATCGTTCATCCTCAGAGTTTAATAAATAGCCACCTTCCCCTCTTGCACTTTCGCTTATGAGAATAGCAGAGTGTTTCAGTGCCGTAGGGTGAAACTGTATAAATTCCATGTCAGAAACAGCACCTCCTGCACGAAGGGTTGCTGCAACACCATCACCGGTGGAACCATAAGCATTTGTGGTAAAACCATGATAAAGTGAAGCATACCCACCTGTTGCCATAACAACAGATTTTGCATCTATCTGTTTGACTTCACCTGTACGAATATCTAAAAAAGTAGCCCCCTTGGATACCCCGTCTTTAATAATGAGATTGAGTAGATAATGTTCATCTACAAAGTCTATGTTTTCTTTCAAACAAGTGTCATAAAGGGTATGAAGGATCTTGAGTCCTGTGTAGTCTTGGGCATAACAGGCACGTTTGGCAGAAGCCCCACCCATTTGATGTTGGGCTACTGTATCTTTACCACTTTTGCCATTGTCTAAGCGTGAAAAGGGTACACCTAACTGCTCTAGCCACTCTATGGTTAAAGGAGCATCTGCACACATTTTGCGTACCATATCTTCATCACAAAGTCCATGTGCAGACTTGACAGTATCTGCGATGTGAGAGCTTACATGATCTTCACCTACATTGCCAAGAGCAGCGTTGATACCACCTTGAGCCATAGAAGTTTGTGAATTTGTAGGGTAAGCTTTACACACTACAAGAACAGAAGCACCAGCCTCTTTAGCAGAAAGTGCAGCAGTGAGTCCGGCACCACCACTTCCTATAATTAATACATCTACCAAAGTAAACCTTTGTTATTTTTTATATGTAGGGTCGGTTTACCGACCACTGTTTTGAACTTCATATTGTAGCAGGTCGATAAATCGACCCTACGTAATTGTGAAACTAATTTATTTGTAAAAATTCTTCAATATTTCCCACAATACCTTCAAGAAGCTGTTGTCTAGCTTCTATACTGGTCCAAGCAATATGTGGCGTGATGAGAAGTCTCTCTTGATTTTCAACATGCATAAGCGGATTATCCCCAGCTATAGGTTCAGGTGTAAGCACATCTAAGCCTGCATAGATCTCTTTTTTGTCCAGTTCTGCTGCCAAGTCAGCTTCGTTGATGATGCTTCCCCTGCCAAGGTTTAGAAGTACTGTACCTTTTTTTAGCATGCCTAAGTTTGTAGCATTGATGAGGTTATGTGTTTTGTCATTGAGAGGGCAGTGGATGGAGATAATATCACACTCTTGTAACATATTCTCTAGCTCTACATGAAGATATTTTTGTCCATAATTCTCACCAGAGGTTGAATGGTAACATACCTTCGCACCAAAAGCAGTCGCAACTCTGGCTACTTCTTTACCGATGCTGCCAAGTCCGATGATACCCCAGCTCTTCCCTGCTATCTCATAAAAAGGTCGGCTTACATCTGTAAAAAGTTCAGACTTTGTCCATTCGCCACTTTTTACAACATGATCATAATATGCCATCTTCTCAACAAGGTACAGTGCCATAGAAAAAGTGTGTTGTACTACAGATTGGGTAGAGTAACCGGCAACATTTTTAACTTCTATGCCCATGGTTTTTGCTGCATCAAGATCAACATTGTTCATCCCTGTGGCAGCGATACAGATAAGGCCTAGCTGTGGTGCTTCTTCCATCATCTGTGCAGTAATGACTACTTTGTTGGTAATGATGATCTCAGCGGTTTTGATGCGATCGAGTGTCTCTTCGGGAGTTGTTGTCTGGTAGGTTGTTACTTCACCAAAGTGATTTAATGGAGTAAGATCCAAATCCTCTCCGAGTGTTTTTGCATCGAGTATGATGATCTGTTTCATAACTTAGTCTCCTTGTATGGTAATGATAAGTGTTCTGTTGCTTGCATAGTCTCTGTGTTCAAAAAGATAGACTCCTTGCCATGTACCAAGGGCAAGTCTTCCATTGGTCAATGGGATGTTCAGTGAGGTGCCAAGAAGCATGTTCTTTAAATGCGCAGGCATATCATCACTACCTTCATACGTATGCTCAAACTTTGGGTAAGTCTCCGGGATGAGGTCATTCATAAAAGTTTCAGCGTCACTGCGTACGCTTGGGTCTACGTTTTCATTGATGCACAGACTGGCACTTGTGTGTTGTAAAAAAAGGTGCACAATGCCTGTAGAGACAGAGCCGTCAAATAGGGTTTCTATCTTGTTTGTGATAAGGTGCATCCCTCTGTTATAGTGAGGAAGGGTAAGCGTATACTGCTTAGTGATCATCTATCTGATCGACGATCTGCGTAGCTCTGCGCTTCGCCTCTTCCACTTCATCAAGCACAAGACTCACAGCCATACGACGACCTACATGTGACTCCGGCTTTCCAAAGACTCTTACAAAACTGTCTTTAGTAAAGGCACTGTCTGGTATTTCCAGTGTAGGGTTATGACTTTCATTTTTTGCTTTGTACGCACCACAGGCACCTGAACCATAGAAAGTAAAGTCAAGTGGCAGACCAAGTACAGCTCTTACATGTAAAGCAAACTGGCTTTGGCTTTGTGTGATGAGTGTGACCATACCTGTATCGTGAGGACGAGGGGAGAGTTCTGAGAAGTAGACCTCTTCATCTTTGACAAAGAATTCAACACCGAAGATACCTCTACCACCCAGACCATCTGTGACTGCTTTAGCAATATCTTGTGCTTTTTTCAGGGCTTCTGAACTCATCTGCATCGGTTGCCATGAAAGGATGAAGTCCCCATCTTTTTGTACATGTCCGATGGCATCACAAAAAGTTGTACCTGTTTCATTACGCACTGTCAAAAGGGTGATCTCATAATCAAAAGGTACAAACTCTTCAACGATGAGTTCACTCGCATCCCCACGAGCCTCCTTTGCGATCTCCCATGATTTTTCTATGTCATCTGCTGTTCTGGCGATACTTTGTCCATGACCCGAAGAACTCATCACTGGTTTGATGACACAAGGAAACCCTATACGCTCACCAGCTGCCTTAAGTCCTTCAAGTGTTGTGACAAACTCATACCCACTGGTTTTAAGACCCAGCTCTTCAGCTGCAAAAACACGGATGTTCTTACGATTCATGGTTTTGTTTACTGCTTCTGCATTTGGGATCACATGAAAACCTCTAGCCTCAGCTTCAAAAAGGGCAGCGATGCTGATAGCTTCAACCTCTGGCAAGATAAAGCTAGGCTTTTCTTTTTCTATAAGTGCAAGTACAGCCTCTTTGTCTTGCATATCTATAGCATACGAACGGTTAGCCACAAGGTGTGCAGGTGCATTTTCGTATTTGTCAACAGCGATCACTTCAACACCAAGTCGTTGAGCCTCAATGGCAACTTCTTTACCAAGTTCACCAGAACCTAGGAGCATGATCTTAATAGCATCTTTTTGTAGAGTAGTAGTAAATGTCATGGAAAAACCTTCGAAAAAATATTGGTATTATTTTAGCGAAAAGTTAGATAATGTGTAATGAGTTTGGAAAAAATAGTGTAGTTTAGGTTAAATCTGTGTTTAAATTGTAGGGCGAGATGCCCTACAAAGACTGGATTACAGTCTAGACTCGTATCTTCTAAGCATGAAGAGTTTTTTAAGGATTTTCTTGCGAGTTGCAATCTTCTCTTTTTTTCTCTTTTCAGTCTCAGTTTCGTAGTGTTGTCTAGCTCTAGCTTCAGTTACGATAAGGTTTCTGTCACATTGTCTTTTGAATTTTCTATAAGCGTCATCAAATGAATCACGTGAAGTTAATTTAATTCCTGGCATCGAAAAGCACCCCCTTCCTTATCAAAATTTCTCACTTCTATGAGTGAGAGAGATAAATATGAAGCGGATTATATCAAAAGTTTTTTAATTTGTGATAAAATACAGAGATTATGGAGGTTCTCTATGCAAAAAGTATTTCAAAACTGTTATGCGCTAGACAAAAAATGTTATGAAGAGTACGGGCTTACTGAAGACATTCTTATGGAGCATGCCGCTTCCGGCATAGCAAACTATATACGTAAACATTTTACACAAGGATCTTCTGTGCTTATCGTGGCAGGTGTGGGCAACAATGGTGCAGATGGCATAGTCCTTGCAAGACAACTCTATGGTGATTATGAGATAAGACTTTATATCCCTTTTGACTTAAAGTCAGAAATGGCAAAGATCCAACTGGAAAGAGCGGTACGTCTGGGTGTGAAAAGAGTTAATACTATAGAAGATGCTGAAGTCATCGTTGATGCACTTTTTGGTGCGGGGCTCAACAGAAATATAAATGAAGAGACAGAACACATCATCCATAAACTTAATAGTTTGAAAGGGCATAAAGTTGCTTGTGATGTACCTACTGGTGTAGGTGAAAGTGGGCAGTTGATGCCACTGGCATTTGAGGCAGATGTCACACTGACAATGGGTGCCTATAAAGAGGCACTTTTTTTGGATGCGTGCAAAGATGTGGTGGGTGAAGTGATACGTGTAGACTTGGGTGTGAGTTCACTTTTTTATGAGGGGGAGAGTCAGACCTATTTACTTGAAAGATCTGATCTGAGATTGCCTAGCAGAACTCAGCAGTCCACCCATAAAGGAAGCTTTGGGCATGCCGCAGTGTTTACCGGAGAGAAAGAGGGGGCAGGTATCATTTCCGGGATGGCTGCAACTACATTTGGCGCAGGCCTTACCACACTGGTAGTCCATGACAAGATTTCTCCTCCGGCATATTTGATGCATTCAACAGTTGTGCCAAGTAACGCTTCGGCTCTAGCCATAGGTATGGGACTTGGATGTCACTTTGAGAATGAATTTTTGCAGAAGTATGTCGTAAAGAGCCACTTGCCTATAGTCCTCGATGCTGACAGTTTTTACAGTGAAGAGATCTTATCTATTTTAGAACAAAAAGACAGAGAGATCGTCATCACCCCACACCCTAAAGAGTTTGTGGTACTGTGGAAGATACTCACAGATGAACAACTTACAGTAACGCAAGTACAAGCCAAACGTTTTGAAATGGTACGCAAGTTCAATGCCAGGTATCCGCACGTCACCCTTCTGCTCAAAGGTGCCAATACACTCATCATGCAAGAAGAAAGACTCTACATTAACCCTTTAGGCTGTTCCAAGTTAAGCAAGGGTGGAAGTGGTGATGTCCTCTCTGGTCTCATCGTCTCACTTTTGGCACAAGGGTATACTGCCATAGATGCAGCCATCCAAGGTTCTTTGGCTTTGGTAATATCTGCCAATAATTACAAGGGATCTTCTTATTCGATGTTGCCTACGGATCTTATAGATGAGGTAGGGAAATTGGAAAAGTAAAAAAGTAAATATTTATACGTTATGTATTGCTTGAAAATATGCAAATTTTTGTCGGGGTAGGGACACCCCGACCTACGAGAGAGGTTCGTATGGGCATTAAAGTCAGATTACAGTAAAATTTCTCTATGAAAAAAATAGCCGTTCTTTTTAGTGGTAAAGGATCTAACTTTGCCTATATTGTCAAGCGTTTACATAAACAAGAATTTGAAGTTGTCGTTGCCTTGACAAACAACCCAAATGCAGAGGGTATAGAAGTTGCTAAAACAGCGTCCATACCTCTTGAAGTCATAGACCCAAAAGCTTACGAAAGCAGAGAAGCCTTCGATGCGGAAGTAGTAGAACGCTTACAGCAGTACAGCCCGGACTTGACAGTACTTGCAGGGTTTATGCGTATCTTGACACCGCTGTTTACGGAACAGATAACAAGCATCAACCTGCATCCCTCTTTACTCCCTAGACATAAAGGACTCAAAGCCATAGAGAAGAGTTATGAAGATGAACATTCGCATGGTGGTGTCTCTATACATTATGTAAGTTCTGAGCTTGATGGTGGTGAGGTAATCTTGCAAAGAGAAGTTTCTAAAGAAGGTTTGAGCTTTGAAGCGTATGATGAAAAAGTACGAAGCAGCGAAAAAGATGCACTGGTAGAAGCGATAAGAAAAATTTTACGTTAAGTTTTCTATTTTATATCGACACGCATACTCTGCCCCTTCAGATGTCAGCGTACTTTCATAAAGGTTGATCTCCGGTAGTATCAACCCCAGCTCTTTCTCCCGATAGGCTTTAAGTTTTTCTTTATAAGCCTTGTAATCATGTATGGCTTTGATACGACAGAGTGTGATGTGCGGTTTGAAACGGTAGAGGTCAAACCCTGCTTTTTTAAACTCTCTGGCTTTGTTGTAGAGTGGTTTTTCCTCTGTTTTGGCAAATAAGACTCTCGGTGGTCGACCGAAATACCCCATCTCTTTTATGCCTGCTTCACTTTCCAGTGGAGAGATCTTTTTGAGTTTGTCGATGATAGGCTTCTCATTTGCCACATCACCCAAAAAGACCCAAGTCAGATGTAAGTTATCCTCGTCTACCCACTTCCCCTCGACAATATCTTTGAAATCCTTTTGTATGGAGGCATAGTCATCGAGGATGATGGGGGAAGCAATGAAGAGTCTCATAAAAAACCTTTTGTTTTATTATATTAAATTTATAACATAATATGTCAATATGACATATTTCTACTATCCTATATACTTTTCTGATATGATTATACTAATTAAAACCTAGGAAGTATCATGTCCACTCAAACTACTATAAAATGCCCAAACTGCGGTACAGAAATAGATGTAAACGAGATCCTCTATCATCAACTCGAAGATGAACTTAAACAAAAGAACTTAGCAGAACAGAAAAAGCTTCGTGATGAAGTGGAAGCCAAGCGTGTAGAGTATAAAAAAGCGTTTGATGATCTCAAAGCCAAAGAGACTTCTATGCAAGAGCAAAAAGAGAAGTTCGATGAGGAGCTTAAGAGGGCTACCAAAGAGCAGTTGAAGCTTGAAAGGCAGAAGCTTCATGATGAACTTAAAAAAGAGTTGGTTGAGGAGCAGAGTGAGTCTATGGCTGTACTTCAAAAAGAGTTGGAAGAGAAGTCCAAACAAGTTCAAGAGCTCAATGCTTCCAAAGTGATGATAGAAAAACTCAAAAGAGAAAAAGATGAGGTGGAGTCTAAAGTTAAGGCTGACGCTCAGATAGCTTTAACTAAGCAGCTTTCAGAAGAGAAAGAGAAGATACAAAAGAGTTTTGAAGAGGCTAATGTTCTTAAGCTTAAAGCCAAAGATGAGCAGATAGAGCAGATGAAGCGAAGCCTTGAAGATGCTAAAAGAAAAGCAGAGCAGGGGTCTATGCAGGTTCAGGGTGAAGCTCTGGAAACAGCCATAGAGTCTTGGCTTTCTTCACAGTTTCCTTTTGACTCTGTTGAAGAGATCAAAAAGGGTGCTTTCGGGGCGGATTGTGTGCAGACCATCCATACTAGAGAGCTGCAAAACTGCGGGGTCATCTGTTATGAGAGCAAGAACACCAAAGCATGGAGTGACGGCTGGGTAAGCAAGCTTAAACAGGATATGCTTAAAGTAAATGCAGACTTGGGTGTACTGGTTACTTCTGTCTATCCAAGCGACATGGACAGGATGGGCTTTGTGGATGGGGTCTGGGTCTGTAGTCTCGATGAGTTCAGGGGGGCAGCTTCGCTTCTGCGTGAGAGTCTCATACGCGTCCATGTGACTGCCCAACGAGAAGAGAACAAGTCCGACAAGATGATCCTGCTCTATAACTATCTTACAGGTAATGAGTTCAATATGCAGCTCAAGGCGATCGTTGATGGTTTCATGACCATGCAGACCGAACTGGACAAAGAACGCCGCTCCCTCATGGCAAGCTGGAAGCGCCGCCAAAAGCTCATCGATGGTGTGTTGCAGAACACAACAGAGATGTATGGGTCGTTGCAGGGTATTGCCGGATCGGCTGCGTTAGAGCATATCGATGCTTTGGAGTTGTTGGATGAGGTAGAGGAAGATGATGAGAGTGATGATTAAAATGGAATCATTTGAGATCATGGAAGCGTTCCATACCATCAAAAAGCACTGTAGACAGATATTTCTGATTTCTCATGAGAGTGAGATTAAGGAGATGTTTGAGAGGGTGTGGGGGTGAAAGTTATCTTAAGTGTTTTTTATTTGGATTAGTTATAATGGGAAGTTTGCTGTGATTGATTGTTTTGTAGATAATCAATGCAAATGATATTACTTTTAGTATGAAATATTTATTTGAACTATGGAAGAATAATATATGAAAAATTATCTCTATCTCTTGCTTGCGCAGAAAAGTTTTTTTTGGAAAATTCGTAACCGTTTTTCCTCAAAATTATTTAAATTAAAAGCATCTATATTTTCTTTTAAAAAAAATGCAAAAGCTAAGAAAAAGAATTACATTCTTTTTCAAAGTATTATAAAAATAGCTCAAAATCTTATTTTTCTAGCTTTTGTTTTTTCTATCGTTTTACAATTAACAAATTATGCAATAAAACCTTATATTTTAGATATTAAAACCTATATGGATGAAAAATTATTGATTGATTTTTCTGAAGTAAGCTCAAGTGATTATGTTACATTTCTTGTAATCATAGCTACTGTTGGAGGAGTTTTTATTGGTTTGCACTATGCAGGAATGTCTACATTAAATGGTTCGCTATATAGTAAGCTGCCCACAAAAGTGAGAAATCTTTTAATTCAAGAAAAGTTTGGGAATATTTATATAGATTTTTTATCATTTTTAACCTATGTGGCAATAATTTTAATTGTATTTAGATTGTATGGATTTGAGTGTATCTATATCGTTCCTTTTGTTATGTCTATTGGGGTTGGTGTGGCAATTTATGCTTTTGTAGATTTGGGTAAAAGAGTTTTTTATTTATTTGATCCAACAATATTGTCTTCTGTTGTTTTTGATAACTTTTTTTCTACATTAGATAATGTGAAGAAAGGTGCTTTGTATTATAGTGATAATTCTTTTCAGCAGCATAATCATAACTTAGCAAGAGAAAATATTGATACATTGGTAGTATTGTTAACTTTAGCAAAAGAAGAATCACAACTAAGTGCAGATTCTTTAGTAAGGCTACAGGAGGACCTTATGGGGCATTTAACATATTATCAAGCAATTAAACATAAGATTCCATCTAATAGTTTATGGTATGAACAGAGGTATAAACATAAAGATTGGTATAAAATTGATGACTCGACGACTAATATTTATTATCAGACGGCTTCTCTTCCTCAAGCAGATGTAGTTTATGATTATTTTTGGGTAGAGAATAGAGTTCTATCCATACTTATAGATGGAATTAGCGTAAATCTTAAAAACAAGAGATTTGATGTTGTAAAAAGGCTTTTAAATAGTTATTTACTATATCTCGAACAAATGGTAGTAATGGAAGAATTTGAATTTTCGATAGAGCAAACAGATAAATTAATAACAATGATTATTGGTGCAATAAAAGAAAAAGAATCTGATAAGAATGAATTAGAGATACTTGGTATTTTTGAGATGATACTCAGTATGCCAATAGCCATTCTTATAGCATTTTTTTCAAACATAGATAAATATAGTTATGAAAGTACTTCAAAAAAATTAAAATTAATTGACTGGAATATCAAGGAAAGCCTATATGACTGTTCTTTTGATTCTTATCTTTTGCCAGAGCTTGAAGAGTTATTTAAAAAATTACAATATGAACATAAGATAGAGGATAGAGTTGTTTCTTCACATTGGTATCAACTTGAAATTATTATGCTTTTTGTATCTAAAAGATTTATAAAAAATATCAATCTATTGGTATCGATTTTTCAGAAAATATATAAAAATACATATGATGAATTAGATGATTTAAAACATGCATACTTTAAAGCTTCGATTTTAGCAAAAGAATGGGAATATTTAAATAAATTACAATATCAATTTTTCAAAATAGAAGACATACTACAGGAGTATCGATCAAAGCGAAAAATTGCTACCCTTAATTGGAGAAGTATTGATATTGATATGATTAAAACAAGATTGAAGGATATAGAAAAAGAGATACTGTTTGATATGTCAAAAAGTAGTTTTTTAGTTACCGATAAGACTAATAATTATCCAGATTTTGGAGGAATGTTTTTACATATTATTGGTGAAGGGCTTATAGATGCACTATGCAATAATGATATTGAAATGTTTGAAAAAATATTTCCCTTATATTTCTATGAGGCTATAATAAAGTTTGAGATGTTAAAACCTTCTCATGATAATCAACAATGGGTTGTTGAACAGGAGTTTAAAGTTGCAGTAACACCTGTAATAGACTTGATGGAAATAAGTGGTTATGCAAAATTATTGTGCGCATATTTTAATGATGAAAGATATTGGGAAACGGTCACAAGTACTTGGGATAAGTATTTAGAGAACCAAAAAGAGCTTAAGCCTGAATTTTTTGCAAGCCTTATCTCTTTTAATGAAAGAGGCTTTGGGATACCTCACCGTAGTGCAAATAGAATTCGATGGCAACAAAAAATAGAAAGCCTATTTGATTGTTTACCAACAAAAGAGTTTTATAGAACTAAAGATGGTTTTGGTCTTTTGTCCCCTATTATTATAATTGAGCATGATAGCCCACTTGTAAGAGTATTTGCAGAAAAAAGTGCTCTTGGACGATATAGTTTTTATGATGGGATAGATATTTTTATAACCTACTATATTAAAAATTTAGATAATACAAATAAATTAAGTTTTGGAAGAAGAGATCATAGAGATCTCGAAGATAAAATAGAGCATGAAAAAAGCTATTACCAAAAGTATATGGAGGAAAACAATGAAAATTGATTTTCCAGATGCTATTGAAGCTTTAAGAATTTATACAGATGCTCACGATGGTACTAATAATCATATGTTGCGAGAAGATATTAGAACATCAATTATGCCTATTGGTGGGGAAAGTAGTAATTTTCCTGATTATAGTGTGGAGTTTACGGGTGATGAGGATAATAAAAAAAATGCTTTATCAGTTCTTGAAGAACTATCTGAATACAAGAATTACTACCATGATGATGGTACCAAGCTCATTAGTGATGTGATATCGCATATTGCAGGTTATTTGGCTTGGGATGGTTGGACAGTTTATGAGATTTTATATAATAGTCAGGAGAACAAGTTAAGATTTTCTGGATTTACAACAGAAAACCTATTTAAAATATTTAGGTGGTATATTCAAATTCCTAAGTCAAGAAATCATGGCGGTAAAAAGATAAATTATTTAAAAGTAAAAAATATTTGGAAAATTGAAATGCCAGCTATATTAGGTGGCAAAAAAGGATTTAAAAAAATTATAGATGATTTGAAAAAATTTGATTCACTTGTTCCTGAGTTTTATCTAAAGGATATAAATCAAAGCTATGATCATCAAGAATATAGAGAATTAAATTTTATATTCAATACAAAGACAACACTAAAATGGGGGTGGAGTTTGCGTGACTTAGATAGCGATTATAAGACAGAGTTTTACATGTTCTATCAAAAACTTACATTTCAGTGGGCGTTAGCTGTATTAAGAGAACATATCATTGAAGAGCTAAATAAATTATTGAAAAGGCTTGAAATTAACTCTAAAATTATAGTTTCTGGTCTTCCTGCACCTAGTGAAGTTTTAAAGTTTAGAGAGGAACTTGTAAAAGGAAAACGAACTTTTGACGAACTGTTGAAATTTAATAGTTATCTTTAAATTTCCATCGTAACACATATGCGATATTATTGAGTATTAAAGTTTTTTTAACTCGTTTTATCTCAGAAGAGATGGAACGAGGGTGGGGATTAGATTTATTATTAAGGAAGTTTAAATGACCCTCTCAAAATCCAACTACACCCAAGCCATCCAATGCCCCAAGGCACTATGGCTTCACCACTACAAAAAAGAAGTCCTAACCCCAGATGATGTTGCAACCAAAGCAAGACAAGAGAATGGTAAAGCCGTAGGGGCTTTGGCATATGAGCTTTTCCCTCATGGGCGTAAGGTGTCTTATGATGCAAGTGATATGAAGGAAATGGCTTCGCTTACGAAAAAGTGGATAGACGAAGGGGTGGAGGCTATCTACGAGGCGACTTTTATGGTGGATGATCTTTTGGTGATGGTGGACATCCTTAGAGTGCATGAAGATGGAGTAGAGATAGTCGAAGTCAAGAGCTCTACGGAGATGAAAGATATCTACTATCATGATGTGGCTTTTCAGAAGTATGTTGTGGAGCGTGCCGGGTATGCTGTGAAGCGTTGCTCTGTCGTCCATCTAGATAGCGATTATGTACGGGGCGAGGAGCTGGATCTTGAGAAGCTTTTTGTGAGTGTGGATGTCGGGGAGGAAGTCAAATCCTTGGTAGAAGAGATACCTGCCCATATAGAAGTGTTTGAAGGCTATTTGGCAGACAGAGAGCAAGAACCTGACATAGAGATAGGTTTACACTGCAAAAAGCCCTATGAGTGTGCTGCCAAGGAGTATTGTTGGACGGAGCAGAGGGACATACCTAAGTACTCCATTTTTAACATCTTCAATCTTGGAAGCAAAAAACAGGCAGAACTCTACGAACAAGGCATCGTCAAGATAGAAGACATCCCGGATGATTTCGAGATGACCAAGAAGCAAAAAGCCAAAGTAGAGAACCACAAAGCCCAAAAGACCCACATAGACCAAGAAAAGATAGATGAGTTTCTCCAGAGCCTCACATACCCACTCTATCACCTCGACTTCGAGACCTTTCAGCAATCTGTTCCAAAATGGAACGGCATCAGCCCCTATATGCAGATACCTTTTCAGTATTCACTACATATAGAACAAGAAGGTGGAAGCTGGAAACACATTGAGTTCCTAGCCAAAGAGGGAACAGACCCACGAGAAGCATTGGCAGAGAAACTTGCAGATGACATCCCCACAGATGTAACCATACTGGCTTACAACATGAGTTTCGAGAAAGGTGTGCTCAAAAACCTAGCAGAGCAGTTCCCCAAACACCAAGCCCACCTCATGGCAATACACGACAACATCAAAGACCTTATGCTCCCCTTCCAAAAAGGCTACTACGTCACACCTACCATGCAGGGAAGCTACTCCATCAAGTATGTATTCCCGGCACTCATTCCTGAAATGTCTGACGCATACACGAACTTAGACCTCATACACAACGGAGGCGAAGCTATGAATGCTTTTGCTCAGATGGATTCTATGAATGAAGCAGAAAAAACAGCGATGCGCGAGGCACTGTTGAAGTATTGTGAACTTGATACATGGGCTATGGTGAAAGTGTTGGAGAGGTTGAAGTATTTGTAAGAGATTCTAAACCGTCTCCAACCTCTCAAACATATCTGGATACTTATCTGTCAACGCAAGCAAAGTAGAAGCCTGTTCATTGGGTCGGCTTGTGCCTAGTTCCCATTTTTCTAGTGTGCGTGGCGAGATATGTAGAAAGTTTGCAAAGAGAGCACGGCTCATGTTGTACTTTTCTCTAATGGAGCGTATCTCATCTGCAGATAACACTTTGCGTTCTTTAGGTGTAACAGACATGGTTTTAAGTGTCAGTTTGTCTTGTTCAAAGGCTTTAGCATCTTCAAGACCAGTTTTTAATTCTTCAAATAGATTTCTTTTAGGCATTTTTTAACTCCTCTACGATACTTTTGAGTATCTTCTTTTCTTGTGCCGTCAGATCGCTTACTTCATTTTTGGTATACAGAGTCAAAAGGTGGATATGGCTTTTCTCTGTGATAAAAAGATAAATAGTACGAATACCACCTCTCTTGCCTTTGCCATTGGCAGACCAAGAAATTTTCGTAGTCCGCCAGTACCTTGTATAACATCACCAGCCAAAGGCTGTTCTAGTAAAAAGTTCTGTAATTGACGATAGCTCTCATCTTCCAAATATTTTTCACGCAACTTCTCAAATAACTTTGATTCTATAAATATCATTTTACTATACCCATATTGGGTATAGTATGTCAAGTTTCATTATGTTGCCTCGCAAGTTGTTTTCATAATTATAGAGAAGTACCGAGATAATACTTAAAAAGATGTCAAATTGTCATACTTTAGATAAGTTGGAAAACTTATACTTTGGCAATGGCCAGGGCACCCCCTACATTTTAATAATCAAAAATATGTACCGTGATCAGAGGGAGAAAATACCCTTGGGGTGCAAATTGTCATGGCCTCTGATCGGCAGGGTCGATTTATAGACCAAATATGGATAAAATATGAAATTAAATCTAGACAGGTACTTAGGTTAGAGAAAATAAAGGTAGAAAATGATAGTTAAAAAGCATGAAGCCAAAAGTGTGACAGAACTTTTGAAAGAGCTCTTTAAAGCACATGGTTTTGAGTCAGAACCTTTAGATAAAGAGTTTCATTGGTTCAATGTTTTGTATGCCAATATGAATGGCTTAGATAACTATGCAGAGATTTTAAAAGACAATATAAAATGGATCGCAGGTGAAAAGGTTTTGAAATCTTTAGGCTGGGCAAGAAGTAATAACTACTATGCTGCACGCCAGTTTGTTGTTTTGAAAAAAATTTAAACAGAAATGAGTTGTAATTTTAAGCTATAATCACCTATCTAAAACAAGGTTAACCTATGTCAAAACACCCAACACTTTTACAACATTTTCGCTCTTTTGCTTACCAAAACAACATAAAAGATTTTGATAAGGCTTTAGAGTATTTTACAGTATTTGGTGGTACGGGGTGGGATGTGGACACATCTAAAAGTGTAGATAAGCTCATAGAAGAAAAAGTACTACGTAATTACGAACAAATTCATAAAAGTATGACAAGATATACACACAATAATCCTGTGTATCATAAGCTATTGTCTATCGTGGCACTTGGTGTGGAACATGAGCATGATGCTTTTAAAAAAGCTAAGATAGGCAGAGACATGGGCGAAGAAGCCATGGACTATTTGGAAAAGAAAAGTTTATTAAAATTTGATTTCTCAGTAGAAAAACCTTTAAAAGAGGGGGATGGAAAGTCAGACAGATTGTTATTTGAATTGCCTTTTATGCGTTTTTGGTTTGCTACCATTTCTCCCAACTATAAAAGTATTTCTGAGGAGGACTTTAGTGAATTTGGACAAAAGTGGAATCAGTTGAAAAAAAATTTCTCTATATTACTGAGTAATCAGTTAGTACTGGAACTGGTAAAACAAAGCTTTACTCAAAAGTTTGAGAGTGATCCCATAGTTTCTATAGGTTCATACTATGACAAGTATGTACAAATAGAGATACTTGCCAAAAGAAAGTCTGGGAAGCTGTTGGCAGGTGAGTGTAAATACTCTCAAGATGAAGCAAAACCACATATGTATGTCAGTCTTAAAGAGAAGTGCCAAAAGGCAGAACTGAAGATAGATGACTATGTACTGTTCTCTAAAAATGGTTTTAACTCTGAAGTGAAGCAGCTTAATGATGACACACTAACGCTTTTGACACATATGGATTTTTCTTTGCTGCTGGCTAACTTGAGTAAAGATGATCTGTTAGTATATACCAACAAAAAGTACTAAAGAAAGGACAAGTATATGCTCATACGAAGCGGTAAAATACAGTTTTTGTTCTGGACTGCGTTCTTTTCAGTACTGATCTATCTTTGGATAGTAGCTGTGGGACTACAGACTTTTGTACTGCCCGATGAAAAACTGATGGAACTGCCACAAGATGTGGTTGTGTTGATGTTTGTTCTTTATGGATTTTTGATCATAGCTGTGCTGGCAGGGACAATCGTTTCAACTATTGATCACTAACAAATTCTACAGGAATTTTTTTGGAGGCATGCTTATCGTAGCATTTGCAACGATATTAGTAGCTAAAGGGATGTTTGGCTGACTACTATTTAACATTAACTTTGATACAATCCCTCATTATGGCACGTATCGATCAAAAAGACTTTTACCAAGACAATTACGAAACCTTTGGTACATCTGCCTGTGGTGTGGCGTGGGATTCTGAACATTCACAAAAACGCCGTTTTTCAGCCCTCCTTTCCTGTCTTGGTGATGTCAAAAATGACACACTTGTTGATGCCGGTTGTGGATTTGGTGACTTCTATCTCTACCTGAAAGAGAAGAATAACCTGTCTAAAACTTATACAGGAATTGATCTATGTGAGCCTATGGTTAAAGAAGCACAGCTACGTACCGGTTGCAAAATAATCCAACGTGACATCTTGCGTCAGACCATCCCTGCAGCCGACTGGTATATCGCCTCTGGGTCTATGAATCTACTGACCCGACTTGAAACCCAAATTTTTATACAGCGTTGTTTTGAAAAAAGCCGTAAAGGATTTGTCTTTAACCTTTTAGAAGGTAAAGAATGCGAAGGCACTTTTAGCTACTGGAAAACATATGAGATAACTAAACTTTGTCAGGCCCTTGGTGCAAAAGTGCATATAAAAGAAGGGTATATGGATGGAGATTTTACTGTAGTGTTACGCGGGTAGGTCACTGTAAAACATCAAGCACTTTTTGTGCCAAAGAAGAAACTTTAGAGTCAGGCATTGAAAACACACCTTTATAATATGTAAGTTTATACGCGTAAAATATTTGTAGGTATGAAGGGTTAAGGGTGCCCACAAGGAACACCTCTACAGATAGGGATTATGAGGTAAAAATAGCCAATGTTAAAATTTTGCTATAATAAAATAAAAAGGAGATCGTGATCATGGAAGAAATAGAAACAAATCAACAGCCAAAAGCAGGTTGGGAAAGAGTGCTTTATACGATCTTGTATCTGATCATTATTAGATTTATCTCTATGGTACTCTTTGTTATCGTGGTGTGCCAATTTATCTATAGTTGGTTGATCGGTGAGCCTAATGATAAGCTTTTACATTTTTCAAGCGGTTTGGCAGAATACTCAAAACAACTTGTCTCTTATGTAGGTTTCAACAGTGAAGAGAAGCCATGGCCTGTGGGCGCTTGGCCAAGTGTTGAAGAGCAATAAAACAACTGATGCAATACTACAACGACGAACAAAATAAAAAAGCAACCCAAGTACTCTTTTACATCGTACAGATATTTATGCTGCTTATCGTGTATGGTTTTGTCTATACCTCTTTTGTAGCAGTGAAGCTTGCTGCTGCGAAATACAGTTTGACTTTTATGGCCTATCTACCTGAAGTTTTAGCCTTGGTTGCATACCCGATAGTACTTTACAAAACGAGAAAAATGTTTCAAGAAGGCAAGATGCTGCGTGCTTCGGGTTGGATGATGGGGTGGGCTTCACTGATTATCGTACTGCTTTATCTTCACCTCTCTCAGCTAGTGGGAGTATAATACGCTACTTTAAATAAAAGAGATACCTTGATACGATTTTTCCCTGCTAAACATCAAAAAATACTTAAGATCTCCATTCCCGCAGCACTGAACTCACTGATGGATATGCTGCAGGTGATCACTGACCTTATCATGGTGGGGCGTATCTCTGCGTTTGCTGTGGCAGCGGTGGGACTTGGGTTACAGTCACTTATGTTTGTATTTGCTGTCTTGACCCTGCTTCATGTAGGTACCTCGGCACTGCTCTCACGTTTTATAGGTGCAGGGAAGATAAAGCGGGCTTCCATGGGGCTCTCTACACTGCTTAGATTTGCCTTCATGTTGAGTCTCCCTGTGATGGCAGCATGGTATTACCTTGCATCAAACATTTATGTGTGGTTTGGCACAGCACCTGAAGTGATAGCACTTGGAGCAGACTATGTGCAGATGCTTACATGGATGCTGCCTTTTGTCTTTATGAAGCTGGTGCTTGTTTCAGCACTGAATGCGGCAGGTGACACTAAAACACCTATGAAAGTAAAGATAGGCTCTATCATCCTCAATGTTATTTTAAACTATCTTCTCATCTTCGGACATTATGGTTTCCCTGAACTTGGTGTACTGGGTGCAGCGGTAGGGACGGTCATCGTCAACATGCTGGAGTTTGTTATTTATGTGATCCTGTACCTCAGACACAAAACACCTTACATTCCTTTATGGCACTACTCCAAATCTCTACTCTCACGGGCACTAAAAGTAGGGATACCTGCATCATTTGAGCGTGCACTCACGTTTGGGAGTCTTATGCTCTTTACTGTCATCATTGCCCAGTATGGTACAGAAGCGTTAGCAGGGTATCAGATAGGCTTGCGTGTAGAAGGTTTAGCATTTATGCCGGGGATCGGGTTTACCATCGCAGCGATGGCACTTATGGGGCAAGGTTTGGGAGCCAAAAAACCTGAACAAGCCAGAGAAGATGTGATCCTGGTACTCAAATACACGGCAGGATTTATGTTCTTTCTCTCTTTTTTCATGATATTTATGCCTGAGAAGATAGTGTGGTTCTTTACAGATGATGTACAGACCATAGAAGAAGCCAGTTTATACTTGCGTATCGTAGGACTTTCTCAGATACCTCTTGCCTTTAACTTTGTACTTTCAGGTGCACTTCGTGGTGCAGGAGACAGTAAGAAAACACTGAAGATCAATCTTACCTCACTCTGGTTTGTACGTATCATACCAGCATTTGTACTTTCGTGGTATTTTGAAAACATTATGTGGGTCTATTTTGCAATGATCTCAGATACTTTTGTGAAAGCAATATGGCTATGGATCACTTTCAATAAAGGCGCATGGCAAAAGATAAAAGTGTAAATGCTTTATTGCACATCATATTTCATCAGTAACCCTTTTGAACTAGTACACTAGTCCTACAAGAATTACTGACAAAATCTAATGCACACTAAAGCATTTTCATAAATTCTAAATATAAGACTAGTCCATCGTCCTTACATCTAAAAAACTGCCACTTTCATATTCTAAAAGTTTATCAAATGTAGATATGAGGAGTTTTGCTGCTTCTTTAGGGGTTTGTATATGGCTCTCTTTGAGTTTTTTTGCTGATGGAAAGGTATGATCATCTACTTTGTGGATGATATGTCGTACCATGGGTGTATCTATGATACCTGGAGCCAGAGCAGTGAAATGGATCTCCGGCAGCTCTTTTGCATAGACAGAGAGCAACATATTGAGTCCTGCTTTGGAAAGTGAGTAGGCTCCCCAGCCTTTAGAGCCATTTACCGCAGCACCTGAACTGATGCCCACTACTTGTTTAACATATGCATATTCATTGAGTGTATCGATGAGCTCTTTGTTTGCCCAGACATTGAGCTCCATGACCTCTTTGATATTTTCAAGATCAGTTTGATCTAACATTTGTATCTCACCGAGAACTCCTGCGTTTAGGATAACCATATCGAATGAATGGTTTTTTATAAATGTTTTGATCTCAGCTTTGATCATAAAAGTTTGACTTAGATTATAAGGAAAAAAGAAAAAATGAGGGTTATTGTCAAGGACTTTTGGAAATGACCTTCCAATAGCATAGACAGTGTCACCATTAGCAAGATACTCTCTGGCCAATGCTTCACCTAAGCCCGAACCGATACCTGTGATAAGTATATTTTTACGATTTGGCATTTCACATCCTTTCATTTAGTGAAAGGCTTGCATTAGACTTTAGTCTTAAAAGTTCCTCACTGCACTGAATTTCACACAAATCATTTAGTGATTTGTTGTATTGTATTTTAATACTTATAATTCTTGTCATACCGAAAACCCTTGTGTAATATTTTTATGCTATGCTATAATTATACAAAAAAAGGATAATGATGAGTAATAAAGAAGTAAAAACTATAGATGAAAGAATTGAACGTATTTATAGAATGGCAAAAGAACATTTTGGTGAAGTACGTTTTACAGGAATTAAAAAACATACGAAGATCGGTTGGGTAGCAAAAGTTCAGTTTGATGAATTTGATTCACTTATTGCTGAGGGTGAAACAGCAGAAGAAGCATTGAAGAACCTGCGCAAACGCCTTAAAAGAATCATTGACCGTTACAACATGGTGTGAACTTTGAAAAAAAACATCATCCTTATTGGATTCATGGGTATAGGTAAGGGTACAACAGCGCGTGCTTTTGCAGAGAAGTATGGAACCTATATCATAGATACGGATGACCTTATAGAATCAAAAGAGAACAGAGAAGTTAAAAAGATCTTTGCGAAAAAAGGTGAAGCATATTTTAGAGAGCAGGAACAAGCAACTGCAGACTGGATAGAAAAATGTATCCGAGGTACGTTTATATCTTGTGGTGGCGGCTTTTATAAAGTAAATAATCTCAAAAAGCTTGGAACGGTTGTCCTGCTTGATGCCTCTTTTGAGTGGATACATGATCGTCTCAAGAGTGCTAATAATGCTAAAGCAAAACTGGCGAAGAGACCTCTCTTCTCTCAAGAAAAAGAGGCTAAGAAACTCTACAATGAACGTGAAAAAGCCTATAGATCTGTGGCTGACGTTGTGGTCAAAGTAGAGGGGAAAACATTGGATGAAGTGATTGATGAAATAGCAAAGAAGTGTAAAGTTTAATGTAGGGTGCGTTTGCCAACGCACCTTTAAAATGTTGTATTGGCTGCATTAGATTGCCTCATATTAAACTTGTGGCATTGTTTCTCTCTTCATTTTTTTTAAAAAACGAAGCAAAAAATCGTCTCTATTCTCGAATCGCTGCGCTTACAAGGTCGTTCATAGAGACATACACGCTTTACGCGTGATTGAGGATAAGAGCGTTTATTCTTTAGTTTGTTGCAAACTCCAATAATCCAACCCTTTATGTACAGCAGTTAAAATCCCAAATATCAACATAGTACTTACCATACAATAAGGGGCCTGTTCCATAAAAGGAGCTGGTGATTGTGAGATGGTAAAGATGACATATCCCCAAAGTAATACAGCGATAAGACCAAGAAGTCGTTTTGTCCAAGTGATAAGTGTAAATATTGTTTCTTTTTCCATAGAAGTATTTTATCCTAATTCGATATAATTCTACCAATAAATTTATACAAGAGACTAAATGCAAAGATTTGAGACATACCTTACAGAAAACTTACCGAAAGTACCAAGTTTTCACCCTATCTATGAAGATGCCTTAGGGGTGATGCTTGAGGCTGGTGGAAAACGTTTTCGTCCTATGTTACTTCTCAGTATCGTAGATGCGTATGAACCTATGCTTTATAACTCTTCTTTGCCTGTGGCATTAGCCATAGAAATGCTTCATACGTATTCTCTTATTCATGATGATCTGCCTGCAATGGATAATGCAGATCTGCGCCGTGGACACCCTACACTGCATAAACGCTATGATGAAGTAACTGCTATACTGGCCGGTGATGCACTGAACACAGATGCCTTTTATCTTATAGCCAAAGCACCACTGCGTGAAGATGTGAAGATCAAATTGGTCGAACTCCTTGCGCGTGATGGTGGTAGTAGAGGGATGGTACTTGGACAAGCTATTGATTGTTATTTTGAAAACAAGCCACTTGATCTTGAGCAGATAAAAACGCTGCATACGAATAAAACAGCTAAGCTTATCGCAGTATCTTTGCAGATGGGTGCTGTGATCGTAGGACTTGAGAAAAAAATTCAAGATGAACTGTATGCTTTTGGTATAGATCTTGGGTTACTTTTTCAGATACAAGATGATATCATAGATGAGACACAGAGTGAAGAAGAAGCGGGTAAAACCACTGGAATTGATGCAGATAAAAATAGCTTTGTCAATCTTTTAGGACTAGATGAAACTGTCGCTCAGGCAGATACACTTGCAAAAGATTTACAAAGACGATTTGAAGACTTTGATGAGAAGTTACAAACAGCTTTACAACCTTTAATGAATAAATACTTACACAGACACACAAAGGATTAATAACAATGGCAATGACAGAGCAAAATACAATGCGTAAAAAGATGGCAAATACCATTAGATTTTTAGCAGCAGACATGGTACAAAAAGCAAATTCAGGACACCCGGGTGCACCGATGGGGCTTGCAGATATCGCAGTAGTGCTCGGTGAAAAACTGAGTCATAACCCTAAAAATCCAAAATGGCTCAACCGTGACCGTTTGGTTTTCTCTGGTGGACATGCTTCTTCTCTTATCTATTCACTTTTACACCTTTGGGGTTATGATGTTAGCCTTGATGATCTGAAGGATTTCCGTCAATTAGACTCTAAAACTCCGGGTCACCCTGAGTATGGTCATACAGATGGTATAGAGATCACGACTGGACCACTGGGCCAGGGTATCGCAAATGCTGTTGGTTTTGCAATGGCTGAAGCCTATACGGCAAACCAGGTAAACTCTGAGACATGTGAACTTATCGACCATAAAGTCTATTGTCTTTGTGGTGATGGTGACTTGCAAGAGGGTATCTCTTACGAAGCATGTGCATTGGCTGGACACTTAGGGCTTAAAGATATGGTACTTATTTACGATAGCAACTGCATTACCATCGAAGGTGATACAAGTATCGCTTGGTCTGAAGATGTAGCGCAACGTTTTGAAGCTCAAAACTGGAACGTAGTGAAGATCAATGGTCACTGTTATGAAGAGATCGAAAAAGCGTTAGAAGACGTAAAAACAGCTACAAAACCGACTATCATCATAGCCAATACGATCATCGGTAAAGGTGCAGGTGAGTTAGAAGGTACACACCATACACATGGTGCACCACTAGGTGATAAGATCATTGCTGAATCTAAAGCTAAAGAAGGTTTCAACCCGGATGAAACATTCCAGATCCCTGAAGATGTATTGGTAAGATTTAGATGTGCACTTGAAGAGGGTGAACTCTCCGAAAAAGAGTGGATCCACAGACAGAAAGAAGCACCGCTTATAGAGCAAAATGAAGCGTTAGCAAGACTACTTAATCCTGATTTCTCAGCGATCGAATATCCGGACTTTTCTAATGATCCGGCCGTAGCAACAAGAGATTCAAACGGTAAGATCCTTAATGCTATAGCAAAGGCTATCCCTTCTTTCCTTGGCGGTTCAGCAGACCTTGCACCATCAAACAAGACAGAGCTTAAAGATATGGGCGATTTCCCTAAGGGTAAAAACATCCATTTTGGTATTAGAGAGCACTCTATGGCTGCGATAACCAATGCAATGGCACTCTATGGTACAACGATCCCGTTCAATGCAACGTTCTTTGTTTTTTCTGACTACTTGAAACCATCTGCGCGTATTGCAGCACTGACAAATATCCAAAACTTCTTTGTATGGACACATGACAGTATCGGTGTAGGTGAAGATGGTCCTACGCATGAACCTATTGAACATATCAGCCAGTTTAGAGCACTGCCAAACTTCTACGTATGGAGACCGGCAGATGCAACGGAAAATGTAGAAGCATGGAGAACAGCATTAGAAATGCAAGCACCACACGGTTTTGTACTTTCACGTCAAAAACTTAAAACACTTAAACCAAAAAGAGATTTTGGTGAAGTAAGCAAAGGTGCCTACATTGTCAAAAAAAGAAAAGATGCAAACTTTACACTGATGGCTTCAGGTTCAGAGCTTATGCCTTGTCTTAAAGCAGCATGTTATCTTGCACCGCTTGGCATTAAAGCAAACGTAGTCTCTGTACCATGTCTTGACCTCTTCAACGAGCAAGATGCCCAGTACAAAGCAACAGTTGTTGACCCGAATACAAAAGTATTGGCAGTTGAAGCAGCCACAGCTACAGAATTCTACAGATATGCAGATGATGTACTTGGTATGGAAAGCTTTGGTGCTTCAGCACCGGCAGATTTACTTTTTGAGAAGTTTGGATTTACCAAAGAAGGTATTATGAAACGTGCATGTGCTCTTATGGATGTGGAATATAAAGAGGTAGACTTAGGAGAGTGTGAACTTTAAGCACTCCTCTTTTTTCTCGTTACACCTTTGTAAGGTGTAATGCACACATCACTACAAATCACAAACTAACCTCAAATCCATCGCTAGATGGAAATCAATCATATTAAATTTATACACCATCTAGCGATGGGGAAAAAGTGAAAAGTAGATTAAATTGAAGTAGGTGTTACGCCTCAGGAGAGACGTAACGAGGGTATAGGTAGTTGAGTCTAGTCGAAACTAGCTCAACATCCCTCGAATTTCATCTTCATCTATCATCTCTTTTTCATACTTCACTACAGCGATATTTTCTGTCTCATTCACATAACTCTCAACGATGGCTTCATGGCTTGTAAGTCCTGATACACGCTTTCTGTCAAAGATATCAAGTGGTAAGTAAACGTTTCCTCTGTTATTTGGGTTTGGCATGGTAGCTACCCAGATGAACCATAAGATAGAGATAACGGCAACAACGATAGCTAGTGTAGCTCTGTCAAAATGTTGCATGATATAACCTGCCAAGAGTCCTCCAAAGAAGATACCGACATACGCAAAAGTATTGGCTACACCAAGCGCAGCACCTTTTTGGTGTACTTTGGCGAACTTGGCTACAAAACTTTGTAAAAGTGGTTCAAACATGTTGAACCCTATAAAGAAAAGTACAACACCTACGATGAAAACCCATGGTGTAGTGGCAAATCCCATCGCAATGAATCCTAAAAATATAACGGCAACAGAGATCATAAATACTTCTCTACCTTTACCGTATTTTTCTCCAAATACGGCTGCAGGTCCCATAGCTAAAAGTCCAAATACCATCGCTGGCAGGTAAACCTTCCAGAGTTCAGCCTTTTCCCATCCAAAACCACCTTCTGCAGCTCCCTGTGTCATAACCATAGGGATGATGAAAAATGCCATCGTCATAATGGAAGAGTGGAAAAGAAAAGTGATGTACATACGTGTAAGTGATTTATCTTTAAAGACCTCGATCATCTTGGACTCTTCTTCTGCGTAGCTGTGAATGATCTTTGGTGGTTTAGGTACAGCAGTAAAGAGGATACCTATCGCCATCACTGAAAGAATGGCTGTAAGCCAAAAGAGTTTGTCTATCCCCCAGTGACCCCCTACGATAGGAGCAACGATCATCGCAGCAGCAAAACTTAGTGCGATCGTCCCACCCATAATAGCCATGGCATGGGCTCTTTGTTCCTCTTTTACCAAGTCAGCGATCATTGCCGATACGACAGAACCGATGGCACCGGCTCCTTGCAGGAAACGACCTACTAAAAGCATATAGATATTATCGCTCATTGCAGCGATAACGGAACCTACTATAAAGATAAGTAATCCAAAAAGTAGGGTTTTTTTACGACCTACTTTATCACTCATGAGTCCAAATGGGACTTGAAATGCAGCTTGTGTCAGAGCATATCCACCGACAACCAGACCCGCAAGGAATGGTGTAGCACCTTCCATCTCAAGTGCATAAATGGAGAGTACAGGAAGGACAATGAAGAGTCCGAAAAATCTAAGAGCCACAATGAGACTCAGTGGCATGATCTGTTTAATCATGGTAATACCTTTAATACGATAAAATTTGTCTTATTATAGTACTAAAAGGTTAAGAGTTAATGAAAATCGTTTTAGCAACAGGAAACAAAGGTAAACTACGCGAATTTAAACAGATGTGTCAGGATGAAGTGGTGGCTTTTTCTGATTTACTGGGTGAGTTTGATATTGTAGAGGATGGCGATACATTTGCAGCCAATGCGCTTATCAAGGCACGTACTATTTATGAAAAATTAGGAGAGGAGTATCTGATTATCTCTGATGACAGTGGTATTTCACTCCCCGTTCTTAATGGCGCACCGGGGATTTACTCTGCGCGTTATGCTGGTGAAGATGTGACAGACAAAGACAACCTTTATAAACTCATTGATGCAGTGAAAGAAAAAGGTTTAAAGTCTACACCTGCATATTATACAGCTGCCATTGCTATAGTCTCTAAGTATGGGGAGTATGTCGTACACGGATGGATGCATGGAGATGTGATAGATGAACCCAGAGGCGATAAAGGATTTGGATATGACCCAATGTTCATTCCTGCTGGATACGAGTTGACACTTGGTGAGTTGGATGATGATGTGAAGTCTAAGATCTCTCATCGTGGGAAGGCGCTAGAATTGGCGAAGCCGATAATTTGGATGCTTAAACAGAAATAATTGTAGGGTGCGTTTGCCAACGCACCACATGATGAACTTTGAATAATATCAAAATTTATGCCGTAAGGCTTACATAACGATAGCATTAAATTTAAAGGTGCGTTGGCAAACGCACCCTACGGAGATAAAATAATGAAACAACAATTTATGAAAGATTTACAAGTCATCTACGATGAACTGCAATTTAGACAAGCAAGTCTAAACAAGTATTATGAACTATTAGATGAAGATAAAGGGCATGATAGAGCCAATAAAGTTGTAGGAGCTTTTTTATCTCTTATAGACATTCCTAGAAATAAAGACTCAGAAATGGCAGCGCTTACGCGTTTTGTAAATCTACGTGAAGATGCATTAGAGCAAGTGTTGGAGAAGAATGGTTGTTCTAAAGAAGAGATAGCCATGAAAAAAGAGTTGGCGTATGGATTTGCAAGTACAATGCACATCACACGTCATGAAAGTTTCATTACATGGGTAGAAGAACATAAACTACTTACACCTTTTTATCGTTCACTTATTTTAGGGGTACATTTTGTAGGGGTTGCTATGAGCGTATGGCAGAGCCATTGGACACATCATATTATCCATAGTGTCAATCTTGAACTTTCTGAAATGTTCAATGGTGATGATGCCAAAGTTTTTGAGATGCTTCAAGGTGAGTCATTACTTGATACTGATGAGAGTGGACGTGTCGGGGACAGGTGTTATTCTGTACTTAAAAAAGAAGGAGATAGCTTTAAAAGTATTGCGTATGCAGAGGCTTTTCCTAATGAAGTAAAACAGGTTATAGTAGCTTTAGAGCAACTTATTACACTGTTAAATCAGCATGAAGATGAAGTTTTTGCGCAAAAATCTGAATGGATAGCCTATTTCACTGCGATAAAAGAAGCTTTTGCACATATACAAACTAATGAACTCATAAGTAAATGGGCAGAGGTAGATAGACGTTGGATGGCTGTGACGACACCATTGCAGGTAGGACATCCGTTAGAGTATTATGAAGATCACTATAGAAAAGCTGTAGCACTAGAATGGGATCTGCGTATTGTCAATCCTAAATTACAAGAGGAATCAAACACGCGTAACAATATCAAACTTTTTGCCTATGAAATGGCAAAAGACTTTGGGGAAGAAGCTTTACATACAATGAGTAAGAATCTTTTACAGGTAGATGAAACACAACTTTACATAGGGCAACCCATCCTCTATTATGCGGCAGAGTTCAACGGACTTTTCTCAGCACAGGTCGTACCAAATGATGAGCAGGTCTCAGCTGAATTGGGGAAAAAGATCTTTGCTTATGCAGACTTTGTGATGGAGTCTAAGAAGTCTAAACCTATAATGAAACTCTCTGTGGAGACCATGGGTGAGACATTTGTTAAAAAACAAAAAGCTTTGGTGGAAAATGAGCCTGAACTCTGGCAGGAGATCTATGATATTTCTACTGTAGGACATGAGTATGGACATATACTTTGGATAGACTCCGATACAGAAACCAAGATGAACGGTTCTGGACAGTTCAAGAACATAGAAGAGTTTAAAGCAACTTCTGGTGGACTGATGGCATTTTTCCATAATGAACGTGAAGAACTTAAAACACATATCGTAGATGATCTTGTCTCTCGTGCAGTGGGACTGATGGCTTGGCGTGAAGTGGGTGAAGTCTTGCCGTATTATTGTGAAGGGTTGATACATCTTGATATTCTTTTCAGCTCAGGAGTCATTACGTATGAGGAGCAGATAAAGATAGATTACAGTCAATATGATGTGATGAAAAGAACCTATCAGGATGCGTATAAAAAGTTGGCAGAAAATTACCTGTCTAAAGTTGATGCAAATGTGTATTTGAGCGATTATGCGAATAAAGATGATGGGGTATATCTACCAGTCAAAGAAGAGATAAAGTCTTTTGTAGAACACTATTATACACGTTATAAAGAGATTGGACAGCAAACAACAACGCTCAATTAAGAGCTGTTTTTGTTCCTCTTCTCATCTTTTAGAATGTATTTGGAGAGTCTTTTACAAAAATCAGAGTAGCAAACATAGTTTTTGCTACCGATCTTGTCACTATGCTTGAGTTGCAGTCTTAGATAATCTCCTTTTTCGTGGTAGAAGAACATCACCCCACTGTAGAAAAAGCCTTTTTTGTTCATGATCTTGACCACTTTGCTGATCTGTGGGATCTTTTCCAAAGAGATATCTGCGTAGATCATATCACAATGTTTTGCTCGAAGTTGAGAAACCAGAAGTAAAAACTTCTGTTTGAAATCTTTTGCATAATAATCGACTCTGATCATGGCAATGTTGGATGGAGGGTCAAATTGATATTTTAGAAAAACATGTTCTGGGACTTTGTTCTTCTCTTTTTTCTTTTTTTCAACAAAAAAGACCTCTGCATTCAAATAGGTCAGTTTGATCTGATCTTTATATACTTTAGGTAGATAGAGTGATTTGGTAGTTTTGTGAAAAAAACGATATCCAACCAGTACAGAACCCCGCTCATACTTTTTTGTCAGTTCAATATTCTTCAAGGTAATATCTGCAAGGGTTTTACCAAGCATCATGGCACTCTCTACAAAACCATGACGGAGGTTACTTTTTTGGCTATAGGTATGATACATGATCGCTCCACCAAATACAGCATCTAGTCCGATATCTTTAGCTTTTTTAAGGATCAATTTGAGCATACGGTTCATGATCCCCCTGCCTTGAAATAGAGGGTCTACTACTACTATCCCGATCTCTGCTATGGTAGACTCTGGCACAAGGATAAATGCAAAATGTCCTACGATCCTGCCATCACTTTGGGCAACAACCGAATAGAATTCTTTGCCATGAAATTCTAAGATCTTTTGAGGATAATAGAAGAGATCTTTGATAAAGCTATGACCATAGTTTTTGTAGATAAGATGAGCGATCCCTTCTTCATCTCCTTCTGCAAACTCTCTTATTGTTATAGGTATATTTGTATCCGTAACCTCTTTTTCATCTTGTTCAGAACTGCGCGAAGCCTGTATGGAGAGGTTTTTTTGTGTATGCAAAGGATATGAGGCATATTTGATGATCACAAATTTCTTTCCCTCTTTCCCTAAATTATGATATTCAAATACATCCATCAGATCATAAATACGGTTAAATCCGGTAGAAGCCTCTTTCTCTATAGGTACACTTTTATGCTTTTTGTAAGACATAGGAATGCCCCAGTCATGTATATCAATACGCAGACCTGTTTTAAAAGGGTGTAGTGAAATTTCAATATATCCACGTTCACCTTTATAGGCATGGGTAACAGCATTATGGATCAACTCTTCTGTACTGCTAAGAAGAGCCTGTACATCATCTTGTGTCAAAGGCAGTGTTTCACAGGTATTCCTGATCACATCATTGACTATCTTCATACATTGGATATTGCTGGGTATTTTTAATACGATACTCTCATGCATCACGATCCTTTTTTGTGTAAGGAACCACTTTGTGTCAAAAACTGCAAGGCAGAAGCACCCATGATCTTCATTCCGACCTGCAGTGCATCATCATCCACATCAAAACGGCTGTTATGCTGAGGAACACAGGTTTTTTTCTCTTCATCACAGGTTCCCAGTCTGAAAAAGGCTCCCGGAACAAGCTTTAGATACTCAGAAAAATCTTCTCCTCCCATCACAGGGTCTATAAGATCAATACACTTTTCTTTTCCAATGATCTTTTCTGCTTCTTCTACGATGATATCTACTATTTTCTCATGATTGATCAATTCTGGTTGCCCAAATTCGTAGTCAAATTTATATTTGGCACCCATGGATTTAGATATACCTTCGATAGAAGATTCCATCATTTGAGGGATATTGTTGCGCACCCCTTCATTAATGGTCCTGACGGTTCCTTTCAGCAGTACATGATCACAGATAATGTTTGAAGCCATTCCCCCGGAGATGGTACCTAAAGAGATCACTGCGGGATGTAGAGGGTCGATCATTCTTGAGACGATATGGTTGAGTGAATTGACGATCATAGAAGTGACAAGAATGGCATCTACTCCCTCATGAGGTCTTGCACCATGGGCTGATTTACCAAAGATCTCGATGGTAAAGATATCAGCAGAAGCCATCATGACACCGTATTTGTAGCCTATCTCACCACTATTGAGGTAAGGGTAGGCATGCAATCCGAAGATGCCATCCACCCCTTCAAGTGCTCCCTCTTCGATCATCTCAACACTTCCTCCCTCCTTGCTCTCTTCGGAGGGCTGAAAGATAAATCTTATATTGCCTGGCAGGCCATCTTTGTGTGCTGCCATAGCGATGGCTGTTCCCAAAGCGATCGCGGTATGACTGTCATGCCCGCAGGCGTGCATGATTCCTTTTTCTCTGGAAGCATAAGGTTTGTCTGTCTGTTCCTGAATAGGTAGGGCATCCATATCTGCACGTATAGCTACAGTTTTGGCATTTTCGTCTACTGTCAGATCAGCGATCAATCCAAAATGTTTATCACTCTCTTTGATCTTGTACCCACTGGCTTCAAGTATGCCTTTTACCAGATATTTTGTATGTTCTTCCTGCCCGGAAAGTTCAGGATGTGCATGAAGATCTTGACGAATAGTAATTATCTGTGCATTGATCTCATCTATCGTTGAAAAGAGTTTTTGTTTTAAATTTTTCATTATTGATACCTTTCTCTTTAAAGCTATTACTAATTATACACCTTTTTGAGTTTAGAAGTAAATGAGGGGAAGTGTGCTCCTAAAATAAAATTCATTGAGACCACTTTACCCACTTCTAAACACATTTTAGCTATAATCTTCACTAATTATGTAAACACAAAAGAGGATATTTATGCTGCTTTTTACCCCAGAGCCTACGCCAGCTTCAGAGCTTGTCTGTAGAAACTTTGACGTTATAGAAAGTCGTGTTTACCATGAGATCTATTTTAAAACAATGTTGAACAAAGAAGAGAAATGATATTTGAACATGAAATCCCAAGTGGGAGCCGCCTTTACTTTGGTAAAAGTGCCAAGCTAAAAAGAGAGATAGAATATGTGGCAAGCCAAACACTTGATGGACTTGGATTTGAAGAGATAGTTACACCACTTTTTTCATACCATCAGCATGAGTCTTTTGATGACAAAAAGCCATTGCTTAGACTCAATGATGAAGAGAACCATGAAGTGACTCTGCGTGCAGACTCCACAGCAGATGTTGTACGTATCGTTACCAAAAGACTTGGTAGAAGTACAGAGTCTAAGAAGTGGTTCTATATCCAACCAACGGTTACATTTCCAACTAAAGAGCAGTATCAGATAGGTGCTGAAGTGATAGATGGGAATTTTGAAAAGATGGCAGAAACAACAGTTGTACTTTTAAAACAGATCGGTATCGAGCCAGTGATGCAGATAGCAAATATCCGTATACCACATCTTTTAAATGAAAAATATGGTGTTTCCCTGGAAGTATTGAAATCAATGCATGTTGAGCAGATCATGAACGCAGACTTACCTTGGATCGAGCAACTTGTACGACTTAACTCTGTGAATGACTTGAATGATCTCAGTGCATTCCCTGATGACATCAAGGCAGAACTTGAAAAGATAAAAGAGGCTACAGAAAACATAGAGTATAACAATATGGTTATATCTCCACTCTTCTATGCAAAGATGAGATATTATGATTCTTTGACATTTAGAATGTTTGAAGACAACAGTCTTTTAGCCATGGGTGGAATATATACCATAGATGGTGTTGAAGCAGCAGGATTTGCACTCTATACAGATGAGTGTATCGCAAATAAAATGAATCGAGGATAGGGTAGATGAGTAAAGCAGATTTGATCGTAGGTCTCCAGTGGGGAGATGAGGGAAAAGGAAAGATCGTTGACCATATGGCACAAACGCATGACTATGTGTGTCGTTTTGCCGGTGGACACAATGCAGGGCATACCATCGTTATCGGTGATAAAAAGTATGCGCTTCATCTTATTCCTTCTGGTGTACTTAATCCTAGTGCTAAAAATATTGTAGGTAATGGTGTTGTTCTCTCTCCCAAAGATTTCATCAAAGAGATGGAGCAGTTTGATAACCTTGAAGGAAGACTTTTCCTTTCAGATAAAGCACATGTACTTTTACCTTACCATGCACTCATTGACCAAGCCAAAGAGCGTATGAAGGGCGATAAAGCTATCGGTACCACAGGTAAAGGAATTGGACCTGCTTATGGTGATAAAATTGCAAGAGTGGGACATAGACTAGGTGAGTTACTTCATCCTGAAAATCTTACTGCGAAGATCGTTGCTTATTTTGAGATGAATAGACCTGTCTTTGATGCTATGGGTGTTGAATTACCAACAGAATCAGAGCTTTTAGCAGAAATAGAAGGCTACAAGGCAGTACTTGGTAACTTTATCACAGATACGACACAACTTATGTGGAAGATCATGGATGAGGATAAAAAGATCCTTCTTGAGGGAGCGCAGGGTACGATGCTGGATATTGATCATGGAACATATCCTTATGTAACATCTTCATCAACTGTAAGTGCTGGTGCATGTACGGGTCTTGGAATTAACCCTAAAGATCTTGGAAAAGTGACTGGTATTGCCAAAGCATACTGTACAAGAGTAGGAAATGGTCCGTTCCCAAGTGAAGACTTTGGAGCCCAGGGTGATAAACTTCGTAAAAATGGACATGAGTTTGGTACAACAACAGGACGTCCAAGAAGATGTGGTTGGTTCGATGCGGTAGCTATGCGTCATGCTGTTCGTGTTAATGGTGTTGACCAGGTAGCACTGATGAAGCTGGATGTACTTGATGGTTTTGATGAAGTTAAGGTATGTGTAGCCTATGAAGTAGATGGTAAAGAAGTGGATTATGTACCTTATGACCTAGAGGATGCAAAACCTATTTATAAAAGTTTTCCAGGATGGGATCAAACAGAAGGTGTAAGAGAGTTTGACAAGTTACCAGAGACGGCTAAGTCATATATCTTGGCACTTGAAGAGATGATAGGGACTAGAATGGGAATTATCTCAACGAGTCCAGAGCGTGAAGATACAATAATACGATAAAATAGCACTAGTGCTATGAGCTTTCTGCTGAAGAAAACTTAGCGTTAGCGTAAGTCATCTAGGCTTTGCCTAGATGGCGGTCAATTAGATAAAATAAGGGGTAGCAATGAGATTAAAACCACAACAGACAGGATATGTAGCAGCTAAGATCGGGATCGATCTAGCTAATGCACCTTTTATCACTATGCCTAAAGGGAAGGAAGCAGTGGTTGAAGCATGCAAGAAGATCATAGATGAAAATCTTGCTAAAGAGCATGCTTTAGATGAAAAAGTAAAAAAGATCCTTGATGAAAATTATGATGAGATAGAGTTTCAACATGCAGATGAGAGACA
>CBFCXZ010000009.1:0-72181 GCA_965602275.1 uncultured bacterium
GTTAAAGCCTATAATATTTAGATTGATCTTTAGGAGTTTTTAAGACAGAACATTAGGTCAATCGATATAACTATTTCTCCATACATATCCACTGGCTCTCTCCTTTTCACGGATCGACTCCTCACACTTTGCCTGTCCGTATTTTCTATTTGGCGATCAATCCCTTTTCGTAGCATTCCAGATCAAACTCAAACACAACTTTCGGATCGTAAATAAGATTTTCCTCAATTTTCCCTGGATAGTCTACATGACTCAAAAAATGTTTGATGATATTAATGCGTGCGGTTTTCTTATTGTCACTGTGAACGATCCGCCAGGGGGCATAGACAAAATCGGTTTTGTCCAACATCATATCCCTTGCCTCTGAATAAGCATCCCACATCTTCTGCGCTTTAGCATCGATGGGGCTGAGCTTCCACTGCTTCAGAGGATCGTCTTTGCGTGCCAGGAGCCGTTTTTCCTGCTCCTGCTTGGATATATCCAGATAGTATTTGAAAAAGATCATATCCGAATGGGTCAGTAAATGTTCAAAACTGCCGACCTCTTCCATAAAATTCCGGTATTCTCTGTCGTTACAAAAGCCCATTACCCGTTCGACTCCGGCACGATTGTACCAGCTTCGGTTGAAAAACATGATCTCACCGCCGACTGGTAGATGCGGTACATATCGCTGGAAATACCAGGCACTTCTGTCCCTATCCGAAGGTTTTCCAAGCGCTACCGTCCTGGCATCCCGGGGGCTCAGGTGCTCCGTAAAGCGTTTGATGATCCCGTCTTTTCCTGCTGCATCCCTTCCTTCGAATACGATACAAACCTTTTTCCCTTTGTCGATGACACTTTTCTGGAACTTCACCAGTTCCACCTGGAGTTCGTAGAGTTCTTTTTTGTAAGTTTTCCCATTCATCAGATTACCTCACTCCTCATTTTTTGCGGCAAGAATGCAGTACTGACTTCTTGCACACAATTTAAAAATTAACCTTCTTGCTTCTATACAAAATTATACCAAATTAAACCCTCGGAGTCTGTTGTACTCATATGATTGAAGTAAAAAATTCAGGTTTTGAGGCGAATAACCGTAGCTATTTTTGCTATATCAAAGTAGTACAACTCTGATCTCCATGAAATTTTGCTTTTTCATTACGCCTTTTTTCATACTCTTTCCTCGGTATCATTTTATAATCTTTAAGATCGATGCATGATAAAAACAGACTTAATTAAAGTTTTCTATTTTTACAAAATTTTCTTCATCTATCTACAAAAAAACTATTCATTTTTATGCCAAGTTAAAATACAAAGTGCTATCATAAAGTAATATATAAATTTAAGGAGCAAGAAATGAAAAATAGTATCCTCTCCCTAATGTCGATCCTAGCACTCAGTGGATTATCTTATGCTGGTGGTGATATCGCACCTATAGAAGAGCCGATCACCGAAGCCCCTGTTACTATCGATGATAGTGCATTCTATGTCGGTTTGGGATATAGCTATATTTCATCAAACCGTACAGCGACACACAATACACCGGGAGAACCTAACCATGGTGAGACAGCCAGAGATATGGATTCTAGTACCCACAATATGTTGCTACAGGCAGGGTATCAATTTAATCAATATCTTGCCGTAGAGGGTCGGTATACATTTTCAGTATCTGATCTTAGCTTGACAGATAATTTGAACAATGGAGCTGAAGAGGATATTGATGTCGACCTTACCAATATTGCTCTCTATCTTAAGCCAATGTACCCTATCGGAGACCTCTCAGTCTATGGATTGCTGGGCTATGGAAAAGTAGAGAGAAAAAATGGGACCGTAGCTCAAAATTGGGATGGTAGCGGTTTCCAATGGGGATTGGGGGCTCAGTATGCGATCATGGATAATCTCTTGATCTTTGCTGATTATACACTATGGTATGATGAAGAGGATGAAGCACATCCTCGTGTACCTAGACTCCTTGATACAGATTTTTCTGCTATGAGTGTAGGGTTTAGCTATAAGTTTTAGCTTCTTTGTTGGCTTTGAGGTGAAGCGTTTTTCGATCGAGTTTACCGGTGGCAGTTTTGGGTAGCTGATTCATCACTTTCCAGCGATCGGGTACTTTGTAGGCTGCGAGATGGCTTGTTACCCAGGCTTTCAGATTTGCTAGATCTGATTGCTTGGCATCTGCTTCCCACTCAACGTACGCTTCTAAAATGGCACCATAGTGTGCATCAGCAATACCTACAACACAACTCTCCTTGACGTCAGGATAGGAGTCTATAATATCTTCAACTTCATGGGGACCGATATTTGATCCCCCATGGATGATGATCTCCCGTTTACGCTCCAAAAAGGTATAGAATCCATCCTTATCACAAGAGGCGATATCGCCACCATAAAGACAGCCATCACGTAAGGTTTCAGCTGTATGCTCTGGATCTTCCCAGTATCCTCTCATGACACTATCGCTTCGTACAATGATTTCACCTGCCTCACCGGGGGCGACATCGTTACCATCAGGATCAACTAAACGGACGGTTACGCCCTCAGCAGGTTGACCGATGGTGCCATTTCGTTTCGGACCGGAGGGACGATTGGAGAGAAAGCCCTCACATTCAGTCATACCAAAGGCTTGAAGCAAGTCATATCCCATGCGCTTTTTGAAGCGCTGATAGAGGTCATGTGAGCATTCATCACCGGCAACGAAACATGCCTTGAGTGAACTTAAATCACTTTTTTCTGATAGGGGGCTTTCCAGTATTTCCAGCAGCATAGTCGGTAACATCAATGTAGTATTGACTCGATAGCGTTCTATAGCTTCAATCAGCTTATCCGCCTCAAGTTCAGGCTCAAGAATAAGGGTAGCCCCCACGAGAAATGTCGGTAGCGCAATACCTGAGAGCCCTGCGATGTAACCCACTCCGGTTGAAGCCAGCAAAATGGTTTCAGGAGTGATCTCTTTGGTGGCAACTTGAATCTGCGCATTCCCCAGTAGTGAAAAGTGTGTATGGGTGACACCTTTGGGGCGCGATGTACTCCCTGATGTATAGAAGATAACGGCGGGATCATCTAGATGGACTCGTGGACACTGATGACCCGTTGGGGCATGGGTCATATGATGATGCAGGGACTCTGCATGTTGTTCAGACTCATCGACATGAACAACGATTTTCTGCAGAGATAAGACGCTCTGGTCGATATTTTTTGTAATGTCAGAGAAGATTTTATCGATGATGAGCAATTGGCATTCACTATGCTCCAAAGCATATTCGATCTCCTGTCTCTGGTACCGGGTATTGACCGGAACCACGATAGCACCTATCCGAAAGCATGCAAAGTAGAGAAAAAGCATCTCCGGACGGTTGGGGAACATTAATCCCACTCTGTCTCCGCGCCTGATCCCCAGTCCAAGCATCATCCGTGCAGCTTTGTCGATGTCATCATAGAATGCCCCATATCTGATGGATTGGCTTCCAAAGCAGATCGCTGTTTTTTCTGGATGATTCTTGGCATGGTATTGGATCAACTCATCGAGGATTTGAGGTTTATTTGCATTCATTGATGCTCCTTAAAGTAATTGGTAATCATTATTCTATATCATGCCTATCGTTACCAG
Source organism: uncultured bacterium (assembly GCA_965602275.1). Lineage (GTDB taxonomy): Bacteria > Campylobacterota > Campylobacteria > Campylobacterales > Sulfurovaceae > Sulfurovum. Next base: position 3,593 of record CBFCXZ010000009.1, read on the forward strand.
TATAGGCAGGCGCAAACAGTGCAAACACAGTACTGGCTATATTTTTGTTACTCTTTTCAGTTGACAATGTTATGTTCTGATAAACTTTATCAGGACAAATCACTTTTATAGACAATGATGTATGATCATAGTTATTTTATTGCAACCAACTATGAACAAGAGAGCTATAGTAATGATACTTGAAAAAATTATTCTTCACATAATCACTTTCTTTTTCAAAGATGTTCTTAATTTATAATAACACTTTAAGCCTGAACTATTTCTTTATGTGCGTAATCAGTTAATTTTTATATATTTTATAGTTCAACTAATAATTATGTTAAAATTACAGTAAGTTGATATGAAAAATAAGGAACTTAAAATGTTAACTCAAATATTGGCAAATACTATATCTCCAATTGTCCTGATCTCGGGTGTAGGAATACTTCTTATGGTGATAAGTAATAGAATTACACATGTGATTGATAGAACTAGGCAGTTAGCTTTATATTTGGATAAAGAAGAGGGTACAAAGCTCTCTACACTTCAGGGTGAGATCAAAATAATGATGCAAAGAGCACATATACTTCGTATATCAATAATCTCACTTTGTATGAGCATACTTTCTAGCAGTCTTCTCTTGATCTGTGTATTGCTGGAGGCTTTTGATGATGGTGTGTATCATTATGCAGGTTCTTTTCTGTTAATTGTGTCGGTAGTTGGGATTGCCATTGCCACGGCAGCATTACTTATAGATGTTGTAAGTTCACTTCGTGCTTTAAAAATGGATATAGAGGAGAGAGTATTATAATATTATGCGAGTTTCTGTCTGCTTGAAATCAGTTTGAAAATTGAGGATAGGTAGAGAGTCAGACGATACTGAAGTTCTACATAATGTTGATACTTATGAAATAGGAAGGAGATATTTTGACTAAACTGTTTATCATGATCTTAAGCTTTCTCGCCGGGATCGCTTCAAGCACACAAGGACTCTATAATGGCTACTGGAAAGATAGCATTGACCTGAAAACCATATTACTGGTGAATTCGCTGGTGGTTTTTGCTTCGGTAGTGCTCTTTTATATCATTACTGCGGAAAACGGCTTGAAACTCCCTCTGGATAAGATGGGTCCCTCCATCATTATCGGCGGCGTCAGCGGCTTTTTCGTCATTATGGTGTTTGCCATTGCCTTTCCCGCCATCGGAGCAACGGCGACATCACTGCTCTTCGTCTTTGGCTTACTGATCGCATCGCTCTTTTATGATCATATCAGTGCGTTGAATCTTGCTGCGAAGAGCATCACTCTGCAGAAAATTTCCGGTGTTCTCCTGGTGTTGGTGGGGGCCTATATTGCCCTAAGGAATCCGACATGAATCTTGTTGGTCAAAACATTGTCCGTGTCGATGCAGCATCCAAAGCTGACGGAACATTGCGATATACAGATGATCTAGACTTTGATGGTCTGTATGGTGCCATTGTCCGTTCAACCATTGCGCATGGAAATATCCTCTCCATTAGCTTTAATAAGACATTTGATTTTTCAGATTTTGTGATCGTCGATTATAGGGATATCGAGGGCAGGAATGTTAATGTTGTCTTGACGGATGATCAGCCTTTTTTGGCCGAAAAAAGAGTTAGGTTTATCGGAGAACCGATTTTACTGCTTGCACATCGGTCCAAAAAAATGCTTGAAGAAGCCGTAAAGTATATCGATATCGAGTATGAGCCTTTAGAACCTGTGTTGACGATACAAGAGGCACTTGATCGTAAAAGCATTCTCTGTGGTGACAATAATATCTTCGAAACCATCCAAACACTTCAAGGTGTAGAACCTGATTATCAGAACCTGAAAAGTTTGGAGAAGTGCTACACTACACCGCATCAGGAACAGCTCTACTTAGAGACACAGAGTATGATCGCACGCTACAGCGATGGCGTTATTAAGATCATCGGATCGATGCAGTGTCCTTTTTTTGTCGAGACTGCTTTGTTTGAACTGACCGGGGAGAAAATTGAGGTTGAACAGGCACCGACCGGCGGTGCTTTTGGCGGTAAAGAGGATTTTCCCTCTTTAATGGCGGCCTATGTCTATTTGTTGAGCAAAAAGGCCGCGCAGGATGTGAAGCTCGTCTATGATCGTGAAGAAGATATTGCTTTTACAACCAAGCGCCACCCTTCGATACTACGTTATAAAAGCCATTTTGATGAAACCGGAAAACTGCATGCCCTGTATATAGATATTCAAATAGACGGCGGTGCTTACGCGACGCTGACTCCGGTGGTTTTGGCCCGGGCGGTATTGCATGCAGCCGGTTTTTATGATTGTGAGTATATCAAAGTGGATGCCTGTGCCGTTGCAACCAACACACCGCCAAATGGTGCCTTTAGAGGTTTTGGAGCGCCTCAGGCTATCTTTGGTATTGAGCGGCATATGGATGATATTGCCCGATATCTTGGCATTTCGCCGATGGAAGTACGGGAGAGAAATCTGCCGCACAGCCATTCGGTAAGTGTTACAGGTGCAAAAATCGATGAATATGCAAGGTTGCGAACCCTGTTTGAAACCACAAGAAAAGCGAGCGATTTTGATGAAAAATATGATGCTGACACCCCTTATAAAGGCATCGGAATGGCACTATTTATGCATGGTGGCGGTTTTACGGGATCGGGAGAGACACTTTTGGCTTCGGAAGTGTGGCTGGATATTAAGGATGATGGGATGGTTGAGATCAGGATCGGCAATGTAGAGATGGGGCAGGGAATCTTGACCGCACTGCCGCAGATGGTTGCCGATGTGCTGGAACTCCCCATCACGATGATCCGTTATCATCTTCCCAATACCGCGGAAGTTGCCGATAGTGGACCCACTGTAGCTTCACGTAGCGTGATGATCGTCGGAGAACTTTTAATGCAAGCGGCAGGCTTACTCAGAGAGGCGCTAGGTCGCTACAGTAACAGCTCAGAGTATCTCGAAGCTGTTAGAAGTTATTTGAAAAATGGTGCAGAGAGTCGCTTTAGAGCTGTCTATCAAAAACCCGACAACATTCAATGGGATGAGGAGTATTTCTACGGCAATGGGTATGATGCTTACTCTTTGGGCTGTTATGTCGCGGAGGTCGAAGTGGACCCGATTGATTACAGGGTGCGCGTCAATAACTTTTATGCGTACAATGACATTGGGAAAGTGGTGAACCCCATGATAGCTGAGGGTCAGGTAGAAGGTGGAGTAGCACAGGGGATCGGCTTTGCCCTGTATGAGAGAGTGGTCCATAAAGACGGCGAGGTTAAAAACAATCGTCTAAGTGATTATAGTGTACCAATGGCTGCGGACCTGCCAAAACTGCATATCGCCTTTCTCAACAGGGATGAGCCATCAAAAGGACTTGGTGAGCTTCCGATGGACGGTCCTGCTGCCGCGGTTGCCAATGCACTTACCCATGCACTTGATACAGCTTTTGATGACCTTACCATCACCCCTGAAACCGTGGAGGAAAAATGCAGATAATATGTACTATAAACAGTAAACCTTGCTCTCTTAAATGTGAACCGGACCAACGTGCTCTTGATATTCTCAGAGCAATGGGTATGCTCTCCGTGAAAGAGGGGTGTGGCGAAGGCGCGTGCGGCGCGTGCAGTATCTTTTTTAACGGCAAATTGATCAACTCCTGCCTGCTTCTTGCACCCCAGATGCAAGGTGCCGAAATAACAACACTGGAAGGGTTACAAAAAGAGACAGAAACGATACGTGAAAACTTTGTCAGAGAAGGTGCAGTACAGTGCGGTTTTTGTACACCGGGATTTGTCATGCGTGCTTATGACTATATTGAACGTGATGGTATAAAAGATGAAAAGATCTTAAAAGAGGCACTCGATGGCAATCTTTGCCGATGTACAGGGTATCAGAAAATTGTCGAAGCTATTTTGAAGAGTATGCCATGATTTATCATAGAGCCAAAAACCTTGATGATGCAATGAAGTTGATCGCAGAACATCCTGACTTTCTATTGATGTGCGGAAGTACTGATGTCGCAGTAGGGTTAAAAAAGCAAAAAAGTGTAAACGGCATCATCGATATCCATGCCTTAACTGAGCTTCAGGGCATTAAAATAGTGTCAAATACCATGCTTATCGGGGCGTTGACTACCATTACTGATATTTTGGAGAGCACTGAAGTACGCGCACATCTGCCGATGCTTTTTGCCGTAGTAAAAGTGTTTGGTTCACATCAGATCCGAAATGTGGCCACCATTGGCGGTAATATTGCCAATGCCTCACCGGCAGTGGATCTTACTGTCGTGTTATTGGCGCTCAATGCAACCGTCACACTGGGTTCACAGAAGGGAGAGAGAATCATAGACCTTGAGGCGCTTTTTTGTGGTTACAAGTGTACAAAACTGGATCATGAGATCATCCTTGACATTCGCATCCCTTTGCAGGAACATCAGTGGTATTACAGAAAAGCAGGAGCGCGGGAGCGGCTGAATATCACAAAAGTGAGTCTGGCGATGGTAAAAAACAGCGAAGGTTACTGTATCAGCGGTGCCTCACTTAACCCATATGCTTTGCGGTTTAGAAAGGTAGAGAGTTTATTAAACAGCGATAATTTCAGTGATGAAAAAATCAAAGAGGCATTAGCGCAGGATACCGCTCCATCAGGCGCTTTGCGTTCGACAAAAGCGTATCGTGTGCGGGTTGCATTCAATATGATCAAAGAAGCGCTTTCAGGATTTACAGTATTATGACAGTGGTCCTGCTTGCCGCCGGAAAATCAAGCCGGACCTCTACAATGAAACAGCTTTATCCGATTAAAGCTGAGTACCTGATCAATGTGCAGATCAGAGCTCTTCAGACTTATGGCTTTGATGTTGCAGTGGTTTTGGGACATGAATATGAAAGGATTCGTACTATTCTTGATAACAGTGTGATGATAGTGCATAATGAAAATTATGAAGAGGGAATGTTCTCTTCGGTAAAAAAGGCTTTTGAGGTGTTGGATGAAGAGCAGCTTGTCTTCTGTCATATTGATAGGCCGATACCGGATTTGACCGTATTTGAAGCACTTTTACAAAGTGACAATGACATAGCCGTTGCTTTTTACCAAGGAGAAAAAGCACCTCCGATCTGTATCAGATCCTCGATGAAAAAGCGATTGTTGAATTCAAATCTAAAGCGTCTTGATCACTGGATAGCGGCGGAAGATGATGTGGCGTATGTGGAGATTGATGATCCAAAAGTGCATTATAATGCCAATACAGATGAAGCATTAAAAAGGTATTTTGATGAATAACACTATTTTGATCACCTCTTTTTCAACATGGAAATCGCATCATATTACTAATTCGTCAGATGATCTGCTGCATCTGCTCAGTGAAAGAGAACTTGGCCCATTCAATTTTCTAAGAAAACTTCCTGTGGAATTTGAGTTAGCTCCTCAACATGTTCTCAGCAGGTTCAATGAGCTTCGACCCAAAGTGTTGATCTGCTGCGGCATGGCGGAAGAGCGTACAAAACTCAATATCGAGTCCAGTGCTGTTCTTGACGAACAGATCCTGCAAACCAGTGTGGATTTGGACAAATTGACCGCTGATCTGCTGATGACGGAGATCAGCCATGATGCAGGAGAGTTTGTCTGTAATACACTCTACTACAAGACGCTCGAACATCTCTCTTCGCAAGAGGAGAATCATCACTCTATTTTTGTTCATGTTCCAGTGATTACAGAGGAGAACAAGAGTCTTCTTGTGGCAGATTTTATATCGATCATAGAACGGTTATCTGTAATGTCATTTGAGTAATAAAACCCTCTGAATAAAAAGGAAAGCCATGTTATATCAAATTTTAAAAGATACGAGCGAACGGCTCCCCAATAAGATTGCAGCAGTCTATGATGACAGAGAGTACACATACCATGAACTGCTTCTTTTAACCGACCGTATGGCAAACGCTCTTTTGAGGCTTGGCATGAAAAAAGGGGATCGGCTTGCGTTTTATCTGTATAACTGCCCGGAGATCATCATCTGCTATTTTGCCTGCTTTAAGATCGCAGTCACGGTTATCCCCATCAATTACCGCCTCAAAGAGGATGAGGCACACTACATCATCGACCATAGCAAACCAACTGTTTTGATCAGTCAGAAGAGCCTGTTTTCACAAATTGCCGATAACATGCCTGAGTTGCCGAGTGTAGAGCGCAGTTATCTCATTGACACTGAGGGGGAGTTTGCCGATACCTTGCATTTTTCGGATCTGATGAATCCGGTAGAAAGTCCAGCCACTTATGCTGAAATTCCGGGTAAGACAGAGGCTGCTGTCCTATATACTTCCGGAACGACAGGGAAACCCAAAGGTGCAGTGCTGGCGCATGACCAGATGATGACCCACACTGTTGGTCACTGCAAGTTGGTGAATTATCAGCCTCAGGACAGAACATTGGTATGTCTGGCACTCTCCAACAACTTTGCATTCAGTCATCAAATGCTTTCTGCTCTTTATACCGGTGCAACATTGGAAATCAATGCCGCTTTTGATCCGGATGAGGTGCTGGAAAAGATTGAAAAAAGCGGTATCACCATGCTCTATATGATGCCGGTAATGTTTCATGCGCTCAACAAACAAGCAGCAACAAAAAACCTTCCTATTCCGAATCAATTGCGCCTGGCTATTGTTGCAGGCGATACCACCCCCTTTGTGGTCTTGAACCGGTTCAAGGAGATATTTGGGTTGGAGATGTGTGAAGGGCTCGGCATGGCCGAAACACAGATCTATGCGCTTAACCCTTTAGGAGAAGGAAAAAAGAGAGGCTCTGTAGGTTTGCCCGTTACTTACACGGAGGTTGCTATTCAAGATGACCAGGGCAACCCATCACCGGTGGGTGAAACGGGGGAGATTGCAGTCAGGGGAGAGATTGTTATGCGGAGTTACCTGAATAACGCGAAGGTCACAGCAGAAAGCTTTCGCAACGGGTGGTTTCTGACCGGCGATCTTGGCTATTTTGATGATGACAGCTATCTGTGGTTCAGAGGACGCAGAAAACAGCTGATCCTCCATGACGGCTCCAATATCTCACCCCAGGAAGTCGAAGAGGTCTTCTATCACCATCCGGCTGTTTTTGAAGTCGGTGTCATCGGTGTGCCGGATAAGTTTGAAGGAGAGATGGTGCATGCTTTTGTAGCACTGAAGCCAGAGGTTAAGGCTGTCAGCGAAGAGGAACTACTGGATTTTGCCAGAGAACACCTTGCCGATTATAAGCTGCCAGAAAGCATCACCTTTATCGATGCACTGCCCAAAGGTGCAACGGGAAAAATTGACCGTAAACTGCTTAAGCAATATGATAAAAATTGATGGGCTACGGTTTTTTCAACAATAGCAAAGTGGCTTCCGTCATCGCCTCGATATCGGTTTTAATGGTGGCTTCGGGAGAAGGGGTGGCAGTGAAGTTTTCTACTGTGTTGCATGCTCATATGCAAGCAGGATTAGTATATTGGGAAAGAATTTTGCTATACTTGTTACAGATTTAAATAACTCGATTTTAAAATAGACAAAGGAGATGTCAGCCATGAAAAAGTTTGCAGTGTATATGAGTATTGTATTTTTGATTTTTGTTGCCGGATGCGGTGGGGATAGTTCATCATCCATTGATCTGAGCTTGGGCTGTAAAAATAAAGCAGTCATTAACACCACGACCGGTTCATTTTGTGCGGCATCCGATTCTCCGGAAGATCTCAATGCCTACAAAGGGATCAAATACGCAAAGGGCGGCCAGACATACCGTTGGCAATCCCCTGTAGCTGCAGATGACTTTGTTATTGCGAGAGAAGCAGGCACCTTTGGCAATGTTTGTGCGCAGCTAGATACTTCCATACTGGGAGCTGATGCTTTGGCTGCGTTGACAGACGATTTTAATGTCAGTTCCAAGGGGTCTGAAGACTGCCTTTTCCTTAATGTCTATGCCCCTAAAGAGACCCAAAATGAGAAAAAACCGGTAGTTGTGTGGATCCCCGGAGGGGCATTTTTACTAGGAACCGGTTCTGACATCACCTTTAATCCGCAACATATTGCTGAATTTGAAGATATGGTTGTGGTGACACTCAACTACCGTCTTGGAATATTTGGCTTTTTAAACCTTCCCGATGCCTATAAAAAAGAGGGTGTCACCTCGGCAAACTTCGGCCTGCAGGATCAGGCAATGGCCATCAAATGGGTCTATGAAAACATTGAGCACTTCGGCGGCGACAAAGAGAAGATCACCATCATGGGCCAGAGCGCCGGCTCCATGTCGGTCGGTTTTCACCTGGTCAACAATGACGCAGAGACCAGTAACTACTTCAGAGCTGCCATTATGCAAAGTCCCTACATGGGCTTTCCCATCAAAACAGATGAGCAGGCCCTGGATGTCGGAAGTTATTCGGCAAACGCAATGATAGAAGAGTGCAAGAAGGACGACAATGTTTCTGATCCGATTCAGTGTCTATACGAAACACTTTCAACAGAAGATATTATTGTTGACATTGAGCTAACTGGGTTGACGACCTACCTTATTCAGGCCTTCTTCGTCAGCGGTTCATTTTCAGATATCTTTCCGTATGAGCCCTATATCGATAATGAGATGGTCAAGTCCAACCTGGTCGACGGCGAGATCAAAAAACCCCTGCTTATCGGAAACACTAAAAGCGAAAGCAACTTTTTTCTTGCGCTGATTAAGCCATATTACGATATTTCAACAGAAGCAGCCTATGAAAATTTTATCGACCACATGTTTAAGGATCTCAATAAAACAACACTCATGCAAATGTACCCTTACGAGAGTGAGGAGCCCGTAAAAGCGCTGGGAAATCTAGTCAGCGACTACGCGTTTAAATGTGCAAGCACGACCTTTATAGAGACTGACACCTTTGCAGATACCTATATTTACAAATTTAATTTTGAGTCCGGGTTTAACCGATGGAAAGACGGCCCTATGTGTGACGCGCCTGCAGTGTGCCACTCTGCCGATCTTCCTTATACGTTCCATCAGTTCTACTACAGCGACGACACACCGATCCCGAATGTAAGCGATAATGAAAAGAACTTCAGCGTTGCAATGATCGGCCGCTGGAGCGAATTTGACAAAACACATAGCCTGAACGGCTTTGCACCTTACAGCCCAGACGTTGAGAACTTTATCGATATCAACAACACCGCACCTTACTTTTTTGAACAAAGCGGCACATTTTCAACAGAGCACAACTGTAAGTTTTGGAACGACTATTATAAGGTACAGAAGAATCCTTAATGAAATCCCATCATAATATCAAAGCTACCGGAAAGCATCACTTTTATCGATGGACCACCTAAAGGTGCAACGGGAAAAATAGACCGTAAACTGCTAAAGCAATATGATAAAAGTTGATGAGCTACTGTTTTTTCAACAAAAGCAAAGCGGCTTCCGTCATCGCCTCGATACCTGTTTTGATAGTAGTCTCTGGAGGAGGTGCAAAGTATGACGAGTGTAAGGATGGCAACGAAGTTTTCTGCTGCTTTGCTTGTTTGTATACTGCAGGGTCAGTGGCACCCAATCTGAACATTAATGAAGGGATACGCGGTTCAATCCGGCCATAAAGTGTAAAATCTTCGCCGACCATAGAGGGTTGAATGTCTTTAACCTGCTCACGACCCAATCGCTTTTCAAAATGTTCTCGAATTCGTTGCGATAGTGCAGGGTCATTGTAGACTGCCGGTATATACTTTTGCTCTATATGAACTTCGGGCAGTTTGTCCTCCGGCATACCGAACGAGCGTGCCTGATTTTCCGCGATCCGTTTAATAGACGTGAGCACGTTTTTTCTTGTCTCTTCGGTATAGGTGCGCACGGTGAGCTGCAGATCAACCTGTTCCGGGATATTCTCGCGCTTCATTCCTCCCTGAATGGTACCGACGGTCACAACGGCCGTATCTTCTGATGACACTTCACGCGATACGATGGTCTGCAGTGCGATCACGATATGTGCTGCCAGGACAATAGGATCTTTGGCAGAAGCTGGCATGGCTCCGTGACCGCCCTGACCAAACACATTGATATCTACTGAGTCCACATTGGCAAAACTGTATCCGGACTGTACCGATACTGTACCACTGGGAAGTTCGGGGTGGACATGCAGGGCAAGATTATAATCGGGCCGCACAAACTGCTCAAAAAGCCCATCTTCAAGCATTAATCGGGCACCGGCACCCTTCTCTTCAGCTGGTTGGGAGATCATCATCAGGGTGCCGGACCAGTGATCTTTCATAGCCGCCATTCTTCGGGCAGTCCCGATAAAAAGTGACATATGGATGTCATGGCCACAGGCATGCATGACCGGAAGGTTCTGTCCACTCTTTTCTTGGTGGTATTGTGTACTGCTATAGGGAAGTTCTGTTTTTTCCTTGACAGGCAGGGCGTCCATATCGGTGCGGATCATCACCGTTGGCCCCTCACCGTTGCACATCAGGGCAACCAAGCCGTATCCGCCAACCCTTTCGGTGACTTCAAAGCCGATTTCACGCAGCTCTTTTGCAAGGCGCTCAGCGGTTTTTTGTTCATGAAAGGAGAGTTCCGGATGGCTGTGAAGGTGCGTATACAGTTTATGAATATATGGATAATCCTTGTCAATCATATTTTTTAGTGTATTATTCATCGGCAATACTCTGTGTAAAATCTGACAGGATCAAGACAAAGAGAAGCATAAATCCTGTTACTTTGCAGAGCCTTGTTTTATGCGACAATCTCTCAGATAAATAGACTTTCATTATACCCATTTTTGTCATTATATCCCTCGCAAATTTATTTGGATTCCTTCTTTATTTTATCGAAAAAGAGACAAAAAACAAAACTTCAATATCCGTCACTATCCGTTAAGGGTAATTTACATATAATATTTTAAGATGTTACGCATTGCACGTTATGAATGAAGTTATGAATACAGCTTGAATTGAAAATATAAATGGAGAAGGGATGATTGATCAGGCAATTGTAGTTATCTATCTTATAGGCATTTTAATCTTGGGACTCTGGGCCGCGAAAGGCGTGTCAGACCTGAAACAGTTCTCGGTTGTGGGGCGCTCTTTCGGTGCGATGGTCATCTTTCTGACTTTATCTGCATCTTTCATTGGTGGCGGCTTCTCGATGGGAAATGCCGAGAAGGTCTTTTTATTCGGGATCGTGAACATCTTCGCGCTTTGGGGATTCAGCATCAAAGAAATCCTGGTGGCGACCTTGATCGCTCCCAAAATGGATAAATACCCGAATGCGATCTCCGTGGGGGACATTATGTATGAAAATTACGGGAACTTTGCTAAGATCGTAACCGGGATTTTATCCATAATCCTCTGTGCAGGTATACTTGGTGCACAGGTAGGGGCCATAGGCTATATTTTCAACGTCTTCCTGGACATCCCTCAAATCTACGGTATCCTTGTAGGTTGCGGCATCGTGATCATCTATTCTACGATTGGCGGAATGCGATCGGTTGTTTTTACCGACATTGTTCAATTCTTCGTCCTATTCATCGGTATCACGTTGACGCTGATTTTTGGGTATTTCCATGTCGGCGGCTGGTCGGGCATCACAGCATCCGTACCTGCAACTCATTTCACTTTCTTGGGAACTGACAAGACACTTGTACAGTTTATCTCCCTGTTCCTGACTTTTTTGTTGGGCGAGACTCTGATCCAGCCTTATGTCCAACGTCTCTTCCTCTCAAAAGAAGCTGCCCATACGGCAAAGGGTACGTTTTGGAGCGGGGTTTTCTCGTTCCCGTTTTTTGCCATTACCGGCTTTATCGGCATCATCGCTTTGACGATCGATCCCGATCTTAACCCTAACCTGGCGATGCCGTTTGTTATCACAGAAGTGCTTCCCATCGGCCTGAAAGGCTTGGTCATCGCCGGAGTCATCTCCATCGTCATGTCCTCGGCCGACTCTTTTCTTAACGGGGCATCAGTAGCCTTTACCCACGACGTAGTAAAGCCGCTTAGATCAAAGGTAATGGACGAAAAGCAGGCGCTTGTCGTAACTCGGATATTCAATATCTTTGTCGGCGTCCTGGCGGTGATCATTGCGATAAAAATAAAAAGCATCCTGGACATACTCATCTATTCCTACAACTTCTGGTCGCCTGTTATGCTGGTTCCGCTGGTTGCGGCCATTCTCGGAGTCAAGGCCAATGTAAAGCACTTCATCGCCGGAGCTTCAGCTGGGATCCTCGGTGTGCTTATCTGGAACTTCGCTCTCAACAATCCCGGTGGCTTTGATGGTTTGATCGTCGGTGTCTTCTGTAACTTTTTTGTCTTTTTTATTGCTTACTTCATTGAAGGCAAAAAAAAGGCTGTATGAAAGGATATCAATAAAGGAATGGAGAAAATGATGAACCGATGGATGAAGATAGCATATATAATGAAGCAACGGAAGGGATGCTTGCTAATGAGGGAGGCCCTTTCGGTGCCGTCATTATTCAAGATGGCAAGGTCATAGCAGCAGCACATAATGAAGTTCTTAAAACCAATGAACCCACTGCCATGCTGAAATCAATGCCATCCGGCGAGCCAGTGAACAGCTTGAGCACTATAATCTATCTGACTGTGTCTTGTATACCAGTGATGTGATTTTCAAACAGATCGATTATGAAACCAATAGCAAACTTTTCGATCAGTGGCTTGAAAAAGATGACCGTCAGATCTATTGATGTCGGTCATTATTATCCAATTTGGCTTCGGCCTCAGCTTTGAGGTGAAGCGCCTTGCGATCGAGTTTTCCGGTAGGTGTCTTGGGTAACTGCTCCAATACACTCCAGCGATCGGGTACCTTGTAGGCTGCAATGCGGGTTGATACCCAGGTTTTCAGCCCAGCTATATCCAAGTGTTTTACATTGGATTTCCATTCAATATAAGCCGCCAGGATAGCACCATAGTGCGCATCAGGAATACCCACAACACAGCTTTCTTTGATATCAGGATATGAATTAATGACATCCTCAACTTCATGTGGCCCAACGTTTTCTCCACCGTGAATAATGATCTCGCCTTTACGCTCAAGAAAGGTATAGAACCCATCCTCATCACAGGAGGCGATATCATCACCATAGAGCCAGCCATCCCGCAGAGCTTTCTTCGTATTCTCCGGATCTTCCCAGTACCCGATCATTACACTGTCACCCTGCACGATGATCTCACCTGCCTCGCCAGGAGCTACGTCGTTACCGTCGGGGTCAACCAGCCGGACCTTCATGCCCTCAGAAGGCTTGCCTATAGTCCTATTACGCTTGGGGCCTGAGGGGCGATTGGAAAGATAGCCCTCACATTCGGTCATGCCAAAGGCCTGAAGCAAGTCATGTCCTGTACGCTTTTTGAAGCGCTGATACAAATCATGTGAGCATTCGTCACCGGCAACAAAACATGCCTTGAGCGAACTTATATCGGTTGTTTCTGATAGAGGGCTCTCCATCATCTCCAGCAACATGGTAGGCAGCATAAGGGTAGTGTCAATATGATAGTGCTCTATGGCCTGCAGCAGACTGTCTGCCTGTAGTTCAGGTTCAAGAACAAGGGTGCAACCTGCAAGAAAGGCCGGCATAGTGATACCGGAAAGCCCTGCGATGTAACCAACTCCGGTTGAAACAAGCAAAATGGTTTCCGGACGGATCTCTTTGGTTGCCACCTGGACCCATGCATTGCCCAGCAGCGAAAAATGCGTATGGATCACCCCTTTGGGGCGGGCTGTACTACCTGATGTATAAAAAATTACAGCAGGGTCATCCGGATGTATCTGAGGCCACTCATAGTTAGTTGGTACTTTGACCGGATGTTGATGTAGAGTTCCTTCATGCTGTCCCGGATCATCGTCATAAACCATGATATGTTCCAAGGATGAAACAGTTTGATCGATATCTTTCGTTATAGCAGAGAACATTTTGTCGATAATGAGCAGCCGGCATTTACTGTGATTCAGGGCGAATTCGATTTCCGGTCTCTGGTAATGGGTATTTACCGGAACTACAATAGCGCCTATTCGAAAGCAGGCAAAGTAGAGGAATAGCATATCCGGCCGGTTGGGGAACATCAATCCCACTCTATCATTACGCCCGATCCCAAGCCCCAGTAGCATTCGTGCATCTGCATCGATATTATCATAGAATTCGCCATAACTAATAGATCGGTCTTCAAAGCAGATCGCTGTTTTTTGCGGATCACTCTTGGCATGCTTCCTGATAAGGTCATCAAGTATTTTTGGTTTCATGATACTTATTCCATTCCTTTATAGTGTTAATACCCAATTGATCTTATAATAGTATATCAATATTTATTAACACTTTAATAATATTTGAGTGATTTTATGTATGCTATTCTATTTCTAAAAAATTCAGTATTTCCAAAGTTGAAATATCATTATGGACCTGCTGATCAAATTTGCAAAAAATAGTACAAAAGAGTAGAATAATATAAAGAGCTATGTTAAAAAAATACTTTTTTTGATAAAGAGAAATAGGAGAAAGTATGAAAAAGATATTGATAAAAGTGCTTGTGGTTCTTCTAAATATGGCATTTTTGTGTTTACCTGCCGCTGCACAAGCTGAAAAACTGGAAACTTCATCGTCTCAGGATATGCTGATAAAGAGTGAGGTTGAAACAGCAGTTAGTATGTTGCAGGCAATACATACAAAGCATCAAAAGGGTGAAATGAACCTTGTGCAGGCAAAAAAGCTTGGTGCCAACCTTCTGAGGGAACTCAGGTATGGTACTGAAGGATATTTCTGGGCTGATACAACAGAGGGTGTTAATGTTGTTTTGTACGGTAAAAAAGATGTGGAAGGAAAGAATCGGCTCGAGAACAAAGACCAAAACGGTATATTCTATATAAAGGAATTTTTGATAATCGGTAAAGCCGGAGGTGGGTATGTCGAATATTGGTTTCCGAAGAAGGGTGAGACTATTGCTCAGCCAAAGCGATCCTACGTGCTCTTATTTAAACCGTTTGGATGGGTGGTTGGGAGTGGCTACTACCGCTGAAAAGATCAAAAGAAGAAAGAGAAATTATGCTGAAAGTATTTATACCAAGATTTGTCTTCATCGTATTCGCGAGTATGATGATGTATTCATTATCTTATGCTGAAAATCTTGATACGAAAGCACAAAAACACAATGCAGCAATAGAACTGGAATACTTTGTCAAGAGAGGTGCAGTATTGATCGCGGAAAAAGGAGAAAAAGCGTTTGCTGCATTCAGGCAAAAGGGAAGCGAATGGTTCAATGATGACCGATATGCTTTTGTCTGGGACATGAATGGATTGCGATACGTGTACCCACCAGATAGAAAGGGTGAGGGGGATCAGGTACGCAGTCTTAAAGACGTAGATGATAAATCGATCGGAGAGCTGATGATCGAGGTAGCCTCATCCAAAGAAGGGAAAGGGTGGATCCATTACCGTTGGCCTAAACCCGGCAAAGTTACTCCAAGCTGGAAAAGTACTTATGTGATGAAGGTGCAGAGCCCTTCGGGTAAAGCATTTATTATCGGAAGCGGTGCTTATGACATGCCAGTACAAAAATCATTTGTGGTGGATGCTGTCAACTCAGCTGTAAAACTGCTTGAACGTGAAGGTTCAAAAGCATTCGACATGCTCAGGGACATGCGGAGCCAGTATATTTATCAGGATACTTATGTTTTTGTGATTGCAGACGATGGTGTCGAGCTGGTCAATGCAGCCTTTCCGAAACTTGAGGGACGAAATGTGATTGACTATAAAGATGCCGATGGAAATTATATGGTAAAAGCGTTTATTAATGTAGCTAAAAACAAGGGGCATGGATGGGTGGATTATCTATGGCCAAAACCCGGAGACGTTGAAAAATCGCAGAAATCAACGTATGTCCGAAAAGCGATGGTGGACGGCAATATGGTCGTTGTCTGTGCCGGATTATATCGGGATTAGAGAGGTGAAGTTATCAGATAAGCAACTTCATTATCTTCTTAAGTGCCTTGCGATAAAATAGTTAAAAGGTATCTTTAAAGAGACTTTTATTTGTATGAAGTGAAAGGTTTTCATGAAAACGGACATCATAGTAGTAGATGGAAATGAAGCAGCAGTACGTATTGCCCATAAACTCAACGAAATTATTGTTATCTATCCGATCACACCAGCATCGCCGATGGGAGAGTGGGCTGATGTCTATTCGGCGCATGGTGATAAAAATATTTGGGGAACCGTTCCTGATGTGACAGAGATGCAAAGCGAAGCTGGAGCAGCCGGAGCAGTACATGGATCGTTGCAAACCGGTTCGTTGACTACGACTTTTACCGCCTCCCAAGGGTTGCTGTTGATGCTGCCAAATATGTATAAAATAGCCGGTGAATTAACCTCGACTGTTTTTCATGTTGCCGCACGTTCCATTGCCGCGCAGGGACTCTCTATTTTTGGCGATCATACGGATGTTATGTCGGTGCGTCAAAGCGGTTTTGCCATGCTGGTGTCGAATTCGGTGCAGGAGGTGCATGATTTTACCCTGATTTCTCAGGCGGCGACTTTAAAAGCCCGTGTACCATTTTTACATTTCTTTGACGGCTTCCGTACCTCGCATGAAGTCAAAAAAATAGATGCTATCAGTGATGATGTCATGCGTACTATGATCGATCATGATCTCATCGAAGCGCACCGCAACCGTGCCCTTTCGCCCGAGCATCCGTTTATCCGCGGAACGGCACAAAATCCAGACCTTTATTTTCAAGGACGTGAAAGCGTCAATACCTTCTATCTTGAAACCCCGGCGATCGTTGAAGATGCTATGAACCAGTTTGCTGCCCTTACGGGGCGAGCGTACGGTCTTTTCGACTATGTCGGTGATAGAGATGCCGAACGCGTTATTGTTCTGATGGGTTCAGGGGCAGAAACGGTTCACGAAACCGTCGAATACCTTCAAGGCAAAGGCGAAAAAATTGGTGTGATCAAAGTGCGTCTTTTCCGTCCTTTCTCTATTGCACACTTTATTGCCGTCCTGCCTGAGAGCGTTACTTCTATCGCGGTGCTTGATCGGACGAAGGAACCGGGTTCCGTCGGCGAACCGCTCTACCAGGATATCCTCACTGCTCTGAGTGAAGCCCATAACGAAGGGAGCTTGAGACTCAAACACTTTCCGAAAGTGATCGGTGGACGCTACGGCCTCTCTTCCAAAGAGTTTACCCCGGCGATGGTCAAGCGTGTTTTTGACGAGCTTAAACAAGAAAACCAGAAACAGCATTTTACCATCGGTATCATTGACGATGTGACCCACATGAGCCTGGAGTGGGATCCTGATTTTATTATTGAAAATGATGCCACGTTCAGAGGGGTCTTTTACGGGCTCGGTTCGGATGGCACGGTTGGGGCAAATAAGAACACGATTAAAATCATCGGGGAAGAGACAGAGAATGAAGTGCAGGGTTATTTTGTCTATGATTCCAAAAAATCAGGCTCCATGACGGTGTCGCACCTGCGTATCAGTCAGCTGCCTATCCATTCGACCTACCTTATTCAAAAGGCCAACTTTATTGCCTGCCACCAGGCCGTTTTCCTTGAGAAGTTTGACATTCTCCTGACGGCGGAACGCGGCGCCTCTTTCTTGTTGAACTCGCCGCATAAGAAAGAGGAAGTATGGCACCGTCTGCCCCGCCGTATCCAGCGGGAGATTATGGAAAAAGAGCTCCGTTTTTATGTAATCAATGCTTATAGCGTTGCCAAAGAAGCGGGACTTCACCGGCGGATCAACACCATTATGCAGACCTGTTTTTTCACGATTACGAGTGTCATGAGGCATAAGGATCACTCCAAAAGAATCAAGCAGGCCATCGAACAGACCTATGGAAAACAGGGTGAGGAGGTTGTTCGGAAAAATTTTGCCGCTGTCGATATCACTCTGGAAAACCTTTACGAAATCACGGTTCCCGACAAACTTGACAGTGATATAGAAATGCTCTCCCCGATCAGTGGCAGCGTCCCTGACTTTGTCCAAAATGTCACAGCAAAACTGATTGCCGGACAAGGTGACACCCTGCCAGTCAGCATGGTTCCTGCTGACGGGACATGGCCGAGTGGTACGACGCAGTATGAAAAGCGCAATATTGCGATGGAAGTACCCGTATGGGAACCGCAGTTGTGCATACAGTGCAACAAGTGTGTCACCGTCTGTCCGCACAGCGTTATCCGGGGAAAAGTCTATGATGAAGCCTTACTGGAGCATGCGCCGGAAACATTCAAAGATATCCCGGCCAAAGGTAAAATGTTTGAAAAGGCAGAGCATTTTACCATTCAGATTTCCGTAGAAGATTGTACCGGCTGTATGCTTTGTGTCGAGGAGTGTCCGGCTGAGAGTAAAGAGGTCGCCGGGAGAAAAGCGATTAATATGATGCCCATCCACCCGCTGTTGGATGCCGAAAAAGAGAACTGGAATTTTTTCAGTCACATTGAGGAGATTGACCGCAGCCGTCTAAATCATTCAAAGATCAAAGAGGCACAGTTGCTCGAACCGCTATTTGAATTTTCAGGAGCTTGCCCGGGGTGTGGAGAGACGCCATACATCAAACTGGCGACCCAGCTCTTCGGCGACCGCATGATCGTTGCCAATGCCACGGGCTGCTCTTCTATCTACGGTGGAAACCTACCGACAACACCATGGAGTGTCAACAAAGAGGGAAGAGGTCCTGCCTGGTCCAATTCGCTTTTTGAAGATAATGCAGAGTTCGGTCTGGGGTTCCGGCTGAGTATCGATAAACAGTCCATACAGGCCAGAGAGCTTCTTCAGGCAGTCGGCGACACTGTTCCGCATGATCTGGTATCGAAAATTTTAAGTGCTGACCAAAAGGATGAAGCGGCAATTTTTGAGCAGCGTAAACGCGTTGATATACTTAAAGAAAAGCTCAAAAAGGTATCCCATGCCAAAGTAAACGAGCTTCTGGAAGTTGCCAATTATCTTGTTAAAAAATCAGTCTGGATGATTGGTGGAGACGGCTGGGCCTACGATATCGGCTACGGTGGTGTCGACCATGTGCTTGACAGTGGAAAAAATGTCAATATTCTAGTGTTGGATACGCAAGTCTATTCCAACACCGGTGGTCAACAGTCCAAAGCCACCCCTACGGGAGCGGTAGCAAAATTCGCAGCCAACGGCAAAGCGGCTCTGCCAAAAGATCTTGCCCGGATGGCGATGGCGTATGAGAATGTCTATGTCGCACGTGTCGCGATGGGTGCCAGTGATTCGCAGACACTCAAAGCTTTGATGGAAGCCGAGCAGTATGACGGTCCCTCACTCATCATCGCCTACAGCCACTGCATCGCGCATGGCTATGATCTGCGGTTTGGTATGCACCAACAGCGTCTTGCCGTTGAGTGCGGATTATGGCCGCTGTTCCGCTATCATCCTGAACGTGCCGAGAGAGGTGAACATCCTCTAACACTCGATTATAAAAAACCTAAAATCCCGGTCAGCGAATATATGAAGAACGAGATGCGTTTCAGTATGGTACACCGTATGGACCCTGAACGTGAAGCCGCTTTTATTCAGAAGGCGCAAAAGCATGCAGATGATATGTGGGAGATTTATAAGAACTTGAGTGATTTTTAATTTTAATTGAACCACTTGCAAATTCAACCCCACAAAATAGCTTATTTTAGGTTGCATCAATTTTTCTATTGAAAAAACTATGTTTGAAGTTATTTTATAGTGAAAAGCTAAAATCTGCTAAAAATTCTGGATTATGGGTTTGACAGCAGGAAATCCAGCACACGGTCGGTAAATACCTGGGGTTGTTCCATATGAATGGAATGGGCGGCATGTGCTATGACAGAAAAGGCTGCTCCTGGAATCGCCTGCGCTATGGAAGCGGATGCATCTGGAGGGAAGAGGATATCCTCTTGTCCGCTGATAATCAACGTCTTTGCAGTGACACCGGAAAGTTGTTCGAAACAGTCAAATCCTGAGATCGCCTCTACTTGTTTTCTAAAAGCAACCGCACTTTGAGGATACGGGTAATCAACGGCATAGCGGAGTGCAGCGTCTATGGCATCCCCATTTTCAAAAAATTGTTCTGTAAAGAGCCAGTAGAAGATGCTGCGGAACCACTGCATTTTATCCATACCTGATTCCAGGGTTGATGCCCAATCGGAAAAAAGTACATCATTGCATTTCGGGTTAGAGGCTGATGTGCCTGCAAGTATCAGTTTGTCGACAGTATCTGGGTAACGGGTTGTAAGGTTTAGAGCAACGAAGCCACCCATCGAATGGCCAAGCAGATTAAAAGAGGAGAAGCCCAGATGTCTTGTAAGTGCCATGCAGTCATCAGCGATCTGCCGGATGCTTGTCTCAACGTCTTGCGGTACGGTTCTGCCTGTTCCTCTGTTATCCGGTGCAATGACCAGAAAGTGCCGTGAGAGTTCCTCCATAACTGGTTGCCAACTTTGGGAGTCACTGCCCAGACCGGCAACTAGCATTAACGGTTCTCCTGTCCCCTGGATCTCGTAGTAAAGCGAAACATTATTGACTTGTATATTTGGCATAACATATTAACCTTTTTTTAATATTCTACTTCGCTTCTACAGTACAAAAAACACCAGTAAAGCAACGGCAGCCAAAACCCCCATAGCTATGTCGATCTGTTTATACCTGCCCTGAACCAGATTGATAAAAACAAAAACCAAAGCACCCAAAAGCAGACCGTTGGTGATGGAGTACATCAGTGGCATTCCCAGTACGATAAAAAAAGTACTGTATTTTATGGCGGGATCTTGATAGTCTATATGCTTCACTTCACTGAACATCATAACGCCAATAACGATAAGGATAGGGTAGATCGCATTTGGAGGGATGGCTTTGAAAAAAGGGAGCAGAAACAGAGGTAAAATAAACAGCAGACCGACCACAACTGCACTAAGCCCTGTTCGCCCACCCTCTTCGACACCGGCGGCACTCTCAATGTAGGATGTTGTACTGGTCACTCCGGCAAGCCCGCTTAGCATTGTTGCAGCGGCATCTGCCTCAATGGTTTTTTGCAGCGGCAAGGAGTCCTTTTTATTAAAAAGATCTGCCCGCATTCCTACGCCGGTCAGTGTGCCAAGTGTATCAAAAATATCGGTGATCAAAAAGATGATAATGACCGGTATCATAGAGAGTGTCAAAACAGAGGGGATATCCAACTCAAATGCTATCGGCGCCATAGATGCAGGCATGGAGATAAACTCCTCCGGCAGCTTTTCGATACCTGTACCCCATGCAAAGAGTGTTGTCAGAACGATTGAAAGGATAAAGGCACCTTTGTATTGTTTGAGTGTAAATAAAATTGCCAGAGCCAGACCAAACAGACCGAGCAGAACATGGCTGTCTTGAAAACTGCCGATGGTTACGAGCGTTGAAGGACTGTCAACAATGATTTTCATCTGCTCTAATCCAATAAATGCAATAAAAGCACCGATCCCCGCACTGACTGCTCGCTTGATGTCCATGGGAATAGTTTCGATCATCCAGCGTCGCAACGGTGTCATACTGATAAGTATATATAATATCCCAGAGACAAATACAATGCCCAGAGCACTCTGCCAGGGAATTCCCATCCCTTTGACCAGTCCGAAACTAAAATAGGCATTCAAACCCATACCAACACTCATAGCGATCGGAGTATTTGCCCAAAATCCATTGAGTATCGATGCGATGATGGTCATTACTGCCGTAGCCGTAATAAGGGCATCATAAGGCATGCCTGAAGCACTCATGATGGAAGCATTCACCGGAACGATGTAGAGCATGGCCATAAACGTTGTAAACCCTGCAGTTATTTCGGTTCTGACATCTGTTCTGTGTTCTTGAAGTTTAAAAAGGTTCATTATCTGATTCTACAATTGTAGATAAATTGAAATGTCCGTCCATCAAAAAGGCCTTTGTCGCTGAGTTTCAGTTCCGGAATCACCAGCAGTGCCATAAATGAGAGAGTCATAAACGGGGCGCTTAACGTTGAACCCAAGGCTTCTTTGGCAATGCGGTCTATCTTCTCATATTCTCTGGCGATATTGAAACCGTCTTCTGCACTCATGATTCCTGCAATTTCCAGGGGTAGAACCCACGTTTGTGTATCCGTAACGGCACAAATACCGCCTTGGTGTTCAATGAGAAGGTTGACCGCTCTGGCAATCGCCTCATCGCTGCACCCTACGGCAATGATATTGTGCGAATCATGGGCAACACTCGAAGCGATTGCGCCTTGCTTTAACCCAAAACCATTGACATAAGCGACAGCGGGCATAGCATCTTCATAACGGTTAACGACACTTATTTTAAGAATGTCATGTTCAATATCACTTATGGTTTCTGTTGGCATATTTCGAAGATCTACTAGTTTTTCATGAGTATAATGCTCATGATCGATGGCCTGGATCACTTCAACCGTTTTACATGCCGGCATTGTAAAATCTTCTGTTTCTTTTGTGCTTGCATGAAAGTTATTGATCTTTGAGATCGGTACCGGGCTTATTTTCGATTCTCCGTTTTGGGCAACCACTTCACCATTGATCACTGTTTTTAAAATGGTGAAATCAACCAGATTATCTACTTCGATGAAGTCAGCACTGTCTCCCTCTCTTAACATTCCGACATCCAGGTTGTAATGCATGATCGGATTGATGCAGGCGATTTGTAAAACTTTGAAGAGATTATTGCCTTTTGCCAGGGCACGCTTGACAAGCTGGTTGATATGCTCATGATAGAGATCATTTGGATGGCGGTCATCGCTGCAAAACATCAGCATCGCATAATGTTCATCAATCAGTGGTGCCAGAGCGTTAAAATTCTTCGCAGCTGAGCCTTCGCGTATCAGTATTTTCATACCGTTTTGGATCTTTTCCAATCCTTCATCATACGTACATGTTTCATGGTCGGTCGTGATACCCGCGTTGATGTAGCGTTTAAGATCATCTCCGCGAACTCCGGGAGCATGACCATCTACCGGTTTGCCCAGATCATGCGCCGCATTTATCTTTAAGAGCATATCTTCATCGCCATGGATGACACCTGGAAAATTCATCACTTCGCTGAGATATTTGATCTGTGGTTTTTGCAGTAATGCTTTGACCTCCTCAACGCCCAGTGTGGCACCACTGGTCTCAAAGGATGTTGCCGGTACACAAGGCGATGCTCCGAAATAAAATTTGAAATTGACCTGTTCGGCATTGTTGAGCATAAACTCAACCCCTTTTATGCCAAGAACATTGGCGATTTCATGCGGATCGGAAACAGTGGCAACCGTACCGTGGCGTACTGCCAGACGGGCAAATTCGCTTGGAGGAAGCATCGAACTCTCTATGTGGATATGGGCATCGATAAACCCAGGCAGGATGTAGGTGGAGCAGTGCTCGTCAATCTTTGTGACAGAAGTGATCTTTTGATTGTTGGTTACTACTTTTACAGGATAAATCTCACGCTGGTCAATATCAACAAAATTGGCTTTAATTTCCATAGGAGCATCTCCATCTTAATCTGATACATTTTTACATAGATAGCATAAAGAGTGTCTTAGTGCCTAGTATTTCTTCTAAACTATACTATTATGACTGAAGTTTATGATGAAATTATTGAAGCTTTGATGCAGTAATCTTCAATATTCTGTTACTCTTTTTTATGTGCTGGAAAACTATTTTATAAGGTTTTTAAAATAAGATGTTTACTTTTTATTCCTTAAGAACTCAGTCGAGTCTGATCCAAGTTGTTTAATGTTTTTTATACGCTTGACACTATATCACCTAGAAGGTCTGGAATTAGACCCATCTCTGATTATTATTACTAATTCTTAATACAACGAGCAGAGTATCCAGTAGAACGAGTGTCCAAGAATGATCTCACAACAACACCTACATAAGATAGAGCGTATGCATTCTCTGAGTCCATACTGCTTGACCAAACATAACCATGTTTGCTTTGATCCCACAACTCTCCCCCAATATCATCACGAAAACCTGCATATGGTAATTTAAGAAAGGTATCTGTGCTACTTGCCATCTCCTCTCTTATCGTTTCAGCTTCAAGTTCATCCTTGGTTGGTATCCTATATCCTGCAGGGCAGACAGAACTCCCATCAATTTTAGACCAATTTGTATGCCTAATGCTTCCATTAGAATCTACCGATGTCCATTCACCAACCCCAGTTATAAACATATTTCCCGCATTATTTACATCTGTAGCCAGTGTATCGGTCGTTTCACTATTTTTGTTCTGATGCCCATCAAAGTTTCTTCCCCACTGGTAGTAGTCACCATAGCAAGCAGTGTCATTAAGAGCAGTACACACCTCTGTAGCACCAAGGTTTCTGTCCAACCATATTTTACCCGTATAGGGTGACGTTACATCACAATACTCTGTACCGTTGTGGGTTATACAAGTTCCATCTTCTCCAGAAGAAGTATTATTGGAAACACATCCTGAAAAATGCATTCCTGCAAGAATACCTATGATAATCACTGTAATTTTTGATGATAAATTCATTTGCTCTTCCTTTCTAAGATATTTATGCTTGAGTCTACTCTTTTAAACATTAGAAAATAATAAAAGTATTTAAAGGGCATATAAGTTTTGGAAGTAAAAAAAATCTATTTGCCTGACTACCATATCAAATAAATCTTATAGGCTATCGAAATATGAGCCTGATCTTCAGAGGTAGATACGACGGTTACCTTGTGACTGTAACCAATTAAAACCTTATAACTTAACATATTTTATAACGTTTATCGCTGTAGCGACGTTTAGAGACCATTTATAAGGAACCGAGAATATAAAACCTTATAAAACATGCCAATATGGAAGGTTTTATAATGATTGACACTAACTTTTATATTCCCTGTAATACCAGATATAAACCATAATAGTTTTAACTTTCTAATAAATCTTTTTTGAAGTAGATATAAAAAAAAGATAAAAGAGGTACAAATACTAAACCTATGATCCAAAAAACTTTTGCTTTTTCATTTTTAAATTTACTGAATACTGCAGAATGTATACAGTAAAACCAAAGTAAAATAAATAGTGCTAAGATAATAAGAGTAACGTTAGACATAATAAATATCTCCTTTCTTAATTATTTTAAATACATATTCATTATATTAAAATAAACATAAAGAAAAATTTCCTTGTTACAAAAATAGAACTTAACTAATTTTTCTAACAAACACCACTTTAAGATAATTACCTTCTTTAAACTTATCACTCACTCTAAAATCTTTTGGTAAAAAGAAAGTCTCTTCGATACTGTATTTTCCATTTAACTCTTTAAATGCTTTGTTTATAAAATCTCTAAATTTTTGCATATCAAAGTTTGAAGCATTGGTTGAAGCAACTATCACACCACCCTTATTTGTTATTTGAATAGCTTCTTTGAGAAGTTTAATATAGTCTTTTCCCGCAGAAAAAGTATGTTTTTTTGACCTTGCAAAACTAGGAGGATCAAGCACTACCAGATCAAAAGATAATTTTTTTCTCACTGCATACTTGAAGTAATTAAAAACATCCTCTACGATGATATCTTGTGTCTCTACGTCTATATTATTTATACTGAATTGTTCTTGTGTTTTACTACGGCTTCTGTTTGCCAGATCTACACTTGTGGTCTTCGTTGCACCACCCAAAGCTGCAAAAACTGAAAAAGCTCCAGTGTAAGAGAAAGTGTTTAATACTGTTTTGCCTTTTGCATATTTATCTCGAATGGTTTTTCTCACATCTCTTTGATCTAAAAATACCCCTACCATAGCACCATCATCCAAAAATATAGCAAAATTTGCCCCATTTTCTTTTACTATAATAGGGGATTCAGCACTATTACCACAAACAAAATCATCTGTATCGTCAAGATATTGACCTTTTGCATCAAATCTCTTTTTTTGATAAATGCCTTTATACTCAACGCTGCGTTTAAGTGCTTCTAAAATATCTTCTTTAAATTTATATATACCCACACTGTACCACGTGACTAAATAGAACCCATCAAAATAATCTATGGTCAATCCACCTATGCCGTCACCTTCACCATTAAAGACTCTAAATGCCGTAGTACTTTCATCACTATAAAAGTCTTCTCTATACTTGATAGCAGATTTTATTTTTTTGACAAAATAAGTTACATCTATTTTTTCATCTTTTTTAGATGACAGTACCCAGCCATACCCTTTATTTTGTTTTCCATAATACCCTTTGGCTATGAACTTTTTTCTATTATCCAGCAGATTGACTATCATACCCTCATCTGTGACTCTGTTCCAGTCAACAATAGACTCTTTTGAGATCAGTGGATATCCATCTTGATACGCTTTTATATATCCTGATTTTATAGTTAAATTTATCTCTTTATGCATATTCATTTATCCTTATTGGGAATTATAGTATAAATTTCAATTCAAATGTTATAATAACCCACACTAAAGGAGAACAGTCTATGGCTTTTACACCTAAAACACCTTATCTTACTGCTGACGGCATCATCGAAATATATGATGACAAAGATATATTTCAGGGTATTGTGCTCATAGAGCGAAAGAATGAGCCAAGAGGTTTGGCACTGCCTGGTGGTTTTGTGGATGTGGGTGAGAGAGTGGAAGATGCTTTGGTGCGTGAGATGAAAGAAGAGACAAATCTTGATGTAACCATAAGTAGAGTGCTTGGTATCTACTCTGACCCTGCACGTGATCCGCGTTTTCATACAGCCTCTGTGGTATATGTGGCTAAAGCCAAAGGTGAACCCCAGGGTGGAGATGATGCCAAAGAAGCACAACTTTATAGTCTTGATACAATTCCAATGGAAAAACTGGTCTTTGACCATACCAAGATAGTGAAAGACTATCTACACTCACGTAAAAGTTAAAAGGAAGCTTCTTTTGCAAAGTAGTTATGATCTTCTCTATGCACTCATATCGTTGGGCTACCTTCAAAGTAACAGAGATCCTCTCTGGTGGCCAAAGAGCGGGACGTTTGAAGTGATTATCGGTGCGATCTTGACTCAGCAGACAAAATGGGAGAAAGTAGAGGAGTCACTATCAAATCTAAAAGAACATAGACTTCTTTCTTTAGAGGCACTAAGCAAGGCTGATGTTCAGCAGATCGCTACACTCATCAAACCCAGTGGTTTTTACAATACCAAAGCTCAAAGACTTAAAATGCTCTGTACCCATATCCTCGATGATTTTGGTACTTTTGAAGTGTTTCAAAATGATGTTGACAGACAATGGCTACTCGCACAAAAAGGGGTAGGGATGGAGAGTGCAGACTCCATACTTTGTTATGGCTGTGGACGCGAAGTCTTTGTTGTCGATAGCTATACACAAAGACTTCTTGATACACTAGGCTACAGTTTTGAGGGGTATATGCAGATACAAGAGTGGATGCAAGAGGGGATAGAGGCAAACCTTAACAAGATTAAAGATATTTACAAATATGAAATAGAACTTCATGTAATTTATGCAAGATTCCATGGTAAGATTGTAGAATATGCCAAAGAGCATATTCGAGGTAAATATGTGGATATCAAACCCCTTATGGAACATATAAAAGGATCATAGAAAATGACCAATATTGTCATTACAGGATGCAGTACAGGCATAGGGCTGGCAACTGCAAACTATCTTAAAGATAAATTTGTTAAAGTCTATCCAACTGCCAGAGACCCTAAAGATGTAGAAATGTTAAAAGAACTGGGTTTTGAACATGCTATGCAGCTTGATGTGAGAAAGCCTGATGAGATAACAGCCGTTATCACTAAAGTCCTTGAGATTGACAGTAAGATAGATGTCTGGTTTAACAATGCAGGTTATGGACAGCCAGGAGCTATGGAAGACATCACTATAGAAGTACTTAAAGCACAGTTTGAAACCAATGTCTTTGGTCTGCATGAATGTACCAGACAGATCATTCCTGTCATGCGAAAGCAGGGACATGGAAAGATCATCCAGCACAGCTCTGTACTGGGTATTGTCTCACTCTTTGGGAGAGGTGCTTATAATGCCAGTAAATATGCCGTAGAGGGACTTACTGATACACTAAGACTGGAACTTAAAGGTACAGATATCTACCCTGTACTTCTCAATACAGGACCTGTCACCAGTGATTTTCGAAAAAATGCTGTACAGAAGCTAAAAGAGAATGTAGATATAGAGCACTCTTTGTTTAAAGAACAATATCTGGAAAGTATGGAGGGAATTGCCAAAAAAGTACCTTTTAAAGAAGAGGCGATCTCGGTAGCTCAGATAGTACATACCATCATTCTGACAGAGAGACCAAAACCAAGATACTATATCACTAAAGCTACTTATCTGCTGGGTTATATCAAAAGAGCAGTAAGTACATCACTGTTAGATAAAATTTTATTGAAAATAGGATAGTTATGATGTACAATTAAGTATATTATTTTACAGGAATCTTTATGTTTAAAAAATCTCTCAAAAATTCACTTTTCCTCTCTCTTTTACTACTCGCTTCTAGTGCCATAGCATCCAACAAAGTCATCAGTATTGCAGGAACCGCTGATCTTCAGGGAATGATGGAAGCTTTTTCTCAAAAGTTCGATCTCAACGGTGATGGAAAAAAAGAGAAGATCATGATGGGTGGCATAGCTTATCTTGCAACAGTCTATAAACAACTCAAAAAAGAGAATCAAAACACTGTTATCGTCTCAACAGGAGATGACCTGATGAACAAGTATTTTCATACCTATAAAGGAAAAGCTATCTTTTCTCTTATGTCTGATGCTGGGTATGAACTGTATGCATTTGGAAACCATGAGTTTGATAAAGGGAGTAAAGTATTTGCCAAAGCGTTGGATGATGCTTCATTTACTTCTATTTGTAGTGATTTGGATGTTTCTACTTCAGCTCTCAAAGGAAAATGTGAACCTTATTTGATAAAAGAGATAGATGGTGTTAAAGTAGGGTTCTTTTCACTTATGACAGAAGATCTTCCTTTGGTTACAAGTGAAAGAGATGTTAAGATCATTTCTAACAATGTGACGACTGCCAAGATGATGATCAAGCTTTTAAAAGATAAAGAGGTAAATGTCATCGTTGCTCTCTCCCATATCGGATATAAGCAGGATGTAGCACTTGCTAAGCAGGTGAAAGGGATCGATCTTATCTTTGGAGGACATTCTCATGAGTATGTCAAAAAGATGGGACGTATCCATAAAACAGCTATTGTTAACGGTGGACAACAGGGTACACAGATCATCAAAGTAGATATTCCGTTAGATAAAGATCTCAAAGTCTTAAGTAAAAAGATAAAAATGACCAATATACCAGTAACAGAAGTGCTCAAGGCAGATCAAAAGATAAAAGAAAGAGTTGCAAAGTATCAAAAAGGCTTTCCTGCTGCTATCGTTTTAGGTCAGACAAAAACACCTTGGAATCTAAGTTCAGATGAAATACGTAAAAATGAATCTTCTGTTGCAGATATGATCAATGACCTCATGAGAGAAAAATTCAAAGTGGATGTCGTACTGAATAATGCAGGGGCGTTCAGAGGCAGTAAGATATACAGTGAAGGTAATGTCACAGATACCATGCTCAAAGAGATCGATGAGTTTGCAAACTATGCATATATGCTTAAACTCAAAGGAAAGTATTTTAAAGAGATACTCGAAAGATCTGCGGCCAGTTATGGAGAGGGTGGACTTATGCAGGTCTCGGGACTTAAATACCGTATCACATTGCCTAAACAGGTGCAACAGATCAAAGGTCGTAAAGTGATCAAGCCTGGGAAACGCGTTGACAGTATCAAAGTGCTTCAAGAAGGAAAGTGGATTGATCTGGATCCTAAAAAAGAGTATAGCATCCTAAGTAACTCTTTTATCGTTAATCATGAAGGAGATGGATATTTTTGGTTTAAAAAGTATGGAACAGACTTAAAAAACACCTATACTACTTTCTATTCGATCATGGCTGAGTACATTGATACACAGAAGGTTCTCAGTCCTAAAGCCAAAGATGGACGCATAGAGATTGTTCATTAAGGATAGCTATAAGCACTTCTAAGCTATAGTATCTCAAATATTTTTTTAGGATAAATAGTTAATGGATAAAATAAAAATAGGTGTAATAACGACAAGCGATAGAGCATCACAAGGCATATATGAAGATATCTCCGGGGTAGCCATTATGGATACGATGAAAGAATATCTGTTGAATGAATGTGAATATGAATATAGATGCATCCCCGATGAGCAAAGCCTCATAGAAACAACACTTATAAATCTTTCACGCGACGAGAACTGTGATCTCATAGTTACAACTGGTGGTACTGGTCCTGCAATGAGAGATGTAACGACAGAAGCAACTGAAAATGTCTGTCAGAAGCTCCTTCCGGGGTTTGGAGAACAGATGAGAGCGGTAAGTCTGCAGTATGTGCCCACAGCCATACTCTCTCGTCAAACTGCAGGTATCTGTAACGGTTCACTCATCATCAATCTTCCTGGAAAACCAAAGTCTATTCGTGAATGTTTAGATGCTGTTTTTCCTGCGGTTCCATATTGCATAGACCTTATAGGCGGCGGCTTCATGGAAGCAGATGAAGCAGTGATTAAAATCTTCAGACCTAAAGCAAAATAAGGACATACTAAATAATATGAATGTTGAATTTATTGAACAAAAACTAGATGAGATATTTAAAGAGTTGGAACAAGAAGTGATGTCTGTTTTAATGGATGAAAGTTTGGATAAAGGACAAACCAATCTTCATATGAAGCCACTTGCTTCAACTAAACAGATACTTGAAAATGCACTTGATAGCATTAAGATGGTAGACAAACTGGCTAAAGAGGATCTCGAAAAATGATAAAGATCTTCTCACTCTTTTTATGGACTTCTATTTTAGCTTTTGCAGGTGAAAAAATGACTATACCTCCCTATATTGTCTTGTCAGGTTTTATCATTATCGTAGGGCTTTTCTTTTGGGGTGTTTATAAAGCAGTAAAAACACAAAAGACTATATATGCACTTGCCATGTTGCCATTTGCACTTCTCTTGATAGTGATGTTTTTCATCTAAATAATAGATAATTTTATTCATTAAAATTTATTAAAAATAAAGGTACAAACAAAATAATTGATTTTTATTACTTATTTCAATCATATTTGTTCTCTTTTGAAGCTCTATATCTTATACTTTAGTACTTATATAAACTAAGGGGTTCAAATGACAAGAATTAAAATTCAGTACAGTGAGGCACTAAATGCCGAATCTTAAAAAAATCACTTCTACACTTTTAAGTGCTTCTCTGGCATTGACATTGTTAAGCTCACTTTCTATAGCAAAAGATTCCAATGCACATTGGGGATATACAGGGCATGGTTCTCCAAGCAGCTGGGGAGAACTTTCTCCTAAATATAAAATGTGCGGTATGGGAAAAAACCAGTCGCCTATCAACATTATGACTTCTCTGGATGCTGATCTTGATGCAATAATACCAGAGTATAAAAGTAGTTCAAAAGAGATTTTAAACAACGGTCATACGATTCAGGTCAATGTCGAAACAGGAAGTACTCTAAATGTAGATGGAATTACATTTGAGTTAAAACAGTTCCACTTTCATACACCGAGTGAAAACCATATAGATGGCAAATCATTCCCACTTGAAGCACACTTTGTTCATTTGGATAAAGAGGGTAATATTGCTGTACTTGCTTTAATGTTTGAAGAGGGTGAAGAGAACAAAGACTTAGCTAAAGTATGGGAGAAGATGCCTAAAGGTGCGAATGAGAAGAGTGCATTAGAACTTTCTGATATTTCAAAAGCACTGCTTCCTGAAAATAAAGACTACTACCGTTTCAATGGTTCACTCACAACACCACCATGTAGTGAAGGTGTTCGCTGGCTAGTACTTAAGACACCAGTAAGTATCTCTAAAGTACAAGTAGAAACATTTTTGCATACGATGCACCATCCAAACAATAGACCTATACAGGCAACAAATGCCAGAATTATCGTCAAATAACATGTTATACTGCAAAGGAGTACTGTAACCCTCCTTGTAGTTGTTGTACGCAATGTTGCTTATGCTATAATTTGCGATGCAAAAATCAGACTATATATTACGTAAATGTACTAAAATCATTTTTTTTCTTTTTCTTAGTATCAATATTCTTCATGGTGGTAAAATGACTCAAACACAGTTTGAGAGTATCAAAGTCAAATGCGATAATAATGATGGTGCAGCCTGTGCAAGACTCTATTACTTCTATATCTCCAGTAAACACTCTTTTCTTTCGGGGCTTAAAGTAGATAAAAAGAGAGCACTGCACTATGCACAAAAAGGGTGCCATTTAGAGGATGAGGATGGATGCTTCACTGCAGGTATGACACTCTATTATGGGGATAAAATTGCAGGTATTCTTCCAGATAGAGAACAGGGTCGTAAGTATCTTAAAAGGTCATGTGAACTAGGTAAAGAGGATGTCTGTACCTTTTTTCTCAATAAAAACTTTTAGCTTCGCCTTTAAAAAACAAATACAAGGATCAAATAGACATTTATACTACAAAAACATATGCGTTATTTCCTTGTAGTTGTCATACTCAATCCAAGCCAGTCATCCATCCCACCTCTGTACCATTTTATCTTTTCCGGCGGATAACCTAAAGCGAGCAGTGCTTTTACCATATTTGGAGATTGGCTGCACCATGCACCATTGCAAAATAGTAAAATAGTTTTAGCTTTAGAAAAGTCAAAAGGCTTTTTTATACCAATAATACCAAGTTTTGATAAAGATGCTTTATATTCCTCTTCAAATACTTTGGGTTTCATAATATAGACATAATGAATATTCATCGCACCGGGTATCGTACGATATTCATACCACTCTTCATCTCTGGTATCTATAAAAAGCATCATACTGTCATGCTGCATTTTTTTGACAAATGCCATCACTTCCATTTCACCATAAGTTTCTATATCTTTATGGATCTGCATAGGGAATATAACTTTTCCCGCACTTGTAATAAAGGTTGACTTACAAGCTTTTGGTACCGTATTATGGGCATACTTAGCTTTCCAAAACACATCATTACTGATATGTATATCCATACATTTAGGATCGATCTCACGTTCTATGGTGATCTGTTTTTTCTCACCTTTACTGTTGATGTAGTCTGTTTTTACACCGGTAAACTGCAATGAGATGTCGTTTGAAGAAAGGATATTAAGTATCATAAAAAAAACCAGGGTAATTTTAATCATCATAGACTCCTTTTATGAATTATAATAATAGAAGTCTATGTAGTAGTTGTGTAGTAAATATCTTAAATAATTATTTCCGTGTGGATGTCATACCCGCACTAAGCCAATCTTGCATGCCTCCACGATACCATTTTATCTTCTCTGCGGGGTAACCTATCTCTAAAAGGGCATAGATCATTGCAGGGGATTGACTGCACCATGGGCCGTTACAAAAAAGTACCAGTATTTTGGCTTCGCTAAAATCAAACTCATCATCTTTTCCGATATAAACACCCATATGCTTTAAACCGTACTCAAACTGAAATTCAAAAGAGTCTCTCTCTTTAAAGTAGTGAAAAGGCATATTGATCGCACCGGGGATAGTACGATAATCAAACCATGGTTTTTTACGACTGTCAATGAGCAGCATCGTATCATCATGTTGCATCTGTTTGATAAATGCCAACACTTCCAACTCTCCATAGGTCTCCAAATCTTCATCCAAATGCATGGGTAAAAGTTTTCCGGGTGTTACAACAAAGGTAAATTTACATGCATCAGGTACTTTGGCATTGGCATAGTTTCCTTCCCATAACATCGTATTGTTAATAGGAACTTTCTTACATATAGGGTCAATGTCTCGTTTCACAACGATATCTTCTACTTGGCTTTTAGATCTGTCTTTAACCATAATGCCACTGTATTCAAAACCTTTATTAGCAGCGAATAAAAATGAAGTTAAAAGTAAAGAAAGCAGTATATTTTTTATAAACATTTTATATCCTTATACATATATTTATTTTATATTAGCATAAAAGTTGTGTGAGTCAAGAGTAAAAAGGAAGAAATTAATAAAGAAGAGAAGTGATACGCTAGAAAGTGTCTAGCGTATGGTAAGAGTATTAAATTATACGTTTGTCGCTACTTTATAGGTAGGATCATCCTCTTCATAGGTACAGAAAGGACCTGCTGATTTGAGTGTCTTCTTACAATCCTCAGAGAGGTGTCTAAGCGTAAGTTTTTTACCGGCTTTTTTATATTTATCCGTGATCGCATCGATGGCTTCAGAACCTGAACTGTCCATTACTCTGGCATCTTTAAAGTCTATGACTACAACTTCAGGATCATTTTCTATATCAAACTGTTCGTTAAATGAAGTCACAGAAGCAAAGAAAAGAGGACCATCAAGTTCATAAATTTTTCTTCCTTTTTCGTCCGTATGTGTACGAGCAAAGATCTTTGCGTGTTCCCAGGCAAATACCAATGCAGAGATGATGATACCTGCTATAACAGCTACGGCAAGGTCTTCAAATACAGTGATGATTGTTACAGTTACAAGTACAAATGCATCTGAACGAGGCATATGTTTGATACGTTTCAGTGAAGAGAACTCAAAAGTACCGATACTCACCATAAACATGATCCCCACAAGTACTGCTACAGGGATAACTGCGATAACATCGGAAAAGCTCACCACAAGGATGATGAGCAATACTGCTGCTGTAAATGAGGAAAGACGACCCAAACCACCAGAAGTAAAGTTAATGATACTCTGACCGATCATCGCACATCCAGCCATACCACCAAAAAGTCCAGAAGTAGTATTTCCTACACCAAGTGCGATACACTCTTTGTTGCCAGAACCACGCTTTCCACCCATTTCATCCAGTACTGAAAGCGTAAGCAGAGATTCGATAAGCCCAACCAATGCAACGATAAGTGCTGTAGGAAGTATAATGGCCATCGATGCAAATGTAAAGAGTTCTGCAACCGGCATTACAAACGAAGGCATGGATACATTTGAAAGGTCTGCAAGGTCACCTACGATCTTCGTATCAATATGCATAAGGTACGTTACAAGAGTAAGAACAACGATAGCCACAAGCCCTGCAGGGGCAGCTTTACTGACTTTAGGCAAGAAGTGCATCGTCGCCATAGTAAGAACCACGATAATATACATAACGTAATTTTCTGAAAAACTGGCAGAGATGATCTCCATCCAGCTACCACTGTATTGTTCCATATTTTTAGGTGCAAGGAAAGGAAGTTGTGCCAATGCGATGACGATAGCCAAACCATTTACAAAGCCAAAGAGGGCAGGTTGAGGCACAAGACGGATGAACTTACCCATTTTGAGGAGTCCAATACCTATCTGTATGAGTCCTGCGATGATGGAAGTGAGTAAGATATAGTGCAGTATCATCATAGAAAGTGCATCTTTACTCAACTCGGGATACATCTCAGCTACAGAAAGACCAAGACCTACAAATACCACAGCTACAGCTCCGGTAGCCCCAGAGATCATCCCTGGTTTACCACCGATGAGTGCAGTCACAAGACCGATGATAAATGCTCCATAAAGACCAACCACAGGAGAAACTCCAGCGATAAATGAAAATGCTATCGCTTCAGGCACAAGTGCAACGGCTACAAGTGCTCCGGAGAGGATGTCATTTTTGATGTTTTGTTTCGAATAGTTTTGAATGTTAAACACATCAATTCCTTACATATCTAAAAGTTTTGGAATTTTACCATAATTGTTTATGGGGAAGATTTGTTTATACTTTAAACCTCGTTTACACAGTCTTGATGGAAGCAAGAAAAAAAGCCTGGGAGAGACAGAAAGTATAAGATCACGCCAAGGGTGAATAGCCAATGTCACCATAGCACCGTAATGCTTTTCATTTGTTACTATCATCTCGGCACCAAAACTTACTGAAAAGTACTTTTCAATTCCGTCACCTTCCAATCGTTTCAGAAGATGCAAATGTAGATTGACACCTTCTTCTCCCTCAGTTTTCAAGTTTGCACTTTCTCTTCTCTCTGTTTAATACTTTCCATCATCATACTTTCCTTGCGTATAATTAATGTTATAGAAAATTATATCTTAAAGAATTTATCAAACTTCTATCATTAGCAGTTATATTTGTAAATAATTATTGAAAAATTTTCACTTACTCCTGATTTTATGTTACAATAAAACAGAAACGCAAATAAATGGAGGTAAACATTATGAAGAAATTACATTTAACGATCGCTTTAGTAGCAGGTGCAAGTATAGTTCTAATGACAGGATGTGCAACTAAAACACAAACTGGTGCAGCAATTGGTGCAGGTACAGGAGCATTAATAGGACAAGCTGTTGGTGGTAACACTGCTTCAACTCTTGCAGGAGCAGCGATAGGTGGTCTTGCAGGTGGTGCCATTGGTCAGAATGAAGATAGGAAAGACAGAGAAGCAGGACGTTACTAATAGATAACCATCGGGTCTATTATGAGGGTGGGGCTTGGCGACCCTCATAATATAGAAATATCTTCATTTAATTATCATAAACTTTAAATACAATATTACACTTTACTGAGCATCTTTAACTGCTTGTTCTCTTAACTTATCTTTCTTACTTTTTCTTTTACCTTTCACAGGTGCTTTACCTTTCTCTTTGATGGGTGCATTACCCTTAAGTTCATACCCTTTTATCTGTTCTCTTTCCAGCTTAATGTTACTACGCTTTTCTATAAGTTTAAAATGATCTTGTTCTTCATGTCCTATGAATGTCACAGCTAGACCAGACTTGCCAGCTCTTCCTGTTCGTCCTATACGGTGGATGTAGTCAGCCGGGGAGCGTGGCAAGTCATAGTTTACGACACAAGATATGTCATCTATATCCAACCCGCGTGAAACCAAATCTGTTGCAAACAAAATCTGTATTTTCTTGGCTTTAAACTGTTCTAGCGTATAGTTACGGTCTTCTTGCGTTAAGTCACCATGAAAAGACTCTGCCAAATAACCACGTTTTCTAAACTTCTCAGCGATGTTGTCTGTGGCTCTTTTGTTCGCCATAAATACCAGTATGCTTTTCCATTTTTCTTTCTTCATTAAGTGTCTAAGTAAAGGCCCTCTGTTTTCAGGATTTACTTCTATGACCCTTTGGACTATTTTCTCAACTACAGGTGCTTCATCTTCAATGCTCACTTCTATAGGGTTTTGTGTGATTTTTGAAGCTATGTCGAGCATTTTTTGAGGATAAGTTGCAGAAAAGAGAAGGTTTTGACGTTGGGAAGGTATCTCGTCCAATACAAGATCAAGTTCTTCTGAAAATCCAAGGTTCAGCATCTTGTCTGCTTCATCAAGTACAAAATATTCTAATTTAGAAAGATTCATCTGCTTCTTAGAAAGTACATCCAAAAGACGACCGGAAGTAGCCACAACAATATCACACCCCTGCTGTATGGCATAAAGCTGATCACCGATGCTTTCTCCACCAATGATAGAAACTACCTTTGGCTTACGAGCTAAACCGTTTCCAAAAGTAGAAAAATATTCTGCTACTTGAAGTGTAAGCTCACGAGTAGGGGTCAAAACCAAAACCTTGATCTTTGCCTTTCCCTCTGGTATATTCTGAGACCAAAGCTCCAAGATAGGCAAAACAAAACTGGCACTCTTTCCACTTCCTGTTTGAGCTTTTGCTATGATATCATTCTTTTCTAGAACTAAGGGGATTACTTTTCCCTGGACAGTGGTTGGTTTAGTATAATTATTTTCTTGTAGAGATTTTTGTATGGGAGTTGATAGGTTTAGGTTTTTAAATAGCATGTAGCTTCCTCGTTACGTCTCTCATGTGGCGTAATGTATATAGTGTTTATTATACAATAGAATCCTCTGAATAACCATGGACTTTGAGTTATGGGCACTTCTAATTTTTAATTGAAGTATGTATTACACCTTGGAAAGGTGCAAAGAGAGAGAAAGCGAATGAGAATTATTATTAATCGTAGACATCATCCATATTGAAACTATAATCTGGCTCAATATCAGGAATAGCATCAAGGGAGTTTGGATCAACTTCAAGTTCCGATAGATCAAAGTTCTTTCCCTGATAAAATGTTTGCTCTTTAGCATACTTCTCTTCTCTTTTCATCTGCTCTTGAATCTGCTTTTCAGCTCTTTTTGCTTTTACACTGTCATTATTTTCAGATTTCTCTTTTGCTTTTGTACTAGTATTATTTTCAGTATTTGACTTTGTTTTTATGCTATTATTGTTTTCAGCATTCAACACTACGCTTAAAGAGCCTATCAAAAAAATCGATAGAAATAGTTTTTTCATAATTTAACCTTATTTTATTATTTACTTTTAATTATACAAGTATAGTATTAATAGAATATTAATACAATTTTTTTACAAAATATATTTCTTCTATAAATAGGGGAATGGGTGTGTCAAAAAAGCGTAACAACCACTTAAAGTGGACATTGTGCCTTAGAGAGACGTAACGAGGGAAGCGCCCAATCCTACACTGTCACTTAAGATAATGTTACTTTCATCAAACAGAATACTCATCTCCACAGGATGAGAAGCTAAAAGACTTACAGCATCCAAGTCAAGCATCGTAATTACATCAGCCTTGGCAGAAGCTACATGTACACCTGCTGCTACAGAGATGGGCCCTTCCAGCATACAGCCTATCATACATTTTACACCAAATGCTTTGGAAAGATCAGCAAGTTCAAGAGCTTGTGTGATACCTGCGGTTTTGGCCAGTTTGATATTGACGTAGTCTATGGCTTGCATCTCAAGCAGTTTTCTTGCATCTTTAATGCTGAAGATGGATTCATCTGCAAGTAGGGGAGTTTGAACTCTCTCTTTAATGTAGCGTAGTCCTTTTATATCATCTGCTCGTACAGGCTGCTCTATGAATTCTGCGATGATGTTTTCTTTCTCAAGGGCATGAAGTAGGTTGACAGACTCTTTGGCTGTCCATCCCTGATTTGCATCAAGTCTTAGTTTGATATTTCTATCCAAAGTACTATGTATGGCTTTTACTCTCTCTATATCTTTTTGTGGATCATCACCTATCTTTATTTTGAGT
The DNA here is from genome assembly GCA_965602275.1 of uncultured bacterium. Lineage (GTDB taxonomy): Bacteria > Campylobacterota > Campylobacteria > Campylobacterales > Sulfurovaceae > Sulfurovum. The sequence goes on from CBFCXZ010000009.1 coordinate 42,638, forward strand.
GTGTCATAGCCTAAACTTACAGCATCAAGAGAGTCTGCTATCATCTTGTCTATCTCACCCATGCTTATAGTGATGTCGGTTTTAAAATGGGTTTGTGTCCCACCAAGCATTTGGTAGAGGGGTTGTCTAGCTACTTTGGCTTTTAGATCGTAAAGGGCTATTTCCAGAGCAGATTTAGCTGTAGTATTTTTTAATATTAAATTATGAAGCAAGCCTAAAATAGTATCAAAATCTTCTATCTCTTTGCCCAGTATAAAAGGCTTTATATACTCGATGACAGCGATCATAGAACCCATCGTCTCACCCGTGATGACAGGTGTGGGGGCACCTTCACCATAGCCTACAGAACCATCATCACACTCAATGATAACCACAAGGTCTTCGAGTGCATCTACACGACGTAAAGAGGTGATGAAAGGGTTTTTAAGTGGAGCTTTGAGAATATTGGTTCGTATGTTGCTTATTTTCATATGTTATTTTTGCAGGCTTTGAATGACATCGCTGATGTCACCTTTACGTATAGTATATTTGATATGGTTTGATTTTAACTGTTTGATGAGTTTGTCTCCAAAATTTGAAGCGATCATTTCTGATACCTTTTTCTCTTTTAGCATAGCTACCAACTTTGAGCTGGCTCCTCCCTGTATATCTTTATGTGGGTTTTTCATGGTTTCCAATACTTTACCTTCGTTATCAAAGAACATATAATAGTCACATCGTGAAGCTTCTAAAGCAATCTCTGCTTCGAAAGTCTCTCCCGTACTTGCTACTACGATAACATTAGAAAATAAACTACTACATATGATGAGTAAACCAATAATCCATTTCATAATTAAACCTTACCTTCTAAACTTTCAATCTCTCGTATCTTAGCTCCCAACCCTTTTATCCGTGTTGCAAGTTTTTCTCTTTTTTGCAAGATGAGATCTTCTTCAAACTCATCATCTGCATATTCCAGGTTTTGTTCGTAGCTCTTATACTCTTTAAGCAGTTCTGCTTTGAGGTCTATGTATTCAGGTTTCTTTTCTACTTCTGTTTTTTGTTCATCTGTTAATGTTGTCATTTAAAATCCTTCTGTGTTTCATTTATTATATAAAAATGTTTTATACAAATTGCTGTTATTGCATAGAAAAGTAATGATTCGGGGATGTATTATGGGGAACTACCGGTAGACTATAACTTCTTCCTCTTCTTCCCATCACTTTGGATAGGAAGAAAAGATTTAAGTTCTAGTATCTTCTGCTCTCTCTATCTGATCTGCGATCACGTCTATCTCTTCTAACTTTATCTCTCTTCTGTTTTTTATATCCATAACGCCCTTCGACTGCTTTATAGCGTCTACCTTTATAATAGCGATGTCCCCTGTCATAATAGTGACCACTACGGTATTTACGTCCACGATAGTGATAATATCCATTTTTATAAATTCCACCATATAAGTATCCACCATTGTAATAGTAGTAAGGTCTGTCATAATAGTTATAGTTATAACGATGATGACGATAGTAACGACCACCATGGTATCTATGTCCACGATAATAGTAATACCCATTACGATAAGATCCACCATAGTAGTATCTGTTATTATAATAGTAGTAAGGTCTATTAGTATAGTGCGGGTAAGTATATGAAGCTAAAACTGCACCTGTTGCAAGTCCAGATACAAAAGCCCGATCTTGCGGTGTACAACCTGTGAATAACAGTGTCGCGCTAAGCGCACCGATCACACCTAAATGTTTAAGTTTTTTTCTTATCATATTGGACTCCTTTTATATTTTATTTTATATAGTATATCAGAAAAGTGTAGTTATTGTGTAGTTTATTTAATCAGAGGAGGGTCTAATTCCCCGAGGAGATTCAAATAATTGGTCTCTATCGTATCAAGCCTGAAGCAGTAGAAAACTGAGTATCATCCAGTGAATAATTATGACTATGTGAGATACTTCTAGCTTACAAGTAATGGTTTTAACCCTATGCTGCTTGCAGTTTTGTTAAATAGTTCCTGATCTTTAAAAGGGGCATCTCCGTATTTTGAATGCACTATGGATTCGATGCAGCATCCTGGTATCCATTCGGCTTTGTAGCCCGGTAAACGTGGGATGAACTTCACACCATCTATGCCTGTAGCTACTTTGTAAAAATATGCATCTTTAGGTTTTTTCAGCATTTTTGGATGGGTATAGTCTATTACGATAGATGGATTTTTAAGATGGGGTATGAATGGATAAAACAACTTCCCTCTCAGAGTGATAGCGATCACGATATCTGCATCTTCTATCAAGGATGGACCTTCAGATACATTGATCTCAGAAGCATTATAGCCATGATCATTTAGAAAGTTTACAAGCCCGGTACTGATGAAGCTTTTCCCTACAATAACTACCTTTGCATTTTCAGAAAATCTATTTTCTTTGACAGCAGCATCTATAGTTTGGGATATTGAGAATATAGTTCCCATAGTCCCATACATAAATTTTTCACCTGTATCTATTGCATGTTTTGTCATGATGCCTGGTCCTTGACCAGCCATACCTATGGTATTGGCTCCGACAATAGCAGCAATTTTATTTAGGTTATTCATAACATCCATAGATATTTGTTTATGGTGTATCAGATCATGTGTAGAGTTTGGAACAACAAGTACAAGACCTCTGGCGTTGATCGTACTTTTTGTAATGATACCTGCTATAGCAGGCTTTCCTGAGTAAAGAACACTTTTTGCCAGCCACAACGGACAATAGCCATCTATATCTTTATCTTTCCCCGGGTAAACGAGAAAGATGTATTGAAACAGTTTAAATGGTCGCAACATAAAGAAGAGTAAAAAAATAGGATATCTTAAAATAAGACTTGTAGTAATAAACACGGACTTTCTTGCATAGGTTTTTATACTTTCGTTATTCAATACCTTAACCACCTATCATCTCAAGTACTTTCCCTACCATAAGTCCACCAAAGGTCCCAAGAATGTACCCCATCATCGCCATAAGTACACCTATAGGAATAAGAGCTTTTGAGTAGGCGGAGGCTAAGATAGGGGCTGAGGCTACACCTCCGATGTTGGCTAACGATGCTACACCCAGAGAAAAGAGGTCAAGTTTGAAAAGTTTGGCAAAGAATATCATGATACTCACATGTATAGCGATGATAACAAATCCGGCTACAATGTAAAGAGGGGCTTCGGTCAGCTCTGCAAAGTTGGCTCGTGAGGCGATGAGAGCCACTATGAGGTAGAGCATGATGTTTGCCAACTCTGAGCCACCCGATATCTTGGCTAGAGGTGTCATGGCAAAGAGTGTTCCTGTAAGTGTAGAGATGATGACTATCCATGTAGTGGTGGTTAGAAATGATGTGATAGGTAGAAAAGAGGCTCCATACTGTGATAAGGCAGAGACGAGGAAGGCAGCACCCAGCAGAAAAAAGAGGGAAGCAAAGTCTATGGGTTTTTTTGATTCTTCTTTAAGTGCCAGTCTTTCTCCTACTTCATCTATGACGGAGGTGTCGGCTTTGCTCCAAAGGTTGAACTTTTTAGCAAAGGGAACAAGGGCAAGGAGTATCATCACCCAGATAGCGTAATCTATAGAATCAATGAGCAGGGTGTATCCCATAGCAGAGTCAGGCAAGTCTAATGCTCCCTGTATGGCCACCATATTTGCTGTTCCACCCATCCACGAGCCAGAGAGTGCTGCAAAAGCTTTCCATGAGTTAGGCTCAAAGTAGGTATGGAAGAGGGTGAAAGTAGCTATGAAACCCATCGCGATGCTCACCGAGGCTAAGAAGAAAGTCAATAACATCTTCTTACCTAGTTTAAAGATCTCTCTCATGTCAGCAGAGAGCAACATGAGAAATATCATGGCAGGAAGAAGGTTAGATTTAACTGCTTTATAGGTAGCTGTCACAGACTCACTTTTTTGCCACAGTCCAAAGGTAGAAAAGAGCATTACCACAAAGTAGATGATGACGATGGAAGGGAGATACTCAAAGAGCTTATGTTGGCTCTTTTTCTCGGTGTAGACGATAGCAGAGCCTATCATCATAAGTAGAGCTAAGTAGGTAAAACCATTTTCTATCATCTTAACAATCCTAATCCCAAGGCTCTTATCTCTTCACTTTTATGAAAATCAAATGTTTTATATTCTTTAGTATGAGGCTCTAAAAGATAGATATTTTTACTTGAGTATCTGATGTGTGTTTGTGATTGGTTAAAGATAAGTAGTCTCATGGACTTTTCAAACATCTCCAAGACATTAGAGGTTTTAAAAAAATTATCCGGCATCACTTTTTGGAAGGCATTTTCACCTAGTACATCTATGGCTAGGACATCGTCAAAAGTGGCTTCATTGATGCCTAGGTTTTCACACAAAAACCCATCACCATAGATATCGCCATCTATAATATGCTCTTCAAATATCCCGGGTATAGCCATGGTACAAAGTATAGCATCTTTAATGGCTACATCATCCTCAGCTGTAAATACTCTCTTGTTTCCATCTCTCAGATTGGTTACTATAAGCTTTAACGGGATTTGTGTATCTTTCATCTTTCTATCTTGAAAGATCTCATCAAAGATCTTTGCTATTTTCTCATTATCGATTATTGCATTACCCGAAAAGGAGAATTTTATCCAGTTAAAAACACCTGCAAAACTTTTAATACGTTCATGTATCTCTTTTTCATTCATCCCTATGGCCATACAAGCCCCGATGATTCCACCCATGCTTGTACCTACTATCTCGTTAGGTACGATGTTTCGCTGTTCAAGGTCATGCAGTACACCCAAATGAGCGATGCCCAAAGCACCACCACCAGAGAGGACTAAAGTGAAGTTGTCAGTTTTGAAGTTATTTGTCATGAAAGTATTATAGCTTAATGGGATTTATATCCAAAAGTTTCTTGTTCGTACCATCTCCAATATCGTCATAATCGGTACATTTTGTCCAAATATTGGATTGTTTTTGATATACTTGTCTTATAGAAAGAACATTAAAAATGGATATATTGTTCTTTTTAAAAATCATTTTACAAAGAAGAGGAGAAAGACATATGAAGAAGAAAACATTTCTAAAGTGGAGTATGGCGTTAATGCTTTTAACTCTTATGTTTCAAAACGCATACGGTGACATATATATGAAGCAAAAACAGCATACTGATGCTGTGACAATGATGGGTCAGACGCAACCTGCCCAAGATGTGATCAGTGAGTCCTGGATCACATCAGATAAAATAGTGATCATGAGTGAAAAGCAAAAGGTTATTATGGATATAGATAAGAAGATCATGACCATGGTCAATCATGAAAAAAAGGTTATTGCAAATATGCCAATGGACTTTTCTAAAAGTATGGGTAAAATGGATAGAAAAGGGGATATGTCACCGGAAGCAAAGGCGCAATTTCAACAAATGATGAGCAAAATGATGCAAATTGATGTGAAGGTGAAAGAGACGAATGAAAGAAAAAAAATTGGTAAATGGAATTGTCAGAAATATCTTCAAACCATAACAATGGCAATGGGTACAACAAATTCTGAAATTTGGGCGACAGAGGATATCAAAGTTGATGAAGATCTATATGCAAAATATTCTGTTGGGATACTGGCTCAGATGCCTGGTGTGAGCCAAAACATGAGTGCTATAACGAAGGAACTCAAAAAAATAAAAGGTGTTCATGTCTATTCAGAGCAAACCGTAACAATGATGGGGCAACCTATGAAATCCACTATTGAGCTGATGGAATTCAAAGAGGGAAAAGTACCAAGTAATATATTTGATCTGCCAACTGGGTATAAAAAAGCAGGTGCTTTTAGATAAAACAGAGAATGTGTTGTAATTATTCTATCTCTTCTGAGATGGAGAGAATATAAATGCAGAGCTTTCAGACTCTGTAATACTCAACCGGGAATACTTACCGGCTGGGTAAAATCTGAATTATCTGCGTCTTGCTCTGTAATGAGAAGATCGTTGATAATGGCTTCTGCTGTTGTAGTGACCATATCTACCATTTTCAGCACGATAGCGTCGCCCCTTATAGTGACGATATCCATTGTTGTAGTAGTGTCCATTACGATATCTGTTTCCACGATAATGATAGTAGCCGTTTCGGTAATAACCTCCATAATAATACCTGCCACCATGATAATAATAGGGTTGATTATAATAATATGGATAATTGTAAGAAGAGAGTGCAACAACTGTTCCTCCTATTGCAACACCGGTAGCCAATGCCTGTTCTTCAGGTGTACAAGCTGTAAATAAGAGTGTTGAAGAGAGAACTGCGATCACTCCAAGCTTTTTAAATTTTGTCATAATATCCCCTTTCTTTCATTATAGTATAACGTAAACATGAAAATTATAACAACTTAAGTACTACTATTTCCTACGTCCTTCTGGCTTTTTCTTTTTTTGAGTGCTCTTACTTCGTGATCTTTTTTCCATTCTTTTTTTATGAAAATCCCACCCGCCTTTTTTCTCTATAAGCGATTTCTTTTTTGGCTGTGATTGTCTTGGCTGTTTGTCTGTCAATTCAAAGCCCGGGTAGATCTCTCTTTTTATATTAAGACGCAGATGTCTCTCTATTTTTGAGAAAGCATTATAATCTATCGTTGTCAAAAATGATATGACCTGTCCTTTATGACCGGCTCTACCTGTTCTTCCAACTCTATGAGTAAAGTCATCAGTAGTTTCTGGTAGATCATAGTTGATGACCATTTCAAGTTCGGGAATGTCTATACCTCTTGCTGCAATATCGGTTGCTACCAGCACCTGTGTTTTTCCACTTTTTAAAAGGGCTAGGGATTTTGCTCTGCTACCTCTGTTGAGATCACCGTGAATGATAGATGTTCTGATCTTCTTGCTTTTCAGGTACTCATAGATCTTATTTGCAGACTCTTTAGAAGAGGCAAAAAGCAGTATCTGTTCCAAATGTTTATCTTCTATAAGTTTGGCTACCAATTCAGCTTTTCTGGCTTTGTCCACCTTATAGGCTCTGTGAACGATGAAATCTACAATATCTCTTCTCTGACTCACTTCTACAATAGCAGGATCATTCAGGAACTCTTTAGCCAGTTTTTTAATGTTTTGTGAGATCGTTGCTGAGAACATCAGTGTTTGTCTTGGTTTACCACAGTAGTTTAAAATGGCTTTGATCTCTTCAAGAAAACCAAGGTCAAGCATAGTATCTGCTTCATCTAAAATAACGGTATTAATGAACTCAAGGTTTATTTTTTTGTCATGAATGAAACTTTGCAAACGTCCAGGTGTCGCTACAATGATATCTGCACCACTCTTAATACGTTCAATCTGTGTACTTTTAGGTATACCACCCTGGATTTTTACATTTTTAATATCAAGGTACTTTCCAAAATCATTAATGGAACGTGAAACTTGATCTACAAGTTCAATAGTAGGCACAATAATCAATGCTCTGATAACCTTTTGATCTTTTTTCACTACTTTTTGAAGTTTATTTAATAATGGGAGTACATATGCAGCAGTTTTTCCAGTACCGGACTTTGATGCACCTAAAACATCTAAGCCTTTCATGGCAACAGGTATGACTTTGTTTTGTATTGCAGTAGCATTCTCATACTTTTCATGTGCAATGGCTCTCAAAATATCGGGATGTAGGTTTAATTTTTCAAATGCTTTGATGGTGTTTCCTTGGTAAATATTGATAGGACGCTTTTTGAGCAAAGCCCAAAAAACTACGTTGTCACTGGGACTACTTCAGCAGTAAGCTCATATGACTAGTCATATTTTATGATTATATTGTGTGTATTATAGCGTATTAGTTCAAAAGACCGTAAAAGTCTCTAGGCGCATCTACTTCAAAGCGTAAAGGCTTTTTAGTTTTAGGATGTATGATACTCAATCTCATAGAATGAAGGCCCATTCTTCCACCCTTTGTTCCATAACGCTCATCACCCACGATACTATGTCCCAACCAAGCCATATGAGCACGTATCTGATGCTGTCTTCCTGTCTCTATACTTACTTCGAGTAATGATCTATTGTCAGCTCTTTGTTTCACTTCGTAATGGGTAATGGCAGATTTAGCATTGGGATGTTCTCCTACATGCATACGGTACTCTTTGTCATCCAGTCTTAAAGGCTGATCTATGGTGCCTTTTGTTTCTTTGGGAGTACCTTCTACGATGGCGAGATAGACTTTTTCAGACTTACCCCAATTAGCCATCACTGCCTCTCTCATCTCTTTAGAGGTTGCAAAGAGTAAGATGCCGGACGTATCTCTGTCCAGTCGATGCACAGGCCAGAGCTTCACCGAGTTTTTTCCTCGTGAGAGTTGATTTCTGAGTATGGCAAGTGCATGTTGCTTGTTTTCCTGTGTAGTCCCTACAGACAAAAGCCCTGCAGGTTTGTTTACGGCTATCAGGTCTTTGTCTTGATAGATGATTTCTAGTCTGTTGGTTGTTTGTGCAGATGTTCCAACTCTTTGAACCACACCCACTTCTACTATATCATCCACATTGAGTATAAAATCATGTTTGGTAGTAACTTCACCATTTACAGCAACACTTGAACCTTGTAATCGCTGCTTTACTTTCTTTTTAGACCAACCTGTAAGAGTTGAGAAAAGGAAATCTAAGAGTTTACCTCTTTGTTTAACTTTGAATTTTTCTGCCATGTGTTATCACCTTTTACATTGGAAACTCGTTCCCATGCTCTGCGTGGGAATGCATAGGTAGTTAGTATTATATCTCAGTTTAATACACCGTTAGGTGAAAATAAAGTGTATGGTGTTTTGATACCACCTAGCGGTGGATTATGATTTTGTTTTAGATTGAAATGATATATGCATTACGACGGAGACCATCGTAACGAGAAAGTTTTCTAATATATCCCATAGGTTTACCTTCTTCTTCGTCCACGATACCCACCACGCCCAGAAACAGACCCAGTTCCACGCTTACTCTGCCCATGACACTCATCACAAATAGAAAAACGATAAGAAAAATCAAGCACTTTCCCACATCTTCTACATTTCTTGGTAAAGTGACCTTGTCGTAATGAGTTCTCTATGAAGTTGTTAAGTCTTACTCTAGCTTCTATAGCTTTTTGCGTATCTCGGAAGAGGTCTGGGAACTTGAAAGAGAGCCAGAGGTAGAGAGAGATCTCTCTTACTCTGTCTTCAGCATTGAGCAGCATATCGTTGGTTTGTGCGAAAGCAGGGAGGTCACGAGGCGGGATGTAAAGTACGGTTCCTCCTGCTTCTACTTGTTTGACGTAACGGTGGAACACGGACTCTATGTAGGGTGAGGAGATGCTTGCAGGGGCACAGGAGAGGAAGAACCGAGTTTTTAAGTCAAGTTCATATTCACTTACTATAGCGGCTACTTCAAGCATGGAGTCTATGTTGGCTGCGGAAAATGGTCCTTCAAACTCCATATTGTCTGCAAAGAAAGCCAAGATATCCAAGATGTTATCTGTTTCGAGTATTTCACCTATGAGCATGACATGTTCTAAACTTGCCATGACAGAGACAGGCAGTTCAAGGTCTGGAAGAGGGCTGTGAAAGGCAGAGGTGATGGTGGCTAGGGTATTGTCATCTAAGGCACCGACATACCCTTTCTCTTCAAAGCCGTAACGACCTGCACGTCCAGATATCTGCGACACTTCGCTAGGTAAGAGTTCACGGCGACGTAAGCCGTCAAATTTATTGTCTTTTGAAAAGAGTAGGGTCTTTATAGGGAGATTGAGTCCCATGGCTATGGCATCGGTTGAGACAAGTATCTGGCTTTCCCCCTCTCTGAAACGTCTTGCCTCTTCACGTCTGACTTCTGGAGAGAGGTTACCATATACGACTGAAACACTGTATCGCTCTGATAGTTGTTGTTTGAGTGAGAGCACATCACGTCTGGAAAATGCTACGACAGCAGTTTGTGGTTCTATCTTCTTCATGGAAGTAGGTCTGCTCATCATGGCTAACTCATTTTTACGCTCAAAGTGTATAACCTCCAGCTCCTCACCCAAATACTCACATAGCTCTTCTACAGCTTTTAGTGCGTTACTTGAGCCTGTAAGTATGACTTTTTTGGCTGGTGCTCCTATGAGGGCATTTGCCCAAGCCCAGCCTCGATCACGGTCAGCTATCATCTGTATCTCATCTATGACGCAAACATCGACATCTACTGCACCGTTCATCATCTCTATGGTGGAGCTTATGTGTGTAGACTCTTCGTCTATGATCTCCTCTTCTCCGGTAATGAGAGAGACATGTACACCTTCTTTTTTAAGGTTCTCATACCCTTCAAGTGCCAGCAGACGCAGAGGTGCAAGGTAGTAGCCTGTGGTGGCAGCTTCCAGTTCTTTGAGTGCAGTGTAGGTTTTCCCGGAGTTGGTAGGTCCTACATGAAAGACTATTTTGCGTTTAAGCTCACGTGCGAGAGGGAAGAGGTTTTTAAAATCACGAATGGTCTTAGCCAGTAACTCTTCACGTTTTTGCTTAGCTAGTAGGGGTTTTATGTATTCTCCGAAGTGAAAAAGTATGCGTCGTTTACTTTTCTCTTTAAACTTCAGAGTCGTAGATGAACGTATCTGAGGTTCTACAAAACGTACGATGAACTCATGAAGTTTATCTTCTGATAACTCCAGTTTATCACTCATCTCCTGCATCTCTTCAAATACATCATCAATCGCGACTCTAAAGTGGGCAAGCAAGTCATCATTTACTCTGTTTATATCTTCTTTAACAGGTAGCTCTTGACCTCTCCAAATGAGGTTGTAAAAGAAAGGTTTTTCATAAGAAACAGACGTGTTATAATAGAGTATCGTACCAAATAGATCGTGGTTTTTTTCTTTCTCTATCATGATGTGGTCAGAGCTTTCAAATACTTCATATTTATCACTGATATTAGTTAATATGTTCTTAATGATTTTTAGCTCTACTGGTGCATGAGAGAGCATAGACTCAGGTGGCATGATTCTAAGTGCTGTATTTGCTTCTTTCTCCGTAAGGTAGGGGTGTTTAGACTCTTGCATGTGTGCAAGAAAAGCTTCTAGCTCCGCAGACTTTATGGCGATGGTCTCTTCTTTTTTAGCTTGCAGTTTTGTGATGATCTCTTCATCGTTAAGTTTCCAAAGTTCATCCATATCCAGGGTACTTGTAGTACATAAAAGCAGCTTGTTAAAATCGAAACTTTTCAATGCAAAAGTGAAGCTGTGATAGAACTCCATCTCATTCATAGTATTGAATGTTACTTCTAAAGATTTTTCAAGAGAATGTAGTTGCTCCCTCATACGGAGATAACCAAGCTTAGCGAGGACTTTATCTTCTGTGATCTTAGCATTTTTCACATCTATAAAAGCATCAAGAAGCAAGTTCTCTTCATGTTTGCTGTGTTCAACATCTTCCAAGAGCTGAAGGATCTTTTCTACTTTGTCTAAAGGAGGGCGATTATCTCTTCTGGCTTTATGTACGGATTTATAGCTCTGTGTCAGGTAAGAGACTATCATCTCTCTCATACCGGCACCTTCTTCACTCCACGTACGCCTAATGGCTCTGATCATCTCTTCACGTGTATGAGAGGGAAGGGTGATCTCAAGCAGCATGATGAGCTCTATGAGTTTTTCATCATCAAGTGTAGCCACTCCTTCATCAAAAGGAAGTCCATTAAAGTAGTTTCGTATTTTGTTGTTCATTTTTATAAGATATTTTTTCTTTTTCTTTGCCATTTTCTACTATTTTCATATTTTTTATAAGTATAGCATATTGTTAGACTCTCTTAGAGTTTATCTGATACAATAATCCTTTTATTAAGGAGTATAAATGGCATTTATAGAAGTAGACGAAGATAATTTTGAACAGGTATTAACTGAAGAGTTTGATAAAAAGCAGATTGTTATTTTAAAGTTTGGTTCAGAGTTTTGTGACCCTTGCCATGCGTTGGAGTGTGAACTTGAAGATGTAGATGATGAGTTTGAAGATGTCTCTGTTCTTATGATAGACACAGATGAATCACCTGAGTTGGCAGAGCAGTATGAAGTGTATCAGTTGCCTACGATGGTTATTTATAAAAGTAGAACGCATATGATCTACAATAGAGAAGGTGTGATACTTTCTCAGGATATTAATGAGATCATAGGAAAGTAAAGGGTATCACCTGTTATTGGAGGTGCCCTAAATGTGGTATCCCCACGAGGACTCGAACCTCGAGCTAGGCCTTAGGAGGGCCCTGCTTTATCCAGTTAAGCGATGAGGACAAATTATGAATAGTGGGATTATAGCAAATATTTTTATTTGTAAACCTAATTAGCTATAATACCAAAAAAGATACAGGAAATAACATCATGGCAACATATATATTTGGACATACAACACCAGATTCAGACTCTATTGTGGGTGCATTGTCACTCTCATACCTTAAAAATCAACTGGGTGAAGATACGATCCCGACAAGACAAGGGGATATTAATCCTGAGACTGCATGGATACTTGAAAAATTCGCTTATGAAGCTCCTCAACTTAAAAACAGTTATGCAGGTGAGAGTGTTTATCTTATCGACTTTATGGAAAGCTCCCAAAGTCCTGAAGATATTGCTGAAGCTACTATACTGGGTATTGTTGATCACCATAAGCTTGGTGATCTTAAAACAGATGCTCCACTTGAAATGTGGGTACGTCCAGTAGGGTGTTCAAACACTATTGTAAAACAGATGTTTGACTATTATGATATTGAAATTCCTAAAAACTTAGCAGGTATGATGATGTGTGCTATTTTAAGTGATACGGTGATATTTAAATCTCCTACCTGTACCAAAGAAGACACCAAAGCATGTAAAGAGTTGGCTCAGATCGCCCAGATAGAAGATTATAAAGCTTTAGGCATGGAAATGTTCATCGTAAAGTCTGATGTACTCTCTGCGACATCTAGAGAATTGGTGCTAAGAGATTTCAAAGATTTCAACATGGGTGGCAATACCATCGGTGTAGGACAGTTAGAGGTTGTTGACCTTTCTGTATTTGATGCTATGAAGAGTGATCTCAAAGAAGAGATGAAGAAGCTGAAAGAAGAGGGTAGTAGACACTCTGTACTTCTTTTGCTTACAGACATTATGCAAGAAGGCTCACAACTGCTTGTAGTCAGTGATGAAGCTGGGAAGATCGAAAATGCATTTGATGTGAAACTTGACAGTGATGCAGAAGTATGGCTAAAAGGTGTGATGAGCCGTAAAAAGCAGATCATTCCTTTTTTAGAAAAACAGTTTTAGCGCTCTTGAGTCGATCCAAGCTTTAAATATGCTTCAAACTCTTTTTTAGGAATGGGTTGTGTATAGAGGAATCCTTGAGCAAATATACACCCGTGTTTAACTAAAAACTCTTGCTGAGGAGTAGTTTCTACTCCTTCTGCGACAATATCAAGATTCATACTTTTAGCGATGAGAATTGAAGCAGAAACAACCACTTCATCACTATGATTAGTTGGCGCATCCTGAACAAAAGATTGATCTATTTTGATCTTCTGAATGGGTAAACGCTTGAGATATGCCAAAGAAGAGTACCCTGTACCAAAATTATTGATCGAGATATTACAACCTAAATCATGAATCTCTTCAAGTAATGAAGTGGCAGCTTGCTGATCACTCATCGCATACCCCTCAGTTACTTCAAACTCTATCCAGTCAGGATGACATCCGGTAGCTTCAAGAGAATCTTTTATTATCGTAATAAGTGCTTTGTCATTAAGCTGTTTGGCAGAGAGATTTATGGATATCATTTTTATATCAAGCTTATCTTCTTTCCACTTACGCATATCTTCCATCGCTTGTCTTATGACCCATTTACCGATATCTATGATCTGTCCGGATGATTCTGCTATAGAGATGAATTGAAGTGGCATGATCATACCTTTTTGGGGATGATACCAGCGTAAAAGAGCCTCTGCACCAACAACTTTTTTATCTAATACATTGATCTGAGGTTGATAATAGAGTACAAACTCATGCTTTATAATAGCATTACGCAAGTCATACTCAAGCAGGATTCTTTCATGTGCTTGTATTGAGAGATCCTGGGTATAGAATGTATAGCTATTTCTACCATTCTCTTTAGCATTATACATTGCTATATCTGCAAAACGTACCAGTGTTTCGGGATCGCTACTATCGTCAGGAGCAATAGTAATACCAATACTTGTTGTAATATAAAATTGGTGTTCCTCAATAATAAATGGATCCTTTAAAGTATCAAGTATATGTTGTGCAATATTGGCTGCATCTAAAGGAGTGTTGATATTTTCAAGTAAAATGGTGAATTCATCTCCTCCATGTCTAGAGAGTGTATCTTCTTTCCTGATCACACTTTGTAGACGTTTTGAAACAAGTTTGAGTATTTTATCACCGGTAGAATGACCAAAGGTGTCATTGACCTCTTTAAAATGATCCAGGTCGATAAAGAGTACTGCACTATATTGATTATTTGATTTTCGCAGAGTCATTAAGTGTGACAGACGATCCATAAACAGTGTCCGATTTGCCAATCCGGTCAACATATCATAATTGGCATAGATACGCAGCTGTTCTTCTCTTGCCTTACGTTCACTGATATCACGAGCGATACCAAGAATTCCAATAACATTACCCTCACCATTTTTCATCGGTGTTTTGATCGTTTCAAATAATCCTTCATAACCACTATCAGCAAAGGTTAAAACTTCTTCATAGATATGTGACTCTTTTACTTCCAGTGCTTTACGATCTTTATTGCGGAAAAAATTTGCAGATTCCTGATCAACAAAATCAAAATCATCTTTTCCGATGATCTCAGACTCGTTAGCCCCAAAAAGACGTTCAAACCTTGCATTACATGCCAGATACTTACCTTCTGTATCTTTGATCCAAAGAAGATCAGGGATAACATTGACAATGGTTTTTAAGAAGTTTTTCTGTGTCATCAATTCTTTTTGAAGTTGTAAACCATGCGTTTCAAGTTGTTTTTCCAAAGTACGGTCTTCATAAAATACTGCTACTGTACCATCACCCAGTTTAACAACTGTATTCCGTCGCCATCCTTTAATACGGTCATCTTCATAAAAATTCGTATCAAGCACTTCCATCTCTCCTCTTGCTTCAACACGTAAAAGCAGATCAAAAAGACCAAATTCTTTAACAGCAGGAAAGAGTTCTGTGAGTTTTTGTCCAAGTAGTTTACTGCGATGTATCTTTTCTGTTACTTCAGCTAATTTATTAACCCCTGTAATACTAAAATCATCACCATCTTTTTCATAGATAACTACATTGATGGGAAGTAAATCAATATCAAGAGAATAAGGTTGCATTGAAAAAGACTCCTAGAAAAAATTAATTATAATAGCCTTAGATTCCAACCGATACAAATATCGGGGAACCTTCTTGATTATTTTATCTGTCATAGTAACACATAATTGTCAAAATATGTCAAAAAATATTAATTATAATAAATTTCTGTTTTACGTATATTTACGCTATAATGCCACACTAATTTAAGCGTACATCGGTCAACTCTTTTATTCTTCATAAATCAAAAACACTAACTTAGCCTAGGACCGACCTCATACTAAAGATGGTAGGCTCGTTCAATAAGGTATAAAATATAATGTCATTTACAAACTTGGGGTTATCTGAACCTCTACTAAAAGCGATCAAAGAGCAGGGGTATGATACTCCTACACCCATACAACTACAAGCTATTCCTACTGTTATAGAAGGTAAGGATGTTCTCGCAGCAGCACAAACTGGAACAGGTAAAACAGCAGGATTTACTTTGCCACTGCTTGAGAGACTTTCTCAAACAGATCCTAAAATGCAAAAAAAACAGATACGCGTTTTGGTACTTACACCTACACGTGAACTTGCTGCACAGGTGGCCGAAAGTATTAAGACATATGGTAAATATGTACCATATACTTCTACTGTTATCTTCGGTGGCGTTGGAATAAACCCACAACTTGCAACCATACGAAAAGGGGTTGATATCGTCATCGCTACGCCGGGGAGACTTTTAGACATTGCAGGACAAAAAGGTATAGACTTTTCAGCGCTTGAATGTCTGGTTCTCGATGAGGCTGATCGCATGCTTGACATGGGATTCATACATGATATTAAAAAGCTTATGAAACTTATGCCACAACAAAAGCAAACTTTACTCTTCTCTGCAACCTTCTCCAGTGATATCAAAAAATTGGCATCAGGACTTCTTAAAGACCCTGTGCTTGTTGAAGTAGCAAGAGAAAATACTACTGCTGATCAAATAAGCCAAGTGGTGCACTATGTCGATAAAGGTCGTAAAAGAGAGTTGCTTTCTCAGCTCATCAAGACTAAAGACTGGAGACAGGTTTTAGTCTTTACTCGTACTAAACACGGTGCAAACAAGCTGACTAAGCAGCTTGAAGAGTATGGTATAAGCGCAGCTGCTATACATGGAAACAAAAGTCAAGGGGCTAGAACCAAAGCATTGGCCTCTTTCAAAGCAAATGAAATCCGTGTACTTGTAGCTACAGACATTGCAGCACGTGGAATAGACATAGACCAGCTACCGCATGTAGTTAACTATGAACTTCCAAATGTACCGGAAGACTACGTGCACCGTATTGGTAGAACAGGGCGTGCAGGGCAGAGTGGTGAGGCAGTTTCTTTGGTGTGTATTGATGAGCATAAATTACTCTTTGACATAGAAAAATTTATTAAGTCGGATATCAAAAAAGTACATATTGAAGCATTCACACCAGACCCTAGCATCAAGGCAGAACCTATACAAAATGGTAGAGGTGGTGGACAACGACAAGGTGGAAATTCACGTAACAGCAACTCACGTAATAAGCCCCGTAGTAATTCTTCGCATGCCAACAACGGTGGTAGTCGTGATGGTGCCAGAAGTAACAGTAGAAATAGAAATCGTAATAGAAATAAAGCAGAAGGATAATTAATATGAAAAAAATATTTAAATTAACAGATGAAAAAAAACATGAAGACCGCGTACTCGAAGCAGTAAAAAATGACATCCGTAAGTATGTAAAACGTGAACGCAAGAAAAAGCTTCCTGATGCAGCTACAATGTACTGGGATTTTGACTGTCGTATAGGTGAAAATGCTGATAAAGCTGAAGTAGTTGTGTTTGAAGAACTTATCAAGGCTTTAGATAAAGTCAAAGCTTCAGGGGCAACAGAGTGTTATGTTGAGATATTGGCAAAAACAGTCGATAAACCAGTTAAAGAAGCAGTTGAAGCTGTTCAGGAAGAAATAAACGAAGAGGAGTAGCATATGATGAAAAAGTTTTATGTATTAGTTTCAATCATTATGATAGGATTCTTTATATCGGGATGTGCAACATGGCATGGAGCCAAAAAAGATACAAGCCGTGTATGGGATGTCGTAACATCATAGACCTATAGACGCAACATCAGTCTCCTAGTGAGCCAAAAAGGATAGAAGTATAACTTTCTATCCCTTTTGATATATGGGCACCGCTAAAAACCATTCCTCCTTCAACCAAAGAGCATCTTCTTTTTTATTACTTTTAACCTTTTTCTCATATTCTTAACTAATAGTAAACATCAATTATAAGATAAGAAAAACTAAAATATTTTTATTTATTTATAATAAAAATCTCATTTTGGCACATTTTTGGCACATTTTTTAGGTATACTAATAAAACAAGGAAGTTTGAGAGTTTATTATATCTCTAACCAGTAATGATTTAAGTATTATAGATGAGGGTATATAATGGCTGATATTATTTTTGATCCAACAGGCTCCATAGAAAGTTTTACTAACAACATTAATATACTCAGCTCTAAAAATGAGTCCGTTATGATCTTGGCATGTGATGCCAATGGGTTTAAAAAAGAGTTGATCGATCCTATTCTTCTGAAACATACTATCTCTATCATAGGTGGTATTTTCCCCTCTATCATTTATAATGCCAAGAAATATGATCAAGGTACACTTTTTATTGGTCTTAATGACAAAATGCAGGTCAATGTCATTAAAGACATCAGCCAAAAAGATTATGATAAGTTGGATGGGGATATGGAAGAACTGATAGGTGATTTTGATAAATCTGTCAGAACCATGTTCGTTTTTATAGATGGGTTGACAAAACATATCGGTAAATGTATCAATGTTCTATTTGACAATTATGGTCTGGAGATCAATTATATTGGCGGAGGTTCCGGCTCACTCAGCTTTGAACAAAAACCTTCACTTTTTACCAATTACGGACTCCTACAGGATGCTTTGGTTTATGCCTATTCGAAACGTCAAAGTTCTATAGGTGTCAGGCATGGTTGGAAAAGTATCAGCGGACCTTACCAGGTCACTAAGTCGGAAGCTACCATAATCAAAGAACTCGATTACAAACCGGCATTTGAGCTATATAAAGGTGTCGTAGACCAATACGCTTCTGAACCTATCAATGAAGAGAACTTTTTTGAGATTGCCAAATCATTTCCCTTTGGTATCAACAGTGTTTCCGATACAAAAATAGTACGTGATCCGATCATCTTAAATGGTACAGAAATGGTTTGTGTCGGAAATGTAGAAGAGGGTATTTATGTCGATATCTTAGAGGGAAGCAGTGATGCATTGCTAAAAGCTGCAAAAGATGCTGCAGATATCAGTCAGGAATATATGAATTTTGAAAATGATTTTACCCTGTTTATAGACTGTATCTCACGTGTACTATTTTTGGAAGAGAACTTTGATGGGGAAATTAAAGCAGTCTATAAGGGTAATGCCCCACTTGTAGGAGCATTGACATTTGGTGAAATTGCCAATAACGGTAGAGATTATCTGGAATTTTACAATAAAACATCTGTAGTAGGACATATAGGTCATGGATAAAAATCCGCTGCTATTGGCACTTTATGAAATCTCAATGTCTATAGGGAATACACTTGAGCTTAACGAAATGCTTAACGAAAGTGTAAGAATGATATTGAGCAGACTTAACTGTTCTTCAGCGGCTATATATCAAAAGCGTGACAGTAAGTCTGAGTTGCTCTATGCTAAACCCAAAGTATTGATTAAGAACGAAGCCTATGTTTCTGTTGTGCAAGCACTTGAAGAGAAATTTTATAATAGTAATAGTCCTGGTCCTGTCTTGATAGAGAAGTTTGATGACAGATATTACTATCTTTTTGAATTGAAGAACTGTGGTTATCTTGTATTGACCAAATCAGATGATTCTCTTGATGATTTTGTGCTAAATTCCCTGCAACAGATAAACCTAAAACTTGTCAATGCTATCCAGGCCTGTATAGATAATGCAAAGCTTCGTGAGAGTGAAGCCCGACTAGCCAGTACACAAAGAATTGCCCATCTTGGAAGCTGGACGACCTCATTCCCCTCTATGCATCTTCATTGGGATGATGAAATATTTCGTATTTTTGGTGAATATCCTCAAAGTTTTACGCCAACATATAAGCAGCTTGCTCGCCGCCTCACAAGTAGGTCGCAAGAAAAACTACGCAAAGCAATATATCTAATTATGGCTAAAAAAAAGAGCCATTATGAGAGTGTATTTGAAATCATAAAAAAAGATGGATCGATCGGTTTTATACAAGTTCAAAGTAAAATTGTTTTTGATCCACAGGGAAAGCCAACTTATTTACTTGGAACCACTTTTGATATTACTAAGCAGAAGCAGCTTGAAGAGCAAATTCGAAAAGAGAGTACCTTGCTTAAAAGTATTATTAACACAATACCTATTAGGATATTTTGGAAAGATTTAGAGTCACGATATTTAGGCGGTAACAATCTTTTTGCTCAGGATGCAAACCTGAAAGATGAAAGTCACCTTATCGGGAAAGATGATTATGATATGCCATGGAAAAATGAGGCTGAACTGTATCGTGCATTGGACAATAGTGTTATAGATACGGGCATTGCAAAACTAAATGTTGAAGAACCTCTAACAGACAAGAATGGTATACTGAGATGGATTTCTACATCCAAAGTACCCTTGATAGATGAATATGGAAAGATCTTTGGTACCTTAGGCACCTATCTGGATATAACGAATAAAAAAGAAAATGAAAAGAATTTGAAGCTACAACGTGATGCCTTAGCGCATCAAGCCTATCATGATACCTTAACCGGACTTCCCAACCGTTCACTCTTTTTGGACAGACTTAATCAATATATCCATAAAGCACATCGTAATAAACATAAGGTTGCTGTCTTGTTTATTGATATGGATAGGTTTAAAGAGATCAATGACTCACTTGGACATGTATTTGGTGACAAAACCATCAAAGAGGTTGCACGAAGAATAGAGAGTCAGATACGTGAAACAGATACGCTAGCCCGTTTTGGTGGAGACGAGTTTATAATGATTTTTAATGATATAAAAAACTCAATTTCCATTGTGAATATTGTACAAAAAGTGATGCAGAGTATGGATAATCCTATTACTATTGAAGGGCATAGTGTCTATGTTACATTAAGTATTGGTATCAGTATCTATCCTGATGATGCTGATACGTCTGATGATCTTTTAAAAAATGCTGATGCAGCAATGTACAAAGCTAAAAATGATGGACGTAACACGTATAGGTTTTATACTGAAGATATGACAAAAAAAGCTTTTGAACGTATGGCATTAGAATCAAGTCTGCGTCAGGCCATAAAAGATGACGACTTTATGCTTTATTTTCAGCCACAAGTTGATGGAGAGAGTGATGAGGTCATTGGTATGGAAGCTTTGTTACGATGGGAACATAGGAGTATGGGTTTTATTCCTCCTGACAAGTTTATTGCTATTGCGGAGGAAACGGGATTGATTATTCCTTTGGGTAAGTGGATATTGAGAACGTGTATGCGACAGATGGTAAAATGGTATGCCAAGGGCTTGCATCCAGGAACTTTAGCTATAAATATTTCTATGATACAACTTCAAAAAGATGATTTTGTTTCAATGTTGGAGATGATACTGAAAGAGACAATGTGTCAACCCCAGTGGATTGAAATAGAAGTGACGGAAAGTCAGATCATGAAAAATCCTGAACAAACGATTCTGACGCTTCAAGAGATCAGTAAATTAGGTATAGAGATATCGATTGATGATTTTGGTACAGGTTATTCATCGCTATCTTATCTTAAACGTCTTCCTATTGATACGCTTAAAATTGATCGATCTTTTGTAAAAGATATTCCTGATGATGAGGAAGATATAGAAATTGTTAAAGCGGTGATTGCTCTTGCAGGGAGTTTAAATCTACGTGTTATTGCCGAAGGGGTTGAAACTGAAGATCAAAAAGTGTTTTTAGTGAAAAATGGGTGTAAAAATATTCAGGGATATTTATATGCCAAACCAATGCCGGCTGATGAAATGGAGAAAATACTAAGGGAATCTTTGCAAGAAGAGATCGATTTACTTGTATAATCTTTTAAGAAGTTCATATCGAGACAGGGTAGAGTATCTCTTCATGTACTTTATCGTAAGCTTTTAAGATCTCATCACAGTAAACTAATCGCATTCTCGCGTCAAGAATGAGGATAACGCATGAGAGGATAGAAAATAAATCTCTATCATTCGTTCTTCAACGAAAGATCATTTTCTTTTTTATTAGTATTAACCTTTTTCTCATATTCTTGACTCAAGGTAAACAGCAATTTGAGATCAGAAGGACTGGTTGCATACTGATAGGCTTGCTCTTCTGTGATCTTGTCTGTTAATGTGAGGTCAAATAGTGCCTGATTAAAGTCGATAGAGTCAAAACTGATCCCCTCTTTTTTAATAGCGTCCGGGATTTCATTATCCCGTTTAGCTCGAATAAGCTCTTTAATAAGAGGGCTTTTAAACATCATTTCAACAGCTGGTAGCATATCTCCGGATATTCCTTGAATCAAACGCTGAGAAATAACTGCTTCAAGGGTAGCAGCTAGTGTTGCACGTACACGATTCTGCTCATTTGTAGGGAAAATAGCAATGAGTCGGTCAACCGTTTCACGCGCATCTAAAGTATGTAGCGTTGAGAAAACAAGATGCCCTGTGTTTACAGCTTGTAAAATACTTTCAGCTGTAGCAATATCACGTATTTCACCAACAACAATAATATCCGGATCTTCACGCATTGCTGCACGTAATGCTCCAGAAAAGCTGTTAGTATGCATTCCTACTTGTCGTTGTTCAACGATAGATTTATTATCATGATGCATATACTCTATAGGATCTTCGATAATGATGATATGTCGCTGATACGTCCTATTTATCTCTGCAATTAGACTTGCAAGTGTCGTAGATTTTCCACTCCCTGTAGTACCGGTGACAAGAACAAGACCTCGTCGAAAGTGGACAAGTTTATGTAAGGCTGTTGGAAGATTCAATTCTTCAATACGCTTAATATCTGAGGGGATCAAACGAAAAACTATCGCAAAACCACCAAGATGCATATAAATATTAACCCTAAAACGGTATTTATCATTTAGGGAATAGGCCCCATCAAACTCTTTGGTCTCTTTAAAGCTTTCATACGCATTAGCAGTCAATGCTTTAATAACTGCCTCGATCGTTTCTGCTTTTATCACTTCTTTAGATAAAAGAACAATTTCACTTTTAAAACGTGCACGTATAGGACTATCACTTTTAATATGTAGATCGGCTCCTCCTGCCTCAATTAACATTGTTAACCAAACATCCAATCGCTTCATTGCGTCCTGATCGAATAAAGACATATTTCACTCCTCCACTAATACTTTTATCTTTATTGTACACTTTAATTAGGATGAATACAACCATTGTTTGTAAAATGTGTAGATTACATTAACATCGTATCCATCCATTCCCTGATTCCAAGTTTAGCTTTGATCGATACTTAAATTTATATGACAAAAAAGTTATAATAGTTCTATTAAATATCTATATATCAAAGCAGAGAGAACGCAACATGAATTCACTGATCAATCTATTGGCACAAAAAACAAAACTCAAACAAACTTACATCACCAACATTCTTAAACTCATGGATGAAGGTGCAACCATCCCTTTCATTGCACGGTATCGTAAAGAGATGACGGGTGGGGCGAGTGATGAAGTGTTACGCGAGTTTGAAGGTGTGTATTTAAGTGTTAAAAAACTGCTGGAACGTAAAGCAGAGATAGAGAGGCTTATCCAGGAGAGAGGTGTATTGACCGATGCCATCAAGAAGAGCATCACCTTTGCAGATAGTCTAAGAGTGTTGGAAGATATCTATCGTCCGTATAAAGAGAAGAAAAGCTCACGTGCAGCGACTGCCATTGCAAATGGTTTAAAACCACTTGCCTATACCCTACAGAGTGCAAAACTGAGTCTTGGTGATTTTAAAGCCCAGGCAAAAATGTTTGTAAAAGGTAAGGTCAGTTCTGTTGAGGATGCCATCAAAGGTGCACAGGACATCTTGGCAGAACGTTATGCAGATCAGCCACGTGAGCGTGAAGCCATACGCAACTCTATGTTGCGTTTTGGTACCATCGAAACCAAGAAAGCCAAAGGGTTTAATGAGAGAGGGTTGTATACTAATTTCATCAAACATTCTGAGAAAGTAGTCTACATTCCTTCTCATCGTTACTTAGCCATAATGCGAGGGGTTAAAGAAAAAGAACTTTCGGTTAAAGTCACACTTGACATAGCAAGAATAGAAGAGAATATTAAAAAATATAAAATACCTCGTGATGCGTCATCTTCTAAGGAACTGCTGTTCTTAGCGTATAAAGATGGACTTAAACGTCTCTTGTTACCATCCATAGAAAGAGAAGTACAGGCAGAGTTAAAAGAGAAAGCTGATATCGCTGCCATTGGTGTTTTTGGAAAAAATCTAAATCAACTTCTTATGACACCACCTGTGATAAAAAGAGTTATTTTGGGTGTTGATCCTGCTTTTAGATCGGGCTGTAAACTGGCTGTCATAGATGAGAATGGAAACTACTTGGAACATGCTGTCATCTACCCAACAGACCCTCGAAACGAGTATGAAAAGTCTAGAGATGTGATACTGAAACTCTCTAAAAAATATAATATTCAAGCCGTTGCTATAGGAAATGGAACTGCTTCAAGAGAAACGCAAGAGTTTTTTGCCCGTTTAAACACAGATGAGGATGCAAAACTGAACTATACTGTGGTCTCTGAAGCTGGGGCATCGGTGTATTCTGCTTCTGTCATCGCAGCGCAAGAGTATCCGAAACTTGATGTGACCATACGTGGTGCTATCTCCATTGCACAAAGATTACGTGACCCTATGGCAGCTTTAGTAAAAATAGATCCTAAGTCTTTAGGCATCGGGCAGTACCAACATGATGTAGACCAAAAACTTTTAGAAAAAAAACTTTCTGATGTAACACAAGACCTTGTAAACAGAGTAGGGGTTGACCTCAATTCTGCCTCTGCTTCACTACTCTCTTATGTGGCTGGTGTAGGAGCAAAAGTAGCACAAAATATCATCGCATACAGAGAAGAGAACGGCTACTTTACTTCTAAAGAACAACTCTTAAAAGTCAAAGGTTTAGGGACTAAAGCATACGAACAGGCTGCAGGTTTTGTTCGTATTAAAGAGGGTAGATCTGTATTTGACAACAGTGGCATACACCCTGAGAGTTACGCTGTAGCCAAACGCTTAGAGGGGTTGGAGTTAGAAAAAATAGATGTCAGGACGATGGCAGAAGAGTTAAAAATAGGAGAAGAAACCCTAAGAGATATTATCAAAGAACTTTTAAAACCAGGCTTTGATCCC
The DNA here is from genome assembly GCA_965602275.1 of uncultured bacterium. Classification (GTDB taxonomy): domain Bacteria; phylum Campylobacterota; class Campylobacteria; order Campylobacterales; family Sulfurovaceae; genus Sulfurovum. Next base: position 67,333 of record CBFCXZ010000009.1, read on the forward strand.
AGAGAAGAGTTGCCGGCTATTCCTTTTAAAGAGGGTATAACAGATATCAAAATGCTGCGTGAAGGATCTGTTGTCTCCGGTGTTGTACGAAATATAGCAGATTTTGGTGCATTTGTAGATATAGGTTTGAAAAATGACGGCATGATACATATTTCAAAGATGAGTAGCAAACGCATTGCTCATCCTCTTGAAGTGCTTTCACTCAATCAATTTCTACCACAAATAGAAGTGATCTCCATAGATGAAGAGAAGGGAAAAGTAGGGCTTAGTTTATCTTAATTATGCAAGATGAAACCCATTAAATCTTCTGTGCAGGAATAATCATTACGGGGATATCCGAATGATGTAGCACTCCCTCGCTGGTACTACCAAGAATCAGATGAGTTAGCGCACCTTTTTTATGTGAACCCATTACAATGATATCGGCAGTGTGATGTTTGGCTTGATTGAGAATAGTTTTGACTGTCTCACCCTGTATTAAAAGCGCGGTTGTTTTCAGCCCTGATTCCTCAAACTGACTTGCATATAATTGCAACTGGCGATGCTCTTTATGAAACTCTTCTGCATGAACATCACGCATCACTTCTGTATCTACCTTGCTACCGACAAACTCCGGTTCAGGCTCAGCAACGTGCAGCAGCCAGACTTCTGCATCTGTAGCTTTAGCAAATTTAATTGCTTCATCAATAACATTAGAGGATATTTCCGATAAATCAACAACAACTTGTATTTTCATTTTTCTCTCTTTATCTTTTTAGAATATTTTTGCCCAGAAACTGTAGCATCAAGCCACATTTTTTCAATTATCTCTACTACTCGAATATCATCATACCCTAAATAGTGGATTTTCTATGTACTCAACTTTCGCACATAAAGGTATTTTTACTTACGGTACTAAATATCTTTTTCTGCTGTTTCATTAAGTAGTTCATCTCTCCACTACAACGTGGTTATCCCATAGGATAAAGTATCTCTTCGTGAACTTTGTCACAAGCCTTTAATATCTCATCACTGAGTGTCAGGTTCATCGCTGCAAGTGATGCATCGAGTTGCTCTGCATTGGTTGCACCGATGATGGTAGATGCTACAAAATCAAACTGTTTTGACCAGGTAGTAGCCAGTGTAACAGGGTGCAATCCTGCATCTGCTGCTATTTTGAGATATTTTTGTGTGGATGCCAATGTTTTGTCATTCATAAAACGTTGTGCCATGGCTCTTTGTCTAGTGTTTGGTGATTTTAAATAGTCTGCAAACCTTCCTTTGGCTTCTTGTGGGCTCAGTGCTTGATTGTACTTTCCGGAGAGTACCCCTCCGGCAAGCGGTGAGTAGGGGAGTAGTGAGACTTGTTCATTTTTACAAAGTGTAGAGAGTTCATCTAAAAATCTCCGGTTAAGTAGTGAGAAGTTGTTTTGTATGGATTCAAATTGTGCATATCCTTTATACTGAGAAGTCATTAAGGCTTTACTTGTACCGTAAGCTGTATCATTGGAAGTACCTATATAACGTACTTTTCCTGCTTTTACCAGCCTGTCAAATGCTTCAAGTGACTCTTCTATAGGAACTATAGTATCTGGCCAATGCATCTGGTAGAGATCGATGTAGTCTGTTTTAAGTTTTTTCAAACTTCCTTCTACTGCACGTTCGATGTGAAATCTGTCTATGGCTGTCAACCCATGACGAATAGGAGGAACAAACCAACCACTTGCAGCACCCGCAACTTTAGTCGCAAGGATGATGGAGTCACGTGCTTTGGTCTGCATCCATTCACCGACCCACTCTTCAGTAATACCGGCGAGTTTCCCCTCAGGGGGAACAGGGTAGAGTTCTGCAGTGTCGTAGAAGTTTACACCATGATCATAGGCTTTATCCATAATTTTAAAAGCCTCTTTTTTGTCACATTGTGTACCAAAAGTCATAGTCCCCATACAGATGGGGGAGACACGAAGACCTGTTTTTCCTATGTACCGATGTTGCATGATGAACTCCTTACTATATTTATATCATACCTAAAATAATAAGACTTTATACTATGACTTTGTTGCTATGATTAATCTAACGATATCAAACAGTTTATGTTCAACTGATACGATAGTAAAACCGGATTGTTCTATATTTTTCTGGGTTTTTCGTATCATGGATGTGCCAAGAAGTTTTGTTGAGACTATGTTCATGAGATATAAGAAGATGTTTAAAATAAAATATTTACTTTTCATATGTTCGAGAAAAATCACTTTCCCATTTGGTTTTAAGACACGGTATACTTCTCTCAAGCCTGCTATCGGATCGGGAACCGTACAGAACACAAAGGTACTGATAACGGTATCAAATGTATCATCTTCAAACTTCAGATCTTGAACGTCCATTTCATATAGTGTAAACGCTTTTAAGTCTACTTCTGTTTTCTTGTTTTTTGCAACTTCAAGCATTCCTGGACTAAAATCTATGGCAGTCAAGTCAACACTTTTGTTGTAATAGGGTAAATTCTTACCAGTCCCTACACCCACTTCCAGTACATGTCCATAAGCATATAACATCGCTTCTTTTCGGAGTTTTTTAAAAAGCAATTTTTCTATAGGCCATTCAAAGAGGTCATAAAGTTTTGCAATTCTGGAATATTTCCGGGATGTATCTTCTTTCATAGCCACTATCCTTTAATTATAAAATATTATAACAAAATATTTAAATAAAAAATACTCATACACATTATGTGCTAAAACGATAGATAACAAGTTCTCAATGCTATTTTGATATAATTTTGTAAAAAAGGATCCTATGGATGCAAGACCGTTATGTAGCTGATGTTGGGGACTTTGGGAAGTTCCAACTTTTTCGTTATCTATTCAATCATAAAGATAGTCCCCTTGATGGAAAAGCCTTAGCCCAGATATGGTTCATGCATGAAGGTGAGGGTGAAGAGAACAACGATGGAAGGCATATAGATTATTTTGAACGTATGAATGGGTCTGATGAATATTTGGAACACTCACTCATGAACTTGATCATGCGAGACAAACGTGAAGTGACTGAGCTTGAAGAGCTTAAACTTCTCAAAAATGCAAAATTTTACTATGAAAAAGTACCAAATGCTTTAGAAGACCGTTATCTCTGGCTTAATCAAGCACTTACTTTTTCCAATAAATCACAGATAGTAGCAGTAGCCCCAGACAACGGTATGGCACTCAAATGCAATAGGGTAGAGAAACGTTTCGAGATGCTAACACTCTCCCAACACTACAGCCAAAAAGTGTATCCGCACAAATATATTTTTGCAGATGAAGTATCTTACTTCTACCGTTTACCGTATCTGGAAGTTTGTATAGTTTACCAACACCTTAGTCGATGTTTCTCTCATAATGAACAGATAACTTCTCTTTTACGTGATTTGGAAACAGCATATCATCACGTCATAGCTATCAAGCACAAACCATACTCACCAAGAGTCTTTTTCTTTTTATGTAAGAGTCAAGTGATCAAAGAGAGTTTGGAAATGAGGCTAAATATGTTTGCCGAAGAGTTTGATGAATTTTGGGAAGTGTTTATGTAGAGCCGAGAATATACAAAACACTTGTAGTAAATTGATCTTAATTTGTTTCTCGTAAATAGAAAGGTGCCAGTTCTATAATGCTGCCGATATAGTTGGCATAAATATTTAAAAACTCCAGGTCATCTTCATCAAACCCATTTGGTTTATTGAGTAGTTCCAATACACCAATAAGCTCTTTTTTAGAGTTGTAAATAGGACAAGCAATTATGTTGAGTGTTGTGTATCCACTTTGTTTGTCGATGTCACTTAGAAAATAGTTGTTTTTAGTCACATTATTTTCTATGACAGAATCCTTTGTTCTAAAAACATACCCTACAATGCCCTTATCAGAAGGGACATGTATCTTCTCAATACCAGTTGCAAGTATGGTCCACAACTCATCACTCTTTTTCTCGTAGATAAATATAGAGCAACGCTCTGCACCAGTAATATCTATGAGATGATCAGAAATAAGAGAAAGCCCATCTTCAAATTGATCGTTTGTGAGCAAGCTGTGACCTATATTGATAAGTCCTTGAAAAGTATTGTTTTCATTCATATGTTATTTCCTTGTCTATATTTTTATTATACTTACACTAAATTAAAATTAACATCTAAACAATAAAATTTTATGATCGATATGATTAATATTGGTTAACCTTATTGGTCTATCATTCATAAAAGGATTTTAAAATGGATAAACGAAACTTTGTAAGTGTAACACTCTTAGTATCAGCATTGGCTTTCAATCCACTGGGTGCACAACAACTTAATACAAATGCAAGTAGTCAAATACAACGCAGTACAGTTTCTTCAAGTATTGCTTCTATTTTACATAAAAGAGGACTTGATGAAGATGCAGCCGGGGAGATCTCAAACAATCTTGTAGATGAAGAAGATGAACTTTTTGCCCTCATGATAAATAACTTGCTAAATGAATGTACTAGTCTCAGTAAAGAAGAAGTTTTAGAGTATTTAAGTACGGCAGCGCTTTATAGACAAAATGTTCATTTTGACTCATATGCACAATTGGTTAATATGGTTTCCAAGATCAAACAAAAACCTTTAAATGAAAAGACTTTAAAACAATTAAGTGTTATTGCAAAAAAGAACTCTTTAATAGTTGGGTAAATTCCCCAACTATTGGAATAAATGAGTTATCAATATCTTTTGGTTAACATAATATAAATTCTATCAAAAAAGTAAGTCTATCCTATCTTGTGTGTTAGTATATAGGTTTGATGGTTTTTAAAATGTAATAATTAGTAAAAAAATATGTATCTATCAATATATTATTGATGTAGAAAATGGTAGAATATTGTTTTG
>CBFCXZ010000010.1:0-62482 GCA_965602275.1 uncultured bacterium
TCCCCCTCTCCCGGCCACCAACTTTATACAATCCAATCTAACTACCAATACAGTGTACTTTGAGAGATTTTCAATAATATATATATAGGTAAAAAGCGAAAATATCTGATAAAAGAAGAAGAGTGATTTAACTATATATTTTGATGCGCATAGATAACCTGATCACGTCCATTATCTTTTGCCCTATACAGGGCTTCATCTGCGAGACTATAGAAGTCTTCGAGGTCATATTCGGAGTCGTCTTCCAGAATACAGGCACCAATAGAGCAGGTCAATACAGGTTTTACGTTACTGCTTTTGTGCTCTATTTTTTGATCTGCTACTGCTTGAAGGATCGTACTGATCCGGTTGTTTATGCTATCAGTATCATCCCCGATTATAATAGCAGCAAACTCTTCTCCGCCCAAACGAAAGGTATAATCACTACTTCGTCTGAGATGTTCTTTTAAAATATTTGCGGTCTGTTCTATTGCCCAGTCACCTTTTTGATGCCCATAAGTGTCGTTATATTGTTTAAAATAGTCCAGATCAAGAATAAAAAAAGCAAACAGTTTGTCATTGCGTTTAGCCGAATAGAGCTGTCTGGGAAAGATCTCTTTGAGGAAGCGTCGATTATACAGAGACGTTAGAGGATCTGTGATAGAGAGTTGTTCAAAAAGTTTTAGTTGCTGCTTCTCATAATGGCGCATCTGTCCTATCTTATCATTGGCTCTTTCATGACTGTTTTGGATAACAAAAATGACATACAACATTAGGAAGTGTGCAATAAAGTATCTAAGATAACTTTGCGCATTCCATGCACCTTCCTGCCACTCCCCCACGCCAGCATAGGTAACTGCCAGAATGGTTACAGTAAAAGTAAAAGAGGTGATAAGCCCACGTGATGCTCCAAGTGTAACCATGGAAAAAGGAGCAAAGAAAAATGTCCAGATCAATGTATAGTTTTCACCATGTTGCAGGAGTGTTATAGCAAGGATTGCAGTAAATAAAACAGCATTCCCAATGTATGCAGCACGTTGATGATCATTTTTTTCTCGTAAGATGTAGAGAGCATATGACAAAGAAATAAAAACATAGAGAGCTACTAAAAAGATTTGGTATGAGTGGGTAATAAATAGATGGATAAACACAAATAGAAGACTGAGTGTTGCCGTACTGAAAAGCATCGCATTTAGAAGCAGAACTTTAGTGTCAAAAGGATTGTAGTTCTCGAACTTAAATGAGCCTAATAGGAGTTCTGTAAGTTTTGGTTTCAAACAAGTCCTTATACGTACTGTTTAATATCATGTGCCAAAGTCTAATAGTTCTTAAAATTGTATCATAAATTTAAAGGATTATAAAGTGAAGAAGTACATGCTTAACCAAAGTAAATCTCAGTTAAGCACTTAAAACTATTTTTATTGAGCCATACCCGTTTCTTGCTCTGCGGAAGAAGGTGCTGGATCGTTCTGAACTGGTTGTATCTTCAGTACTGGGGCAGGAGCTGCCTGTTTGACCCCCAATCCTTTTAATGTTCCGATCGTATCTTCGATATTTTTATCATTCATCTGTTTTGCAGAACTGACAAGCTGATATTCTTCTTCAAAATCAAGTGATGATCCATATGATAGCCCTTTAGCACCCTTATACTCAGTGATGGATCTACGTGTACCACTTCCTACTGCACCATCGATCTTGGCAAAATAAAAGCCGTGAATTTTTAAAGCAGTTTGTATCTTCTTGCCTTTACTTCGTTTGTCAGTGCCTCTTGATATAAGGTGTCTGTCAAATTCAAAAAGTGTTCCTAAAAAAATCAAAGCATCTTTTGCTTCAGGTTTCAGAGAAGAACTATTTCCGATCTCATACGCTACATTCATATCTTTTATCGCTGAACGTGTTTCAAAAGAGTTGACTTCTCCATCGATCTTCCCACGATAAAAACCTAAACTTGCAAGTGCTTTTTGAATCTTCATTTCAGGGGTATTTTTAGGTGCTACATATCTTTTCTTTGTTGATCTATGCTGACGTGCCGGTGCCGGCTCTGAACGATTACTCTTGTATACTTCATTGGTGATCACAGAACCAACTGCACCACCAACTACCCCTCCAACAAGTGCATCACCAAAGTCTGCATGTGCAACATTCCCTAACAGTAAAGACCCCATAACCAAACCGGCAACACTTTTTATCTTTCTCATCACTACTCTCCTTCTTTAAAATATGTTTATAGCACTAATGTTATTTAAATTCTAAGATAATAAAGCTTAAGGAGACCCTTTCTTTTGTGGCATGAATGTATTTTAAGAGCCCAAAGAGAAACTTGGGAGTGTAGATAAAGTGGAGATAAGGTATGAAGTCGACTCCGGAAAAAGTCCGGAGTCATATATTTTATGGAATGATTGTTAGAGGGTGGTTGAAATCACCATTTATTGCATCTTGTACGGCATTGTCAACGATCATACGTAAATCAGCAAATACTACATCTGCCAAAGTACTGTACTCAATTGCACCTGTCTTATCGATAGTTCCGTTTGCAAGTGCATTTGCTACTGCACCTTCAAACATTGTTCCAAACATGAAGTTAGGATTCAAGAAACTAATAGCAATAGTTGAACCGGTTCCCGTAGTAAGTTTACCATCGGTATTTGTGTAGTCGGCAGCTGCATCATCGACATAGACAGAAATTTCACAAGGAAGTGCTGTAATATATTGATTTCCAAGTGTAGTTGCTTTTTTTGCATATTTTGGTGAACAGGCCTCTGCTACAAAAATACCTGGAATGCCTAGTGGATCTATTCGACCTGAACGCCATGCAGAGTTTGCAGATAAGCCTTCAAGCCCAGGTGTTTTATCGGCAGTATTTGCATCAGTACCCAGTGCGGCAATGATATCTTTGGCCAAGTTCTTGGCATCGGCTTGTGTAAATGTGATACCAGGGCTGGTATATTTGTAAACGATGTAAGGATCTCTATAGGAGACTGAATCACTGATATCGCTGGCAGAAAACTTCGGACCAAGAGCTTCTGTGGATGGGGTATAACCTACTACAGTTGTTAATTTTGGTGCTTCTGCTGTTATAGCAGTATTAACAACAGGGTCATTTGCGGCTACAGTTGTAGAATCATCCAATGCAGCTAAAACCATTGTACGTAGTTCGTTTTTTACGTCAGCTGCAACTTGTTTTAGTGTACCATCATCAGTGATATCATGGAAGAAAATAGAGAAAATTGCATCAGCATCTAGCATATCAATGTAAACATTTGTACCATCACTATGAACGGAAACTTCACAAGGCAGTGCCGGACCATGTCTTAATCCTGTACCCATTGCCATACCTGCATATTTACCATTACAAAACTCGATCACACGGCTTTTATCTGTATTGCCTGCTACACCCATCGCCGGAATAGGAAGAAGATCTGCATATTCATATGTTTCGCCTCCGCCATTATTAGCAGTTTTTGCCCCACCTATGAGCCATCCGCCACTATTAAAACCAAGTTCTGCGTCTTCATCTGTTAATGTAACGTACTGAGCAATTTTATCTGCAATTCCCGGTACATCAGCCCAGGTCCCAGAAATTACTGCTACACGCTGATAAGGTGAGATAGTTGTTACTTCTACTATATCATTTGTATCATTTGTATCATCAGTAGTATTACTACTATCGCAACCCGTCATCCCTAAAAGTAAAAGTGCTGAAAGCACAACCGAACCTAGTGTTTTTGAATATTTCATATATTCCTCCAATTATTAAGATTTGTTATTATAAAAGATTAGTATGAACTAAATGTGAACTAAACCTTAAATTATATTTATAGAATACCTGGAAGAGTTAATGTAATATGGTATGATTGCAATAAAAGGTTATCTATGACAGAAAATATAGGAAAACTAATTTTACGATTAATGCTTGGTGGAATGATGCTCTTTCATGGCATCGATAAAGTGTTGCATGGTATAGGATTCATCAAAGGTCTGGTTAGTGGGCAGGGATTGCCTGAAATTTTGGCTTATGGTGTGTATGTAGGAGAGATATTCGCGCCACTCTTTTTGATCTTGGGATGGAAGAGCCGATTTTGGGCAGGAGTTATAGTTGTCAATATGGCTGTGGCGATCTACCTTACACAGTTTAAAGGTTTATTAGCACTTGGAGCACATGGGGCATGGGGTATGGAGATACCGATGTTTTATTTGTTAAGTGCTTTGGCTGTGATGTTGTTGGGTTCAGGTAAGTATGCCATTATGCGTGACTAGGGTAAAAGAATATAGTACATTGAGATTACACAGAGTTGAGTTATTATGCTATAAAAATTGAAGGATAATTATGCGAAACATTATGATATTACTATCTATTTTCTTTGTCTCAATGGGCTTTGGCAGTGAAGTCAAACCTTGGACCACAAAGTTAAAAAACCTTACACCTCTTGAACAACATGTCATTGTTGACAAAGGAACAGAAAGAGCTTTCTCCGGCAAGTATGTCAATACAAAAGAGAAAGGTGTTTATACTTGTAAAGTATGTGATGCCCCTCTTTATAGATCTGATGACAAATTTGACAGTCATTGTGGTTGGCCGAGTTTTGATGATGCTGTTCCTGGGGCTATCAAGCAGCAGACAGATGCTGACGGTAGACGTACAGAGATACTCTGTGCCAATTGTGGTGCGCATTTGGGACATGTATTCAAAGGGGAAGGACTGACAGCTAAAAATGTACGGCACTGTGTCAATTCGATCTCTCTTAATTTTGACAAGAAGAAAGCAACTTCTAAAACGACACTATCTAAAGCTTACTTTGCCGGTGGATGCTTTTGGGGTGTGGAGTATTATCTTGAAAAGCTTGAGGGTGTTAAAGAGGTAACTTCCGGTTTTATGGGAGGAACAGTAAAAGATCCGACCTATTATCAGGTGGTAAGAAGCAATACAGGTCACCTGGAAATAGTAGAAGTACTCTATGACTCTTCAAAAGTCTCTTATGAAAAACTAGCCAAAACTTTTTTTGAGATACATGACCCCACACAAGCAGACGGTCAAGGTCCGGACATAGGAAATCAATACCTCTCTGCGATATTTGTCAATACACAAGAGGAGCGTAATGTTGTCAAGAAACTCATAGGATTATTGGAGAAGAAAGGGCTTAAGATAGCCACTCAAGTGTTAGGGAAAACACCATTCTATAAAGCAGAGGAATATCATCAAGACTATTATGAGCGTAAGGGAGGTACCCCTTATTGTCATAGACGTGTAAAGCGGTTTGAATAGGTATTTTCCCCTTTGACGAGGGGTTGAAGTCAGCCTCTGGCGTTTATCATCCATATAGAAAAAACATTGAGGTAATCCCAAAAGCTTTGGATGTTCTCTTCACTGCTTTGTTTTTCATCTATAATAAGCTGAAGTGCTTCTTCAAAGCAGACAAGCCAATGCAGTCTTGCATCGGGAGTAATGGCAAAGGGAGCATGTCTTTTTCCCATTTGCGGGGCACCACGGTTTTGGTTGAAATAGGGTGTTCCTCCGCAGATCTGTATAAAAAAGTCTGCAGATGTCTGTCCGGCATCTTTCATTACATCTATCTCTTGAGGGAAAAGTTCTTTGATGGGACTCTCATATAGCCCCATATAAAATCTATCAAGTAAAGCACGCATACCTTCTTCACCGATATCTGTTAAAAATCCAGGGTTAGGTTTGGTTACGGGTGGTGTGACACCTTCCTGATAAGGGAGTATGGAAAAGTTGAGTGTATTGGAAGAAAAATTCATAACATTGCCTTTTTTATAACATTATATCAAGATATTGTCTTGACAGATACATTAAAGTGTGTAAAATTCACTATATTCCACAACCTCCATCCCCTTGCACAGAAAAGCTATTTGCATATCCGCACTCCATACATTCAAAAGAGAGGATCTTGGGACCGGAACAGCCACCCGACCTTTGGTCGGTGAGTTCTATGGACTTTTGATGACACTTGGGACAAAACCCTCGTTTGATGGCATCAAGCTGCTCTTTTTTCTCTTTGAGGTAATAGATGTATGCAAAAACTGACCCAATGAGGATAATAAGCATAAATAATATGAGATAAACAGTATCGATGGATGACTCCTTATGTTGTATAGGTATGAAGCTCAGTTACATGTTGTTTGTAGTCAGGCAAATACTGTTCAACCAAGTTCCAAAAACTTTTTTGATGATGTTTATGTTTGATGTGTGCCAATTCATGTACGATGATATATTGTATCACATCTTGGGGGAGTTTCATCATCATTGTATTGAAGCTCAAAACATTTTTCCCTGAACAGCTACCCCATTGTCGTTTGGTTTTACGAAAACGTATGTTTGTGGGTGTAAGAACCATCTGCCCGGACCACTTCTCTACAAGGAGAGGAATAACTTGTTTGGCCTCTTCTTTGTAGAAGTTGTCAATATGCTTTTGAAAAAGCACTTCATCATAGTGATGATAATAGAGTAAAAACAGTTCTTGGTCAAAGATGAGTGTGGTTCTTTTTTTTGTATGTTCTATCAGTTTCAATGGATAAGATCGACCTTTATAATAGAGTTCTGCCTGTTGGGAAAAATCCAAAGCTTTCCCTTTTTTCTGTAAGAGTTTTTCCCTGGATCTATTGATCCAAGTAGATTTTTTAAGCAGGAGTTGTTCGATGTAGTGTTGAGATACTTTGGGAGACTTGATAACGAGGTTCCCCTCGTTGTCAAAACTAAGATAGGTATGTTTCAGTTTAGGGGTGACGATATGTGTATATCGCGGCAAGAGGTTCATTGTCAGTTGATCATTCTTCCATTTTTAAATATCACTTTTCTATAAACACTGCCGTCTTTATTGTAAGAAAATGCTTCACCGTTTTTCATGCCACTTTGGTATGGAATGCTTGCCAAAACGTCACCATTAGGATAGAACTCTTTTAAAGTACCGTGTATTCTACCATTGACATAAGGTACATTTCTTATGATTCGACCCTTTGTGTCGTACCAGACTTCCATACCAACTCTCACACCATTTCTAATGTTAGCAACAGAAGTAAGATGACCTTCGTAACCATATTTCTTAAGTTGTCCATTTTGTCCGGTCGAGTCAGTCATGATAAATTCAGATTGGATCTTTCCGCCAGTGAAATACTCTTTTTTAACTTTACCGCCCCCGCTTAAACTTGGTCCCTGACAGGCAGTGAAGAAAAGAAGAGAGAAGAGAAGAAAAAATAAAGACAATGCTTTCATAAAAAACCTTCATATAAATATTGTCGTTAGTATACTATAAATTACTTTGTTCTGAAGAAGTTCGATATTTTGAGTGTCCTGTAGATATACTATAAAGAAAGAGCATATGATGGGTATCATTCAATTTATAAAACCAAAGAGAAGAGTAGATAGAGTTTTTTTACATTGTTCTGCCTCAGATGTGCCTGCACATGACACGGTTGAAATTATAAGAGCATGGCATTTGGCAAGAGGTTTCAATGATATAGGGTATCACTTTTTTATCCATAAAAATGGTGATATAAGCCCAGGACGAGATATAGAAAAAACACCTGCCGCACAAAGAGGGCATAATCTAAGAACAATAGCCATATGTCTGCATGGACTAAGAGAAGAACAATTTACACGATCACAATACGAGGCTTTAAAAGCATTATGTATGGATATAGATAAGGCTTATCTGAAACAAGTCAGTTTTCATGGTCACTGTGAAGTCTCCGCGAAAGCATGTCCGGTCATCAATTATAAAAAGATCTTAAAACTTGACAGTTATGGTTCATTGGGTCTTGATGCACCGGTCATTACAACAGCAGAAAATGACTTCACAAGATTAAATATTGGTGATCAGGGTGAGGCGGTTCGAAGATTACAGACATTACTGGAGATAGAAGTTGATGGGGACTATGGCCCCATAACACTGGAAAAAGTAAAAGCGTTTAAAAAACAAAATGATCTCTATCCCAGTGCTATCGTAACCAAGCAGGTATGGAACCTTTTAACCAAACCCCTGCTTGAAAATGTTAAGACGGCTGATGTCCAGGATCTTCCTGAGCTGAAGACAGGGTCAAGAGGTAAGTCTGTTGAGTTTCTTCAGGAACTTTTGTTTATCAAGGTAGATGGTATTTTTGGTCCGATGACAGCAAAAGCAGTCAAAGCATTTAAAAAAGAGCACAACTTTTACCCAAGTGATATCGTCCAAAAGTATATATGGAAATTGCTATTGGATCTGAAGAGTATAGAGCATTATGACTAGTCATATTGTGGCATTCATATTTCGCTTACTGCTTGTGCTAAATTTGACGGTAGGGATGTCTGAGGGTAAACCCATTCAGGTTTTAAGCGGAGGTACAATTTCTGATGGATTGGACCTCTCCCATATACGTATAGGTGAACATACAGGCTATACCCGGATCGTTTTTGACGTACAATACTGGGAAGGATATGGATCACCCAAAGCAGGGACACCTTCAGACAATGTAGGGCACTATAAATTTACCTTAGATCGGAACCATACCATTGAAATAGAATTTTCAGGTTTTAGAAGCAGCAGTGCAAAAGACGTAACGCTATCAGGCCATAGTAGGGTTCAGTCTATTAAGATGTTACGCGGTGAAGCCTATGGAGATGACAGCTCTGTGTTTTATAAGATCCGTTTACATGCCCCTGCAAGATTAAAGGTTTTCCATCTTTACAACCCTGCACGGATCGTTTTGGATATACGTCCGCTACCACTTTAATATTTGCTAGGGTGTTGTCTCCAACTCCATTTTTAATGCCAGATATTCAAGTAAGTCTTTAAGGGTGATGATACCTACAACTTTTTTGTGTTCTACTACCAGCAAACGGCTGAGTCCTGTTTCACTCATTTTGTTCAGTGCGTCATTAATGGGAGTATGTGAAGCGATCGAATTGTCCGGACTTTGCAGCTGCATCGCTTTGCCGACAAGAAGGTGCTTCCACTCTTCATGAGGATGTGCTTTGAGAGCCTGTATCGTGATGAGTCCTGAAATTTTATCGTCTTTGACTACAGGAAACATTTTGTAGTGATAGTGGTAGAGATACTTGTCGACAAACTCTTGCAGCGTGATGTGAGAAGGAACGGTCACGGGGTTTGGATTCATGAAGTAGCGTACGGTTTTCCCTTCAAATGATTGTTTCATCAGTAGTCTTTGGAACGAAGCATTAGCAGCATTAAAGAGAAAAGATCCGATGAGTATCCACCACAGTCCCCCTATAAAATTGCCTCCGATTAGACTCATGAACCCGGTGAAGATAATGGCCATGGCAAATACCAGGCTGATACGTGAAGCGACCTGGGTTGCCCAGTAGATGTCACCTTTTATCCACCACAGAAGTGAACGAAGAATCCGTCCTCCATCTGTGGGGAATGCCGGTACCATATTGAACACTGCAAGCAGCATATTGATAGCAGAGAGATAACCCAAAATACCTATGAGCGGTACCGGCAACTCTATGATGGTGGCTACCTGATAGAGTGCAGCAAAGAGGATGGAGAGCAGAAGGCTGGCAATGGGTCCTGCGATGGCCATAAAGAATTCTGTTTTAGGACTGTTCGGCTCATCTTTCATCTCAGCTACACCGCCAAAGATAAAGAGTGTAATGCCTTTTATTTCCAGTCCGTACTTGCGGGCTACGAGTGAGTGGGAAAACTCATGGATGATGATGGACACAAAGAGTCCTAGTGCTCCTAGCAGTCCCATCAGCCAATAGGTTTGGCTGCTAAGATCCGGGAAATAGCCTGGGAAAAGCCCTTCAGAAAGCGACCAGACCACCAAAAAAAGGATGATCCCCCAACTCGCATCAATAGATACGGTAAAACCAAGCAGTTTAAACAGTGTCATTTTTCTTTTTAACATATTGTACCTCTATAAACTTTTTGCGATCATCGTTATTATAGCGATTTTTGTGTTTTGGAGAGTTCAATATTTCCATTTCGCGTTTTGGGATGATGAGGTATGAAAAGTAGACTATCCCCATATATTTAAAATTAAAGGTTACAATCTTATGTTATTATATGAAGTAAAATATCAGAATAAGGAGTAGTGATGCAGAAAATAAATAAAAAAATACTTGGGGTTGTGGGGATAATGCTCTTTCTACCAATAATGGTTTTGGCAGAGAGCTTTTGGGTAGGTGTATTTGCCAAAGGTACACCCTATACAGAACAGACATTTACTTCCAACAAGAAATTTTCACATTTTAAAGATTCGATAGAAACAGAGTGGAACAATGGGTTTGATATTATTGATGTCTCATATGGTGATGATAGATGGTCAGCAGTATATGCCAAAGGTACAGGCTATACACAGCAAGCGTATACACAGAAAAGAGATCTGAAAAAATTTAGAGCTTCTGTTGCAGCATACAAACAAAAAGGCTTTGAACTTCTTAACATTGAAAATGGAGAAGGAGAGTGGTTTGGTGTGCTTGTTAAAGGCAGTAAATATACAGGAACGAAACTTGAAGTCATACGTTACTGGGAGGAATTTCGTAAAGTGATCCGTAAGCGATGGAAAGAAGGATATGTTTTGGTTGACGTAGAACCGGCAGAAGGTTTCTGGATAGGTATCTTTGCTAAAAGTACAGAACATAAAGTTCAGGCATACAGCAGCCCTGATGATTGGGATGGTGTCAGTACTGCTATAAAACAACGATGGGATGATGGATTCAGTCTTGTCAAGATCGAATACGGCATAGGAAGATGGTTCTGTCTTTTTGAAAAAAATAGCGACAAGAAAGCAGAAGCTTATGTTGCCAACAATCAATTCAATGTATTTAGAAGTTCGATCAAAAAGCGTTGGGACAAAGGATTCCACTTGATCGATCTGGCAGAAGGAAGAGATTAGTCGCACTTCGCCACTTCGACAAGCTCAGTGACCGAGCAGTAATAGCGGTAGTTTCTCTCCCCCTCGCTCCCTGAGCCTGTCGAAGGGATTGAAACCTACTTTATATCCAATATGATGCTCCGATCTGTTTTTAATGAGGCTTTGCTTTAGAAGCGTCACTCAATACTTGAAATTCTTCATCTGTAATGAGTCCCTCTTTTAGCATTTTTGACAGTTCTTCAACTCTTTTTGTTTCCTTAGTATCTTCAATGAAACTAGGTTGGGATCTTTTCTCAGTTTCTTCCTGTGCTTTTTTTTCTTCTCTCTTTTTTTTGTCGGCCAATAAATTTTGTGCAGCATGTTTTTTTGAAATAATGATAGAAGCAATAGACATCAGTGTAAAAACCGCAACAAACAGAGCAGATTCAATATAAAGGCTTTTTACTACCTCAGGGTCAAGTGGCTGAACCTCTTCGATCTCCTCAGCGTAAAGAGATGAAAATATCAACAGTGATGTTAGTAGGCGCTTTATCATTTTAGTTCCTTGCGGTAAGAAGTTATTTCGCATTATAGAACCATCTGAGTACCTAGGGTATTCAGATGGTTCTACAGTCTAGTAACTTAACCTTAAGCTGTTTTGCTATTCTAGAATATATCCAACATAGATTTAAGTTCATCTGCTCTTGATCTTGTTGCATCCATAAAACACTCCTGTGCAAACAGTCGATGCATCGTTCCGCCATTTGGGTCATTGTAAAACCCACAATTTGCATCTCTATATTTGATCCATAATCGTTGCGCTGTCAGAAGCTCTTTTTGTCTACTTTTTGAAAGACTCTTTTTCAATGCTTTATAGGTACTGTTAAGTCTTTTGTCTTGATACTTTATTTCTTTGGATCCACAATTAAGTATAGCCATGGTAACACCTTGGGAGGCTTGGGGTCCATCCATACATATAGCATACTCTTTGCTATATTTGTCAGCAGCCAAAGCTGAAGATGTAAGTGCCACTGTTAATGTAGCAGCTACTAAGTATTTTTTTGAAATCATATTGATCCTTGAAGTATATTTAAGAAAATATTGTATTTAAATTGTGGTTTGATCAGGGTTAAAGATTTGACTTTTTTTGTCCAGTGTGATGCTCCCATATGTTATGGCAAATACTGTATTATATTTGTTAGTCTATTGCCATTTACTAATCATGGAGTATAAGAGTGTATGAAAAAACGTATTAGATCTGCAGCCAAGCGTGTTGCAAAAAATCCTGTTTTACAAAAAAGTGCCCAGTCGCTAAAGCCAAATCGGAGTATTTGGGGTGCACTTGGTGTGCTGCTTTTATTTATAGTTCCGGAGATTGCAGGGTTCATTTGGGGAGAAGAGATCACCGACTGGGTACATGCACAAACTTTAAGTGAACCAACCGAGGTCGGGCGACATCTCTACTGGTTACTTGAAAAGCTTTTTGAAGACGGTGGCAGCTGGGTCAATTTGAGTATTGGTGTACTGCTTTTAGTATGGTTGTTTTGGGATGGGAAGAAACCTGAATATCGCTAAATGACATTAAAAGTATTTTACCATTGACTCGCGTCCAAACTTCTGAACAAGCATTGCTGCCGTTGCCCCTCGTTGGTTAGCAATACTGACATCAGCCCCTTTTTCTACTAAGAAGGCACAAAGCTCCGTCATATCATCCATTACAGCTTCCATAAGTGGTGTCCATCCTACGCCATCAACTTTATTGATGTCTGCACCTTCCTCTAAGAGATAAGCTACCATATCTCTTCGGTCACGTCTAATGGCAATATGAAGTGGAGTCCACCCATATTTGTTTTGAAGATTAACATCTGTTCCGTTTTCAATCTCTTTTTTTAGTGCTTCTAAGTCATTATCGTATACAATTTTTTCAAGTGTTTCAAAGTGCTCATCTGCCATATTAATTTCCTAGTAATTTGATAGTAATGTATTGTAATCAAATAAGCAAGATAAATCAATAGGATACGGATTTTACGGAAGATAGTCAGAAAATACCATTACGGTTGTTTGATTTTTTATATTAGAGGGTTCACTTATTTATAAAAGGACAATCATGGATAGTTTACTTAATCAAACTTATGTAGAATGATAAAATCCTGCTATAATTAAACTTCTAAATATCATTAAAGGAGTATTGTAATATGCAAAAATATATGATTCTTTCTCTCGTAGTGTTACTTGCAGGCATACACAGTTTTGCCGAAGAAAAACACGGAGACAGTATAGTGACCGACAAGAAAAATGCTATCTACTGGCAAGATAATATCTCTTCTCAAAAAAGTTCGAAAGATTGGGATGATGCTGTGTTGTACTGTGATAAACTCGTTTTAAATGGTGTGGGTCACTGGCGGTTACCAACCTTTAAAGAGTTGTTCTCGATAGTGGATTATACCCGTGTTCATCCTGCGATCAACCCTGTCTTCAGCTTTGTGAATGAAGGAACCTATTGGAGTTCAACGGGATTTGCTCCAAGTAGGTCACGTGCCTGGACGATCGATTTTCGTACAGGGAAAACCTATTATAGCTATACAACCACCAACCATGCAGTCCGCTGCGTCAAAGATATACCGCTACAGTCTGCAAAGGAGAGCAAATGAAACCTATTTTATTCATACTGACGATCAGCAGTACACTTTTATTTGCAGCATCATCCAAGCAGGATGATAAGACAGGACTTGTCTGGCAGGACGATCAAGCTGTTTCCAAAAATGAGATGATGCAGGAAGAAGCCATATCGTATTGTCAAAAGCTTAAACTCGATGGTTTTGAGGATTGGCGTCTTCCTACACTTAAGGAAGCCTATACTATTGTCGATATGACACAAGAGCGGCCGGCACTCAAAAAAGGTTTTGAAATGCGTAACGATGAGCGATTTTGGACATCAACACCTTTTGCAAAAAATCCAGAAAAAGAAGCATGGAGAATCTCTATGAGTTATGGAGAAGCAGAACCGTATAACAAGAATCGTTCTTATTATGTACGATGTGTCAGAGGGAAACTTAAACACTAGTTAAACTTTTTCCTTACGAAGCAGGAGCAGTACGATTCCGTATTGCCCGAAATAGTGTCGCTCTACTTCTGGAAGTGTGATACCTGAGAGAAGTTCAGGGAGTCCACCCTTTGTGATGTATGATTTAAAATTGCGGTAGTGTTCCCCACCGGCCAGCCACTCGATGAAATAAATAAGCATTTTTGAGAGAGCAGAAGTTTTTTCACTCAGCTCATAATCAACGATCAAAATATCTCCACCCTCAGAAGTAACCCGCACCATCTCTTCAACGATCTTACGTGCGGAAGTATGGCTCTTTTCATGCAGGGAAAAAGCAGTCATCACCAGTTCGAATTTAGCATTTTCATACTGCATTTGTGTCGCATCCTGCTGTATGCAGTTTGCTTTATGCTCTCCTTCGCCTGCCACACTCAGCATAGCATCTGAAAGGTCTATACCCTCACCGTCAAATCCATGCTGCTTGAGCAGTTTAAGCTGATCACCCGTACCGCAGCAGACATCTAGGATCGACCCGTAGTGGTGCTGCTTTACAAGTGCGATCACCTTGTTACGAATAGGACGGATAAAAGGAAAAAGAAGTGGATCATAAAATTTGGCGCTGTATTGGTACTCTTTCATTTTTCTGTTGCCTTTAAATTATTGAGAACCATAATGAAAAGATCAGTGTGAATAACATAGAGAAGGAAGCAAACTTTATGATACTACTCTCCAGTGTAACACATTAGAATTCTTCTTTTAATTCATATACATTGGAAGAGGGAGAAATACAAAAAATTTTATAAATCATCAAAATATCCTTTTGTATGACGGTCTCTAGTCCCAAAGTCTCTGCAATTTTTTTAAGTGATCGCATCACATCAGGTTCCATCGTAGTTATTTCAACCAACAAGTCCCCTTTATATCCAGTGTAAGTCCGAATATCTATAATATCAAATTCAAGTGCTTGTCGAATAATCTCTTTTCGTTCATCATTCATGTTATTGTCGGATGAAGGAAAGCGAGATACAGATTTCCTATGTGTCCAAATATGTTCTTCGCTTTCAGTTTCATCTGAGGGTTTATCATTCATCTCATACTCTTTATAGTAAATTATTTATCTCTGCAAATTATAGCACACAAACTGTTGTATAATTGTGACGTAATGTTCTGTCTTAAAAACTCCTAAAGATCAATCTAAATATTATAGGCTTTAACATAATTGGCATTAGGTCGACTTCAAGAAGCTCTTTTGATGTAGGTTTCATTTTTAGCTCCAATACTTTTTAGTATTGTGGCAGAAAAAGTAAGAGAGTGTTAAATGTGTGTCAAATTGTCATATAATTGAAAGATGAAAAGCTTGTAAGTGACATGGTGTCCTTTATTCATCCTAAGACAGAAGAGAAGATCAAAGTTAGTAGGCTAAGAAAATGCAACCCTTAATCATAGGCTACACCATGCTTAGTTTATAAAATGAAACCCTAAAAGAGGGTGAGGTAATTAGGGAGGTTTTGGGGAGGTTAAAAATAGTTTATTTTATATCTTTTTTAAATAATGGGTAGCAATAGGGTAGCAAGGTATAAAATGTTTTAACCTTAAAGAAGCTATCAAATATCGTTATTTAGGGGTGTATATGGGTTTTGTATAATTTTATGGCTGAGAGGAAGGGATTCGAACCCTCGGTGAGTTACCCCACACAGACGTTCCAGGTCTGCACCTTCGACCACTCGGACACCTCTCAATCATTATGTCTTCTTGAAAATTAGCGAAGCTAATCTTTCAATTCATCTCACTAAAGCTTCGCCTTTGGCTCAGTTATTGTGTTGGTGAATAATTTAGAAGAATATGTATGTAGTATAAACACCCCTCCCCAGATCCCTGCGGCACACAGTAAAGAAAGGTGGGCTGCTATGTTCCCATCCTGACCCATTGTCCTTCAGTACCGTTGCACAGGTCTGAAAAGAGGCATGCGAATAATAGCAAAAGGTTGCTTAATCCTCCTCATCATTAATAACACTCCACTCATCAAACGGCAATGCTTCAAAATGTAGTTTTTCTATGTCGTATTCGTAAGCGTTTGCTACGGTGACGATAGTCACTTTTTTAATACCGTATTTTTTGTATAGTGAAAACTTCTTCTGTGACTTTACCCAGAGACTCTCCTCACTTTCAAATGGTGCAGGTATGATGAGTTCATTGTTCTGGGTGACATAGCCATGGATTCCAAGTGTCTGTACTTTTATGTGGTATTTCGTAAGCGCCAATGCTATCATGGTATCAAACTGCATGATGAAAGGCTGTCCTATAGTGAGGTATTTGGCAAAGGCAAAGTCGAAGAGGAGCATTTTTTTCCCAGATTTTTGGTAACGGTCATCTATAAAGAGTACTAGCTTCTCTTGCGTAAAAAGTTTCATGGTTTTGTAGAGCCAGTCTTTGGAGACTTTGAACTTCTCTTTGGCAAATGTATATATCTGATGGGTCGTAAGGTGTTTTGTATGGTGCTGGGCTAGAATGAGTAAGAGTTTTTGTTCATTTTCATTAAAGGCAGAGTGAAAAAAGGTTTTCATGGCTTGTATACTTGTTTTTTGGGAGCGGGCGAGCAGGGGCAAGGTACCGGAACGTAAGAAGTGGTTAAAGCCAGAGCTTTGAGCGGCTGTGGTTTCAAAAGCAAGAAACTCTTCATAGTCTAAAGGAAAAAGCTCAATGGGTGTTAGCTCTTTGTTTTTTAGTCCTATGCGCGAGAGTACGATGAGCCTCTCTACACTTGGAAAAGAAGTAAGGTATCCCTCAGTATAGTGGTCAAGCACAAGCAAGGTGATGCCCTCACGGTCAATGTACTGTTGCAGTGCCAATGTAGTAATGGTATTAAACATAAGGTTAGGATCATCCAGATCTATGTAGAGTGTTTTCTCCTCATCTTCTTCCAAAAGTAGATCAAGTATGATCGTTGTTTTCCCTGCACCCCGTACTCCATAAAGGTTGAAATCTCCTTTAATGGGTAGTTGGCATTTCCTGGGAACATAATTTTCCACATTGTGGTGTTGGTTTTGATAATATTCTAGTAGATCCATGGCTATTATCCTCATATTGTTCCTTATTAAAAGGAAATATTTTTCAGTATTGTAGCGTTTTTAGACTAAATAGTATTGCACCTTTCAAAAACTTTGGGTATAATTCGCGTTCCTAAATTTATGTTAGAGGGTTAAACCCCTGTGTTTAGGCACCCAGGCATTGCCTTGCTAACGAGTTCTTTAAAGGGTAAATATGGAAAAAATTAGATTAAAGCTTAAAGCTTATGATCATCGTGTTCTAGACAGATCAGTTGCTGCTATTGTTGATGCAGTTAAACGTACAGGTGCAGAGATTAGAGGGCCAATTCCAATGCCAACTAAATTTAAGCGTTATACGGTTCTTAAATCGCCACACGTCAACAAAGATGCGCGTGAGCAGTTTGAGATCAGAATTCACGGAAGAATGATCGACATCGTTTCGGCTACTTCAGATACTATTGATTCACTTATGAAGTTGGATCTAGCACCTGAAATCGAAGTTGAAATCAGATCAATGGACAAGTAGGAGTAGAGAATGGAATTTATTATAGAAAAAATTGGTATGAGCAGAACTGTTGATGTACCAAGTGTTCCAGTTACACTTTTGAAAGTCATTGAAACGAAAGTTTGTGAAGTGAAAGAAGACGGAAAAGCACTTGTTGCGTATAACTCTAGTAAAAAACTTAACAAAAGCATTGAAGGTCAGCAGACTAAATTTAATGTGACTAAAGAGTTTAACAAATTTATGACTATTGAAGTAGCTGAAGGTACTGAAGCTGGCGATTTAAGCACAGCTGTATTGGCTGATACAGAACTAGTTAAAACTTCACTTAACACTAAGGGTAGAGGTTTTGCCGGTGGTATGAAACGTCACAACTTTGGTGGCGGACCTGGTTCACACGGACACAGATTTGGTAGACGTATCGGTTCAATCGGTAATGCTGAGTGGCCTGGACGTGTTATGAGAGGTAAAAAAATGCCTGGTCATTACGGTAACTCTCAAGTAACTGTTAAAAATGAAGTAGTTTCATTTGATGCAGAAAATGGAATTTTAGTATTAAAAGGTTCAATTCCTGGTCACAATGGTGCCAGAGGATTAGTAAGGATAGTTAAATAATGAAAACAACAGTAATTAAAACAACAGACCTTCCGGCAGCATTTTTGGATGTTCACCCACATAACCTCTACCTTTATTGTAAAGCGTATGCGGCTGGACTAAGAGCCAACACTGCACAGACTAAAACTAGATCTGATGTACGTGGTGGTGGTAAGAAGCCATGGGCTCAAAAAGGTGGCGGACGTGCAAGAGCAGGTTCATTGAGATCTCCTATCTTTGTTGGTGGTGGTGTTGCATTTGGACCAAGTACAAACAAAAACTATGATCAAAAAGTAAACAAAAAGCAAAAGAAACTTGCTCTCTATCATGCATTGGCAGAAATGGCAGCAAATGAAAGACTTTTTGTTGTTGACAACATCGCAGTTGAGTCTGGTAAAACAAAAGATGCTTTGGCATTAGTAAACAGTCTTGAGCAAAGAGATGTACTTGTAGTAAAAGAGATGATTGATGATAAGACTTTCTTAGCATTCAGAAATCTTCAAAACGCATACCTTATTGAATCAAATGAGCTTAACGCTTATCTTGCTGCTGCATATCACTCAATTGTGATTGAAAAAGCAATATTTGATAAATTGACTAAAGAGGCTTAAGATGGCAGATATTACAGATATTAAAGCAATTATGTATACAGAGAAGAGTTTGGCTCTTCAAGAAGAGGGTGTCATCGTAGTTCAAACAACTCCAAGAATGACTAAAAATGGTCTTAAAGAAGTTTTTAAAGAGTTCTTCGGGATCAATCCACTTAGAGTAAACTCTATGAGAGTGAACGGTAAAGTGAAAAGATTTAAAGGTATCGAAGGAAAAAGACCAGACTTGAAAAAGTTCTATGTCAAGCTTCCTGAAGATGCAAAAATCGAAAGCTTAGCGGTATAAGGATAGAAGATGGCAATTAAAACATATAAACCAACCACACCTTCACGTCGTTATATGACTAACCTTGACAGTGGTGATATCACTGCTAAAGCAAGCGTTAGAGCACTACTTAAAAATCTTCCAAGATCTGCAGGTAGAAACAGTAACGGTAGAATCACTTCTCGTCACAGAGAAGCAGGTGCTAAAAAACTATACAGAATCATTGATTTTAAGAGAAATAAATTTAACATCGAAGGTACTGTATCCACTGTTGAGTACGACCCGTACAGAAACTGTAGAATTTGTCTTATCAAATATGTTGATGGTGACAGAAGATATGTGCTTCAACCAAAAGGTCTTAATGTAGGTGATAAGATCATGTCAGCAGAGTCTGGTCTTGATATTAAAACCGGTAATACAATGAAGTTGAAAAATATTCCTGTTGGAACATTGGTTCACAACATTGAAATGAGTCCTGGTCATGGTGGTCAGATCGCACGTTCAGCGGGTGGTTATGCACAGATCATGGGTAGAGACGGTAAATACGTATCTCTTAGACTTCCTTCATCTGAGATGAGATATATCCTTGGTGAATGTCTAGCAACAATCGGTACAGTAGGAAATGAAGATTTCTCAAATATCGTTATCGGTAAAGCTGGTAGAAGCAGACACCTTGGTATAAGGCCACAAACACGTGGTTCTGCGATGAACCCTATCGATCACCCACACGGTGGTGGTGAAGGTAAAACGAACTCAGGTCGTCATCCAGTATCTCCATGGGGTACGCCAGCTAAAGGGTTTAAAACTCGTAAGAAACAAGCTAGTGATAAGTTAATTATCACTAAAAAGAAAACAGGTAGGGGCTAAGATATGGCAAGATCGACAAAAAAAGGTCCATTTATCGATGGTCACCTAATGAAAAAAGTGTTAGCAGCAAAAGAGTCTGGCGACAAAAAACCAATCAAAACTTGGTCAAGAAGATCTGTGATCTTCCCTGAGTTTATCGGTTTAACGATCAACGTACACAATGGTAGACAATTCGTACCGGTATTTGTAACTGAGAACCACGTAGGTTACAAACTTGGTGAATTTGCACCAACAAGAACATTTAGGGGCCACAAAGGTTCTGTTCAGAAGAAGGTAGGTTAATATGAGTAGAGCATTATTAAAATTCGTAAGAGTTTCACCTACTAAAGCTAGACTGATCGCTAGAGAAGTACAGGGAATGAACGCAGAGTTAGCATTGGCTTCTCTTGAGTTTATGCCTAACAAAGCAGCGGGTATCCTTTCTAAAGTAATCGCATCTGCAGTGGCTAACGGCGACTTTGAACCAGAAGAAGTAACCATTACTTCTTGTAGAGTTGACAAAGCAGCAGTGATGAAAAGATGGAGACCAAGAGCTAGAGGTACAGCTTCTAGAATCATTAAACCAACAGCGCACATTTTAGTAGAAGTTGGTGTAGCTGAAAAAACTGGGGAGGACGCATAATATGGGTCAAAAAGTAAATCCTATAGGTCTTAGACTTGGAATCAACAGAAACTGGGAATCAAGATGGTTTCCGGCAAAAGGTAGAACAGCAGATTTTATCGCTGAAGATTACAAGATCAGAAAATACCTTAAAAAAGAACTTTTCTATGCTGGTGTTTCTAACATTATCATCGAAAGAACAGTTAAAAAATTAAGAATCAACATTGTAACAGCACGTCCTGGTATTATCATCGGGAAAAAAGGTGCGGACATTGAAAAACTTAAAGCAACACTTATCAAAATGCTTGGTAAAGATGTAGCTATTAACATTAAAGAAGAGAAACGTCCTCAAGCTTCAGGTCAACTGGCTGCTGAGAATGTTGCAACTCAACTTGAGCGTCGTACTGCATTTAGACGTGCGATGAAAAAAGTAATCCAGGGTGCACTTAAATCAGGTGCAAAAGGGATCAAAGTTTCTGTATCTGGTCGTCTTGGTGGTGCTGAGATGGCAAGAACTGAGTGGTACTTAGAGGGTAGAGTTCCTCTTCATACACTTAGAGCTAAAATCGATTACGGTTTTGCAGAAGCACATACTACTTATGGAATCATTGGTATTAAAGTATGGATCTTCAAAGGTGAAGTTCTTGCTAAAGGTATCCAGGCGGAACCAAAAGAAGAGAAAAAAGGTGGCAGAAGACCATCTAGAAAAAGAGGTGAATAGTTATGTTGATGCCTAAAAGAACTAAATGGAGAAAGCAGATGAAAGGCCGCAACCGCGGTAAATCTTTCAGAGGTAACAAAATTGAGTTTGGTGATATCGCGATCAAAGCAACTGAAGCTGGTAGAATTGATTCTAGACAGATCGAAGCTGCGCGTATTACAATGACTAGAAAAATTGCAAGAACAGGTAAAACTTGGATTAGAGTTTTCCCGGATAAACCACTTACTGCTAAACCATTGGAAACAAGAATGGGTAAAGGTAAAGGTGGTGTTGATAAATGGGTTATGAATATTAAGCCAGGTAGAATTATTTTTGAAATGGCTGGTGTTGAAGAGACACTTGCAAGAGAAGCTTTAACACTTGCTATTCATAAAATGCCATTTAAATGTAAGATCATCGCTTTAAAGGACACTAATGAACTATATTGATTTGAAAGATAAAAGTGAAGCAGACCTTTTAGTGATGCTTAAAGAGAAAAAACTTGAGTTGTTTACATTAACTGCAAAGCAGAAGACTATGCAGTTAACAAACACTACTGAGTTAAGAGTAGCGAAAAAAGATATCGCAAGAATCCAGACAGCATTAACTGCTGCTAGATCGAAGTAAGGGGTCATTTATGCCAAAAAGACAAATAACAGGTACTGTGATTAAAAAGGCCGGAGATAAAACTGCAACTGTATTGGTTGAGAGAAAAGTTCTTCACCCAAGATATCACAAGACAGTAAAAAGATTTAAGAAATATCTTATTCACGATGAGAAAAATGACATTAATGTTGGAGATACAGTGAGCGCTATCGAGTGTAGACCACTTTCAAAAACAAAAAGTTTCAGACTTCTTGAAATCGTGAAGAGAGGAGAAGTGTAATGATCCAAGGTTTTACTAGATTAAATGTAGCAGATAACTCTGGTGCAAAAGAGATCATGTGTATCAAGGTTCTTGGTGGATCTAAAAGAAGATACGCATCAGTAGGTGACGTGATCGTTGCTTCTGTAAAGAAAGCACTTCCAACAGGTAAAGTTAAAAAAGGTAAGGTTATTAAAGCAGTTGTAGTTAGAACTAAAAAAGAGATCCAGAGAGAAAATGGTTCACTTATTAGATTTGACGATAATGCCGCAGTAATCATCGACGACAAAAAAGAGCCAATAGGTACTCGTATCTTCGGCCCTGTAAGTCGTGAAACAAGATATGCAGGTTTTATGAAAATTGTATCACTTGCACCGGAGGTATGGTAGTATGGCAAAAACATTCAAAATCAAAAAAGGTGATCAGGTAATGATCATCGCTGGTGATGATAAGGGTACAACTGGAGAAGTTCTTCAGGTACTTACAAAAAAAGATGCAGTAATCGTTGCAGGTTGTAAAATGGCTAAAAAAGCTGTAAAACCAAGCGAGCAGAACAAAGAGGGTGGATTTGCTAACAAAGAAATGCCGATCCACATCTCAAATGTAAAAAAAGTAGAGGCATAATCCTATGAGTAGAATGAAGCAAAAGTACAATGACATCGTTCCTGCACTTAGAGAAGAGTGTGGGATTTCTAACCCGATGCAGACACCTAAGCTTGAAAAGATAGTGATCTCTGTTGGTGCTGGTGAAGAGGGTAAAGATAATAAACTCATCGCTAACATGGCAGACACTATTTCACTTATCGCTGGTCAAAAAGCGGTAGTGGTTATGGCTAGAAAATCTGTTGCAGGTTTTAAAGCCAGAGAAGGTGCTCCAACAGGTATCAGAGTAACACTTAGAGGTGCAAATATGTATAACTTCTTTGATAAACTCGTATCTATTGCACTTCCAAGAGTAAAAGACTTTAGAGGTACACCAAGAAAAGGTTTTGACGGACGTGGTAACTATAACTTCGGTCTTCAAGAACAATTGATGTTCCCAGAAGTAGAGTTTGACAAAGTGATCAAAACACACGGTATGAACATTACGATCGTAACTAGTACTGAAGATGACAAAGAAGGATTCGCGCTTTTAGAAAAGCTCGGTATGCCTTTTGCTAAAGGGAGAAACTAATGGCTAAGAAATCAATGATCGCTAAGCAGAAGAGAAAAGCAAAGTTCTCTACGCAGGCGTATACAAGATGTAATATTTGTGGTAGACCTCACTCAGTATATAGAGACTTTGGTCTTTGTCGTGTGTGTTTAAGAAAAATGGCCAATGAAGGTCTAATTCCTGGTATGCGTAAAGCAAGCTGGTAAGGAGAAGAAAAAGATGATGACAGATATAATTGCAGACTCTCTTACTCGTATAAGAAATGCTGCGCAAAGAAGACTAGACGTTACTACACTTCTTCACTCTAAAACGATTGAAGCGACTGTATCTATTTTAGTAGATAAAGGTTACTTAGAGAGTTTCAAAGTAAAAGAAGACGGAAACAAAAAAACAATTAAAGTGGTTCTTAAATATGACGAAAATGAAAAAAGCGTTATCAATGAACTTAAAAAGATCTCTAAGCCTGGTAGACGTGTTCACCAAGGTAAAGATGATATTAGAACATTTAAAAATGGTTACGGTACTTTGGTTGTTTCAACAAGCCAGGGTGTACTTGCAAATGATGAAGCGTTTAAACGTGGAATCGGTGGCGAAGTAATCTGTAGTATTTGGTAAGGAATAAAGATGTCAAGAATAGGAAAAAGACCAGTAACTGTGGCAAGTGGTATTGAAGTATCACTAGACGGTACGACTCTCGTGGCTAAAAAAGGCAATCTTGAAAAAAGACTTGAAACTCATGGAAGAGTTGGTATCAACATCGATGGTTCAGAAGTTACTTTTGAGAGAATTGGTGATGAAAAACAAGATGCAGCGTTCTGGGGAACATACAGAGCACTCTTTAACAACATTATCATTGGACTGGATAAAGGTTATACTAAATCTTTAGAGATCAACGGTGTTGGTTACAGAGCAGCTGTTCAAGGTAAAGTACTTAACCTTCAACTTGGTCATTCACATGACATTAATTTTGATATCCCTGAGGGACTTGAAATTAAAGTTGAGAAAAATGTTGTTACTATCAATGGTACTGATAAGCAAGCAGTAGGTCAAGCCGCTGCTGAGATCAGAGCGTTCAGACCACCAGAGCCTTACAAGGGTAAAGGTGTGAAGTATACTGATGAAGTGATCATCAGAAAAGCTGGTAAAGCAGCTGGTAAGTAAGGGGCGGTAGATGTTAAAAAGTATTCAAAAAAGAAAAAATAAACTTCGCGCTCAAAGAAAAGCTAGAGTAAGAGGTAAGATCTTCGGAACAGATACTCTTCCTAGACTATCTGTATTTAAGTCGAACAAACACTTCTACGCTCAAGCGATTGATGACAATGCCGGTTTAACACTTGCATCTGCAGATGGAAGAAAACTTGGACTTAAAGTAAACCAAGAAGATGTAAAAAAAGTAGCTGCTGAGATGGCTAAAAACCTTGCTTCTAAAAATATCGACTCTGTTGTTTTTGACAGAAATGGTTACCTTTACCACGGTGTTGTTGCGTCATTTGCTGATGCACTTAGAGAAGCCGGAATTAAGTTTTAAGGAAGCATGATGGAAAACAGAAATAACGAAGAAATCGAAAAAGAATTTGAAGAAGTAATCGTAAATATCGGTCGTGTTACTAAAGTTGTAAAGGGTGGTAGAAGATTTAGATTTACTGCACTTGTAGTGATTGGTGACAAAAAAGGTACAGTTGGATATGGATTTGGTAAAGCCAAAGAAGTTCCAGATGCGATTAAAAAAGCGGTTGATGATGCACACAAGAATCTTGTGAAAGTAAACATCAAAGGTACAACTATTGCTCATGACATTGAGCACAAATTCAACGCAAGTAGAATCGTGCTTAGACCAGCGAGTGAAGGTACAGGTGTTATTGCCGGTGGTGCTGCCAGACCAGTACTTGAGCTTGCAGGAATTCAAGATGTTCTTAGCAAATCAATCGGTTCTAACAACCCAAATAACCTAGTAAGAGCAACAATTCAAGCACTTACTAGAATCAAAGCGTAAGGGGTAATTATGGGTTTACATAATTTACAACCTGCTCCAGGATCAACTAAAAATAGAAAAAGAGTTGGTCGTGGTCAAGGTTCAGGAACAGGTAAAACAGCTGGACGTGGTAACAAAGGTCAAAAGTCAAGATCTGGTTACAGTAAAAAAAGAGGTTTCGAAGGTGGACAAATGCCACTTTACAAAAGATTACCTAAAATTGGATTTACTTCTACGGTAGAGAAACCATATGTGATCAATGTAGAAAAAATCAAAGCGATCGCTGAACTTTCTGAGATTACTCTTGAGAGTATCAAGTCAGTTCACAAGTTGCAAAAAACAGTGACTAGAGTGAAGTTGATCGGTGCATCTGCAAAAGAACTTGCAGCTAAGATCAAAGACGAAGCTGTTACAACAAGCGGAAAATAATCATGGGCAACGCTTTAACTCAAAAAATCCTTATTACATTAGGATTCCTATTTGCGTACAGAGTTTTAGCCTATGTTCCGACACCGGGTGTTGATCTTGAAGTTATCAAAGGTTTCTTTGATAGCCCTGGTGGCATTGCAGGTATGGCAAATATGTTCTCTGGTGGTGCCGTAGAACGTATGAGTATTATCGCTTTAGGTATTATGCCCTACATTACTGCTTCCATCGTTATGGAACTTCTTGCAGCAACTTTCCCCGCACTTGGACAAATGAAAAAAGAGCGTGACGGTATGCAAAAATATATGCAAATTATTCGTTACTTTACTATTTTTATTACTATAGTACAGGCTATTGGTGTCTCTATGGGACTTCAAAGTATGACAGGTAGTGCTGGACAAAGTGCCATAATGATAGATCCTATGATATTTACTATTCTTACTACCTTCTCTATGTTGACAGGTACAATGTTGCTTATGTGGATCGGTGAACAGATCACGCAAAAAGGTATTGGTAACGGTATTTCATTGATTATCTTTGCCGGTATTGTATCTGGGTTACCGTCTGCGATAAGCAACACGGTTAGAGCAGTAAATGCCGGTGAGATGAACTTTTTAGTGATACTTGCTATTTTAGCGATCATGCTGATCACTATTTTGGCTATTATTTATGTGGAACTGGGTGAGAGAAGAGTACCTATCTCTTACTCAAGAAAGACCATTATGCAGAATCAAACAAAGAGAGTGATGAACTACATCCCTGTGAAAGTAAACCTTTCGGGTGTTATTCCTCCTATCTTTGCTTCGGCGGTATTGATGTTTCCATTGACCATGCTGCAGTCAAGCACTTCTGAGTTTGCTACTGCTATAGCAGATTCATTGGCTCCAGGTGGTATCACTTTTAACGTGGTAACATTCTTGCTTGTAATGTTCTTTGCATTTTTCTATGCATCGATCGCATTTAATGCGAAAGACATTGCAGACAATCTAAAACGACAAGGTGGATTTATCCCTGGTGTTAGACCAGGTGAGCACACTAAAGAGTTTTTAAATGAAGTTGCAAGTAGACTCACTGGTTCAGGTGCTGTATATCTTGCGATTATCTCTACGATACCATTTATGATCATCTCTGGAATGGGTGCATCTTTCTACTTCGGTGGGGTTGCTGTACTTATTATCGTTCAAGTTGCACTTGATACGATGAGAAAAATAGAAGCACAAAGAACAATGGGTCAATATGATACATTAGGAAATGTAGGTCTATAATGGCTATTGCTATCAGAAAACCTGACGAGATCGCTAAGCTCAAAAGAGCTGGCGAGATCGTTGGAAAAACACTCCAATATCTTCAAAACACAATCAAACCCGGAATGACACTCAATGAGATAGATGCCTTAGGCGATGCTTTTGTGCGTGAACATGGTGCTATCCCCTCATTTAAAGGGCTTTACGGTTTTACCGGATCTGTATGTACTTCAGTGAATCAAGTATGTATTCATGGGGTGCCTACGGATATTGTGGTTAAAGAGGGTGATATCTTGGGCTTGGACATCGGTACCAAGTTGGATGGCTATTATGGTGATGCAGCTATCACTATGGCAGTGGGTAAGATCTCTGCAGAAGACGAAGCGCTTATTGCGTGTTCAAAAGATGCACTTTATCATGCGATATCTTCCATTAAAGTAGGTATGCGTTTTAAAGAGTTGACCAAAATTCTTGAAGACTTTATTACTGAGAGAGGATTTGTTCCATTGAGAGATTATTGTGGTCATGGTATCGGTACGAAACCACATGATGAACCAAATATCCCTAACTATCTTGAAGGCAAACCGAATCAAGGGCCTAAGATCAAGAATGGTATGGTCTTTTGTTTAGAACCTATGGTTTGTCAAAAGAGTGGGAAACCTGTATTGCTTGAAGATCAATGGTCAGTGATAAGTGAAGATCAACTTCATACGAGTCACTATGAGCATCAAGTAGCGGTAGTAGATGGTAAAGCTGTCATTTTGACTGAAGCGTAAGCTTCACGATTCTTTCACAGTTTGGAACTATAAATATAGAAAATGTACAAAGGAAAATAATGGCAAAAGATGATGTAATTGAAATTGACGGTAAAGTGGTTGAAGCATTACCAAATGCAACATTCAGAGTAGAGTTGGACAATGGACATATTGTACTTTGTCACATCGCTGGAAAGATGAGAATGCACTACATTAAGATCCTTCCAGGGGACACAGTGAAAGTGGAGCTTACTCCATACAGTCTTGATAAAGGGCGTATCACATTTAGATACAAATAGAACGAAGTCTTTACTTCGCTCTAACAAGCATTTATAGCTTTCTATGGATGCTCTCTTCTCCAAAAAAATCATATAACTTCAACATAAAAACTTAATTAATATAGTTTAAGTATTAGATCACCATATCCACATCATCATGTTCTTCAAAGTATTTGAAGATTTTGTTTCTCTCCTCTTCACTCTCTACGATACAACTCGCATTGTAGGTTCGAAATTTACCTGTTCTTGAAGCATTGCCTAGAGAACAAAGGTGTTCTTTTTCTCCCATTGCTTCTTTAATGCAGGATAAAAGTTTCTCTTTGTCCCTGCCTATGAGTTTGAATCCCCAGTTGGTTGGATATTCAATTTTTGGTCTATCTTGAGTTTTATCGTCTAAAATCACCGCTGTTACCTCCTGATTTGGATTCTAATTGTACATTTCTAATGATCATGCCTTTATCAATGGCTTTGAGCATATCATAAATGGTGAGTAGTCCTACGCTCACACCGGTGAGTGCTTCCATCTCTACCCCTGTTTGTCCGTTGAGTTTTGCTGTGACTGTAAGTTTAAAACCTGGAAGTTCTGGGAGTTCTTCTATGTCTGTTTTGACCGAAGTAAGCATAAGTGGATGACACATAGGGATAAGTGTGCTAGTCTGCTTGGTCCCTTGTATAGCTGCGATGACAGCAGTTTGCAGTACAGGTCCTTTTTTGGCAGAGTTCGCTACAACAGCATCAAAAGCAGGCTGTCCGACTTCTATAATACCAGAGGCAGTAGCGATACGTGTAGTATTGTCTTTATCTGAGACATCAACCATTTTGGGTTTGTTTTGTTCATCTAAGTGTGTGAGGTTCACAAAAATTTCCTATTCAATGTTAATTTTTTATTATTTTAACATAAAAAATGACGAAAATAAAACAAAAATGACGAAAAAAGAACTAGAATGACGTAAATACACAAAAATACTTGACTTTTATCATCAATATAGGTTAGAATTATAGAAATGATAAGGGGGTAATATGACATATGCATATTTGAGACAAATGCCAGACAATAATAATATGTCTGAACAGCAGCGTAATATTCTCTCGTTTTCATTGACTCAAAATATAGATATCGATAAAGAGGTCATAGAGTATTCAAGCAAAAATCACTTAATAGAAGAGAGAAAAAAGTTTGAAGAGTTTATGCATTCTCTTGAAGAGGGTGATAGGCTTGTTGTAGATACTTTATCTGTATTGAGTGATCGTGCTGAAGAGCTTATCAAGATCATCAATTGTATGTTAAGTCGTAGCATTGATCTTTATATAGCCAGCTCCAAGACGCTACTCAATAAAGATACGACTGTTGCGGAGATCTTTCCTTTGTTGAATGATCTTCGTGAAGCACAAAAGGCAAAATCCAATCAGATAGGTCGTCCTAAAGGAAGCCGCTCTTCTTCTAAGTTTGATGTATATCAGCCACAAATCATCTCTTTGCTCAAAGAGGGGTTGAATGTGAGTGCTATTGCCAGAGAATTGGAAGTAAGTCGTAGTTCTTTGAAAGATTATATAGAGTCAAGAGGTATTAGAGAATTGGTAGAGGGATCTTGGGTGGAGATAAACCAACCGCAAAAGACTTCAGGTGTGGACAATACTTTGTTAATATGTCCATTTGAACAGGAAAAACAACAAAAAAGGATATCGTGATGGCAGAAATAACGGTAAATGTAGAAGAAAAACCGAAGAAAAATCAAGCAAAAGAGTACCTGAAGGGGTGGGTACCTTATCGTATCAAGCGTTATTGGATGTATGTGGCTGCTACGATCGTAGCATTGGTTATGCCATGGATAACTATAGGAGGAAATCACCTTTTTCTACTTAGTTTTGATCAAAAGAAACTGCACCTGGCAGGAACAGCATTTGATATGCAAGAGCTTTATCTTATGCCATTCTTGCTCATGTTACTCTTCTTGGGGATCTTTGCAGTGACGGCGGTAGGTGGTAGAGCATTTTGTGGCTGGGCTTGTCCTCAGACTATCTTCAGAGTGATCTATAGAGATGGTATAGAGACAAAACTTTTAGGCTTGCATAAACGTATTAAAAATAAGCAAAAAGACCCAGATATGTCCAAGGCTGAAAATCAGGTTAAAAAAGTCATTGCCATTTTACTTTGGTCAGTGTTGGCACTGGTTGCAGCAGCAGACTTTTTATGGTTCTTTGTACCGCCTGAAGATTTCTTTGCCTATCTGGCAAACCCTTCAGAGCACATGTTGTTGGTAGGAATGCTTCTAAGTGTAGCGGCATTTCTTGTTGCGGATGTTGTTTTCATTAAAGAGAATTTCTGTATCTATATCTGTCCTTATAGCCGTGTACAGTCTGTGCTTTACGATGATGAAACTGTCCAAGCAGTTTATGATCCTATCCGTGGTGGAGATATTTATCAGGGGCATGGATATGAGAGAGAAAAGAAGTATGATAAAACCAAAGAGTTGTTGGCTGCAGACCCAAGTGCTGAGTGTACGACATGTGAGAGTTGTGTGACTGTATGTCCTACACACATCGATATCCGTAAAGGGATGCAGTTGGAGTGTATTAATTGTCTTGAGTGTGTGGATGCCTGTACTACTGTTATGGGTGCATTGGGTAAACCAAGTTTGGTACGCTGGTCAAGTGAAAAAGAGGCACTTAAACACGAAGGAAAGACAAACTATTTTAGACCAAAGATCATTGCTTACTTTACCGTGTTAGCGATCGTATTGGTAGCACTTTTTGCAATGGGAAGTACCAAGGAACATATGCTTCTTAATGTAAATAAAAATACACGACTCTATAAAACACTTGATGGTGGTGTGGTGCAAAATGATTATCTGTTCTTGTTCCAAAACACAGATAGTAAAGAGCATACGTATTATTTTGAGATTGTAGATAATGACAAAATTGAGATCATCAGACCAAAAGAGTCATTTAGTATCGCAGCAGGGAAAAAGAGAAAGAAAGTTGTTGTTTTACAAACCAAAGAGAAGTTAGCAGATGATGCGAGAAAAGATGTGCCGATCCCTGTGACTATCAGAGCGTACGCAGTGGATGACAAAGAGAAGATTGTGGTAGATAGACATACTGTATTTGTTTATCCTCGTGCAGATTTACTTAAAAAGTAAGGAAAAAGTATGGCAATGAAAAATGTAGAGCCAACATTAGAAACAATAGAAGACTATAGTGGCAAGGAGAGCAAAGAGAAAAGAATGACTATTTGGATAGTGATTCTCTCCGGGCTTCTTATAGGTGCTGTATATGGGATCATTAACGCAAACTCAAGCGTATCTGATGATCTTGGTGTCTCTCATACTACAGGTATGTACAAACATTAAATAGAGAGAAAGGAAAAGGTAATGACTAAAGTTTTAGTACTAGGTGGTGGATTTGCTGGTGTAGAAGCAGCCATATATCTTAGAAAACAAGAGCTTGATGTTACACTTGTAAGTGATAGAGACTATTTTTATATTTACCCTACGTCTATCTGGATCCCTACAGGTGAGGTAATAAAAGAAGATGTATCTGTTCCCCTGGATAAGCTGGCTTTTGCACATGGGTTTAAGGTGATCGTTGATGCTGTAACGAAAATAGAAGCTAAAGCAAAGAAGATCACTCTGCAGAGTGGTCGTGTTTTAGATGAATATGATTACATTGTTGTAGCACTTGGGCAAGGTAAGATACAGCTTGAAGGTATGGAACATACACTCTCTATCTGTGGAAAACCTGAAGAGGCTACGGAGCTCTATGAGCGTTTGGATGCATTGGCACTCAAAAACTCTGGAAAGATCGCTATGGGCTTTGGTGGTAATGCGAAAGATCCATCAGCTGTACGTGGAGGTCCTGCATTTGAAGTACTCTTCAACGTAGATACTTACTTGAAAAGAAAAGGGATACGAGACAATTTTGAGCTTACTTTTTTTGCTCCTATGGAAAAACCAGGACAAAAAATGGGTGATAAAGCATTGGTAATGATGGATAAAATGTTCAAGATGACGAATATCAACAAAAAAGTAGGTTCCAAAATTACAAGTTTTGAAGCAGATGGCATCAACTTTGAAGATGGTACAAAATTAGAATCTGATCTTACGATGTTTATCTCTGCAGGAACAGGACATAGCATTATAGAAGCTTCAGATCTGCCATTGAGTGATACAGGTTTTGTTGTTACCAATGAGTATAATGAAATAGAAGGTTTTGAAAATGTCTATGCCATTGGGGATTCTGCAGCACTTATGGGACCTGATTGGAAAGCTAAGCAGGGACATGTGGCTGAAGTGATGGCTAAAAATGTAGCTTATAATATCTTTCAGCATGCACAGAATATAGATTCAAAACAGAGCTATATGGAACATCTTAATATCTTATGTGTCATGGACACAGGAAATGGTGCAGCCTTTGTTTATAGAGATGATAAAGGCGGAAAGATGATCCCTTTACCTATTATCGGTCACTGGATGAAAAAAGGCTGGGGTTGGTACTGTCGGAACTCCAAACTGGGAAAAATACCTCGTATTCCTGGAATGTAATTTACCTCTTCTTCTCATTCCACCTATTTCTAGGTGGAATAAATTTCTAACAGATAAAAAATTATAATTATTATAATCTTAGCTTTTATATAAAGTTGCTAAAATAGTAAAAAAGTAAGGAAAGAGAAATGAAACAGACTATTGTAATGGAAAAATATCCGGTGTTTGTATTGGAGATAGCAAAAAGTGAAACAAGTTACAAAAACGTAGATGAGATCCTTGCTTATCTGGAAGAGCAGATCCAAGTACATCCTGTAGCTACTTATATTGGCAGATTTGATCACTATGCACATACATCAAGCCTTGCTGAGGGTGAAATCGCTGAGGGGATCAAAGATGCCAAAAATATCATTTGCTGTTTTGGTAATAAATTGCCAAAAGCGGTTATCCTGGCAGTAAGACCAAGATCGATCGGTGTAGCTGAGATGGCAGAGAGTTTTGTAGTCAGTTTCCTTGAAGCGCCAAATCCAGATGCCAATGCAGCAATGGAAAAATGGGTTAAAGGTATTGCAAACACATAATGCATATTTCTAAACTCCTTCTGCCTCTTCTAGGACTTCTTCTTTTTACAGGATGCAAGGAAGACTTCCCCACCTATTCCAATTTTTGTGATCAAGAGACTATGGCTCCTCCTGAATGTCTCCACTATGCAGTACTTGATAAACAAGATAAAGATGTATTGGAAAAGCATTTTGGTGTAATAGATGATCCTAAGTGTTCTTATAGAGTCGAGTTGACTAAGTATCATGTAGGCAATTGTAATAATCCCATAGTGAAAAGTACTGGAAGTGATTTTGATGGGTATGTGCGTATAGAGATT
The DNA here is from genome assembly GCA_965602275.1 of uncultured bacterium. GTDB lineage: Bacteria > Campylobacterota > Campylobacteria > Campylobacterales > Sulfurovaceae > Sulfurovum. The sequence continues at coordinate 33,073 of CBFCXZ010000010.1, forward strand.
AAAAAAGGGTTCAAGTGTTATTATAAGGTACAGAGTGATTATAAAAATGATATTGATGCTGCCTTTGACCGAGTGTTAGTACGAAGTAAAAAGGAACTTTTAATTAGACAGTAAGTTCCTTCTTTATCCTGTACAATGTTTCTACTCTTCGATCATCAGTGAAATCTTCCTTTTGAGTTCTTTGTATTCAGGAGAACTCTCCTGTGTATAGTTGAGGTTTTTATAGTAACCTGTAAGACTGATAAAATATGTTCTTGCTTCCTCTTTGTCTTTAAAGTTATATTCTTTTTGAACGATCCTTTTTAAAAGGGCAAAACTCTCTTGCTGCTTTTCTCTCGACATAGCAGCATCTACCTCGTCAAAGGCATCTTGCTGCAGATAGACCATATCGAGCAGTACAGATTGTTGCCATGTAATAAAATCATCCAGCGTGATCCCCTCTTCACCGGTGACTTTCATCATCTGATAGATCTCATCACCTTTTTGAAGTAAGGCGATCATGCTCTTAACATCCTCTACCCAGCCAAGGGAGAGTTCTTTTTCATACCATGGCTGCATTTGATCCAAATATCTTGACCATGAAAGCAGAGGATCGATAGCTGGATAGAAGCGTTTATAAGCACGTTCATAGGAGAGTCCTAGAAAAGTCTTGACTGTAGAGAGTGTTGCCTGTGTTACAGGTTCCTCGAAGTTTCCGCCTGCAGGAGATACGGTACCGATCAGTGTCAAGGATCCCTTTGTTTTATCATGGGTAGTGATGACTCCACCACGTTCGTAGATATTTTTGACCGAAGATTCAAGATAGGCGGGGAAGGCCTCTTCTCCCGGTATCTCTTCAAGTCTTCCTGAAATTTCTCTCATTGCCTGTGCCCATCTTGAGGTGGAATCAGCCAAGAGAAGTACATCATAACCCATTTGGCGATAGTACTCTCCGATCGTGATACCCGTATAGAGTGAAGACTCCCTTGCTGCAACAGGCATAGAGGAGGTATTACAAATGATAATGGTACGATCCATCAGAGAGCCCCCGGTTTTGGGATCTATGGTTTGGGGATATTCGGTGATAGTCTCTACGACTTCACCTGCCCGTTCACCACAGGCAACAATGATCACAATATCGACTTCAGAGTGTTTGGCTATAAGGTTTTGCAGTACTGTTTTACCTGCACCAAAAGGCCCGGGGATACAAGCTGTGCCTCCTTTCGCAATGGGAAAAAATGTATCGATGATCCTCTGTTTTGTGCTTAATGGCTCAACAGGGTATTGCTGCGAGGCATACCCCTTTTTGAGTATGTTTCGTGTCAAAGGTTCTCTAATAGGCCATTTGGCTATCATGCTGATCTCTATCTCTTTTCCATTTGGCAGTTTCAATCGTGCAATGGGTTCATCCACGCAGAAAGTACCTTCTCTTATCCATTTGATCTCTACTTCATCGATGAGATCAAGAGGAATAAAGATCTTATGTTGAAAATGGCCTTCTGTTACAGTACCCAGAGTATCACCTGCTACACCGTAGTCTCCGATCAGTTTTTTGGGTACAAATTCCCACTTTTTATGCCGATCCAAGGCAGGCATCTCCGACCCACGTTTAAGGAAAAAACCATCTCGATCTGCGAGGGCCTGCAAGGGGTTTTGCAGACCGTCAAAGACTTGACCGAGTAGCCCGGGCCCAAGTTCAACAGAGAGCATTTGCCTGGTCATCAAAACAGTATCACCTACCTTGACACCGGCAGTATCTTCATACACTTGCATATCGGCATATTTGCCACGTATGCGGATCACTTCTGCCTTGAGATGCATCTCTCCAATGACAAGGTATCCTACTTCATTCATCATCAATGCACCATTTTGAACTTTGATGGTGATCAGGCTCTCCTGTGCGGAGCTTACTACTGCTTTGAATTCTGTTGTATCAGCCATTTGCTTGGTACTCATGATGTGCCTCCGAAATTAAATTATCAAATCTTTGGGTAGCTTTTTTAGCTTCATAGGAGAGCCACTTCTGAAGGTTTGCCCACTGTATGAGGTAGGCAATGAAAGCTTCCAAAGCAAAAGGATCTTTTGCTTTGAGCTCCTCCGCTTTTTGATAGATAAGCTCCATCAGTAATTTTGTTAAACCATAGGGATCATTTTGAACAAACAGATTTTTGACCTGATTAACCCAAGGGTACTCATACCCAAGTTTAAAATCATCTTGATCCCAGTGACGCTCTATCGTTACTCTGTCTTTTTGGATACCCCATACTTCTTCGCTTTGTGTAAAATGCATGTCGGCATACTTCATGCGAAATGCTGTCACGATCGTACGCTGATTTAAGATATCTGTAATGATCTGTTGAATGAGGGGATGCTGGGTAGTGCTTTGCATGAGCTCTTTATAGAGTTGAATGATCTTATGGTTTCTGGTGCCTGAGGGGTGGTAGTACCATGCAAAAAGTTTTTGTACCTGATCTACCAGAAGTACATCCTCTTCTTTCAGCATGGAAATCCTTTTTTGAAGCTGTAACCAGCTGATAGGGAGTGTTTTCGCCTGTTCCAATGGAGGAAGGTATGGTAGGCTTGACATCAACGTATAATACTTTTTTTGTATCATTTCTCGATACCTTCTAGTAGTTCATGATATCTTGGAAGGAGCAGATGGTAGATCAGATCTGTTAATGCTTCTTCAGTAAGATCGATCTCTATTTCTTCATCTATGAGTGAGATTTTGATCCCTTTTTGTGTTGTTTTTCCAAGTCTGACCTTATGTTTAAACATATCTGAAGCGATGGATTTGATCAATTTTTTTTGTTTCTCTTTGCTATCTTCAATCTCTGAGATAATGATTTCCAGCGACTCTTCTTTGTCTGAAAGAGATGACTTGGTAATAGTAAGCAGCATCTCTTCTAAAAAGGTATCATCTGCCAGTTTGTATGAAATAAGATTTTGAAGATGGGTTTTAAACTGTAAAGAGAGCTGTGTTTTAAGCGTTAAAACAGCATCCCTGAGTGCCATTTTCATCGCTTCATTGGAAGCTTGTTTTTCATCTTTGATGAGTTGATGCATTTCATCCCTGATCGCAGCTGCCTCTTTTTGTGCTTTTTCTATGATCAAAGCAGCTTTCTTTTTGGATGCCTCCAAAATAACCTCGCCTTCATCTCTTCCCGCTTCGACACCTTCAAGGTGCAACTTGTCTATCAGGTTTTGTACATTTTGGGCAATGGGTGATTTCTCAGTCATCATCGATCCTTACTTTATGGACCCTGCCAGGATCAGTGCAAATACAAAAGCAAAGACGGCAAACCCTTCTACGATGGCAGCAGGTGCGATAGAGATACCAAACACTTCAGGTTTGTTTTTGGATACTTGGATCGCAGAGGCACAGGCTTTACCCTGGTAGATACCGCTCATTAAGAGCGCAATACCTACTAAAACACCTATGGCAAAGAGTCCGGGTGAATTTTCCAGTGTTACCTCTCTGTTGAGTGTAAGCATCACAACGATCCCGTAAATGGTCTGTGATGAAGGCATTGCTGAAATACCGATGTATCGTCCATAACCGCTGTCTACATCCAATAGTGCACCTATCGCTGCCTGTCCTGCTTTAGAACAACCCAAAATACTTCCTATCGCTCCCAAGGCTACCGGTGAATAGATACCCATCCATCCCAGTGTTAAGATTATTTGTTCCATTTTTTACTCCTTCTTTTTAAATGTGTCAAAAGCATATCCTTCTTTTTTACTGTCGTATTTTAAAAACTCTATCAGATTAAGCCTGAGTCCATGCACAACACCGCTGACGATCCCCAGTGTAAAATTAAGCAGGTGACCTATGAGCAGGATCATGAGAGCAAACAGTACACCGATACCGGGGAACGTATCGCTTACCTGCATCGCCAACTGATTAAATGCCATACCCATTGAAGCAGTGGCAAGACCCAGTGCAAAAAGCCTAAGATAACTCAGGATATCGCCAAAGAGAGTCGTGACCTGCATCAGTGCGGCAGTACCGCTAAAGATCCGTTTTGTCCAAGGCTTATCAACCCCAGAGAAGAATAGAACTAAAATCATGCCAGAGACCATAAAAGTAGTAGAAATGGTTTGCATATCTACTTGCATATAGAAGAGTAGACCACCTATGATCGATATGATCCAACCCATGGGAGCAAGTACTCCCAATCTATTTTTTTCTCTTGAAAGGTCAATGGCTTTGAGGATATTGGCGATGATGATATGTAAAGCACCGATAAAAACCGAGATTTTCATCATCGTATCATAATCATTGATATCAAAAAACTGTAGGGCAGAGAGCCAGGAGTTTTCCGGTGGCGGTGTACCGAAATAACTTCCTACCATCATCCCCCAGAGCGTTGTTGCAAGACTAAGAAAAAGGAGCAGTGGCGCAAAGCGTTTTCCTGTCTCGCTTTGTTGCATTTTCTTATAAAAAATAAGTGTTGCTATGCCAAGCAGGATACCATAGCCTGCATCTCCCAAGATCATTCCGAAAAAGAGGATAAAAGAGAAGAAGATGATCGTAGAGGTATCATGCTCAAAATAGTTTGGTACCGTATAAAATGTCAGCAGGTTCTCTCCCGCAGAAAACAGATTTTTGTTTTTCAAAAGTGTCGGTGGGGTTTCGCTTGCTTGTGGTTCTTCAACCAAAAAGGCTGCATTGTTTTTGTAGGCAAAAGTTTGCAGCTCCTCCAGATCATTTGCCGGTATCCATCCCTGGACGACCATAACAGTATCGTCTTCATAAGTCTCATTGTGTACCTGTTCATAGTGTTCCAGATTTTCCAGGCGGTGCATCTCTTTGATATAAAGATCCAACCATCGTGTGAGTGCGATTCTTTTTGCCTGTATCTCTTCTATCTTGTTTTCTATATCTTCTAACTTATCTTGCAGCGAAAAGAGCGACTTATCACCGATGTGGGTTCTCTTGAAAGGAAGTTGCGGCTTTTGTTCAGCGATCACCACAATATAGTAAAAACGATGATCTTTCCCACAGTTTTGCCATATCAGATCACACTCTTCCAAGATCGTGAGCTTTCGGTGAGGAATTTGATAAAACCAGAGTTTATAGGGATCACTTGATTCTCGTGTATTGTAACTGAAATCTCCCCAAGGTTTGATATCTTTGATCCTTTTTTTAAGTGCTTCTCTCTCTTCTGTCCGCTTTTGAAGGGAGTTTTTAAGTTTGAGTGTTTCTGTTTTGACACTGTGTGCATCAAAAGTTTTTTTGGCATGCACCTGTCCTCTTTTGAGTGGTGCCGAGAGTAGAAACTGCAGTGCTTCCTTTGCTTTGCGTTCGCTTTCTGGGACTTTGATCTGCTCTGTTTTGTTTGTCAGAGAGATCACATGCATCACACCCAGATCTTGCAATCTGTTTAAAAATACTTTCAAGTTCTTAGAGAGCGTATAAAGAGTGATCTTTTTTAATTTTACGATAGCCATCAGTAACCACTCTTTTGTTTTGATTTGGCTATCTTGGAGCGAACTACGCTGGCACGTTGCATATCATCCATGGCAATTTGAATTTTTTTAATATTCTTTTGTGCTTCCGGGATCAATACTTTCTCAAAGAGATTGACCCTTTGGGTTGTTTTTTTCAGTGCACTGTCGAGTAGCAGGATCCTTTCTTGAAGAATGGAACGTTCAAAACTAAGTTTGATCCCCTTTTGGTATCTTTGGATGAACATTTCACTCCATGCGGGTTTGCCCAACATAGGGTAGGGTATTTTTTCAAAAAAAACTTCATCCAGCAGAGGAAGGTTTACCCCTACGATATTTTCAGATGTGATCTTGACTTCTTTGATCCGGATCAGATCGCTATGGTCTATTTTTGTATTAGCAAGCATAGGGATCTCTTTGCCTGTATGGATGATAAATGTTTGATAGGAGGACTCTTTTTGATTTAAGGTTTTTCTATTTTTTGTGAGTGTTGCGATCAGCTGGCTTCGTTTGAGATCAAGCGAAGGGAGTACCTTTCTATAGAGTGAGAGTTGTGTACGCTGCTTTTGCAGAAAGCTTTTATTGAGCTGTATCTTCATTATTTCTCTCACATGATTTTTCTGTCTCTTGGTTTTTTTTGGGAAAATACTTGTCAACCCATTTTTGTTTTATCAGCAGTTCATTTTCTTCAAAACACTCTGCCAGTGTTTGCCAGCAGAGGTCGAGGGCTTCATTGAGGGGCAGAGAAACTTCAATATCCATAAACCGTTTCTCAAAAAGCCTACCAAATTTTAGTAATTTTTGATCAAATTCACTTAACTCAAATGCCATAGACTGTTTTTGTTTTGCTTCAACATAGCTGGAATAAAAACGGATCATGCCGTTCATAACATGAGAGTGATCCTCTCTCGTCTCTTTCCCAATGACATTTTGTTTTAGTCGTGAGAGTGACCCAAACGGATCAATGGATCCGCCATGCAGATAATATTGTCCTTCTGTGATATATCCGGTATTGTCCGGGACAGGATGTGTGACATCATCACCGGGCATGGTCGTGACACTCAAGATAGTGACAGAACCGGCACCTTTATAGTCACAAGCTTTTTCATAACGTCTAGCAAGTTGCGTATAGAGATCACCAAGATAACCTCTTACGGCCGGGATCCTCTCCTGCGCAATACCGACTTCTTTCATGGCATCTGCATAAGCGGTCATGTCCGTAAGCAGTACCAGTACCCTTTTCCCTTCTTCCACGGCAAACTTTTCAGCAACAGAGAGTGCAAGGTCAGGGATCATCAGCCGTTCGACAGTAGGATCTGAAGCCCGATTGACGAACATAATGGTTTTATGAGAAACATTATGCTCTTCAAAGGCTGTTTTGAAAAAATGGTAATCATCAAAGATCAAACCCATCCCGCCAAAAACCACGATATCTGCATCTGCCTGAAATCCGATCCTTGCTAAAAGTGCATTATAAGGTTCTCCTGAAACTGAAAAGATAGGGATTTTTTGACTCTCTACAAGGGTATTAAAAAGATCGATCATGGGAATCTTCGTTTCTATCATCTGTTTAGGCTGAACCCGCAGCATCGGATTGACAGTGGCACGACTGAGTTCTATATGTGGTTGCGTATCGAGTGAAGGACCGGCATCGATCGATTCTCCAATACCATTAAAGATCCTGCCTAAAATATTTTTACAGAATACAACTTGCATTGGCTGGTGCAAAAAGTGGATCCGATCATTGGTTGAGACCCCTTTGCTGCCAGAAAAGATCTGCAATAGCACATACTCTTCTTCAAGTTGTACTACTTTTGCCAATGATCTTCTACCACTCTGATGGTGTATGATGGCAAGCTCTTCAAGACCAATACCTTTGGCTTTGACCTTGAGCATGTCACCAATGATATCTGTGATATTGGTATAGCGAACCAAGTTAGAAATCATCCTTTACTCCTTGGGATTATTGTACAATAAAAATAATATAGAGTGGTTATAAGGATAATGGTGCCTTATTAGTTATCGACCAGAATTTTGTCACAATCTGTAACAAAATAGAAAAATAAAGAAGAATTCCCCTAATTAAGACTAATTTTATCCTATTTAGACTATCATACGTTTATCAAACAAAAATAAAGGATATTAAATGGCAACAGTAACATTTAAAAATGACATCGTATGTAACCTAGCAGGTACAGAAATCAACGTAGGTGATACAGCACCAGTAGTAACAGTAGTAAATTGTAACCCAATGCTTCAAGATGAGCAAGTTGGTGGAGAAGGTAAAGTTCAACTAGTAGTTGCAGTACCATCCCTAGATACAGGTGTATGTGATGCAGAAACAAGAAGATTTAACACAGAAGCAGCGTCTCTTGACGGTGTAGAAGTAATCACAGTTTCTATGGATCTTCCATTCGCAGCAGCTAGATGGTGTGGTGCAGCTGGAATCGAAAACATCAAAGTATGTTCAGACTTCAGAAACAGAGATTTCGCTAACGCTTATGGTGTTCTTTTGGCTGATGGTCCTTTAGCGGGTGTAACTGCTAGAGTTATCTTTGTTGTTGGTAAAGACGGTAAAGTTGCTTATAAGCAAACTGTTCCGGAAATTACAGAAGAGCCTAACTATGAAGAAGCTCTTGCAGCAGCTAAGGCAGCTTGTTAATTTTTTCGTCATACTTGATAAATACCTTTCTTTTGAAAGGTGTTTATCTTTCTTTTTTCTATTCTCCTCCCTTTTTTTAAAACTTATTATTTATCATTGCTCTTTTTGTGTTAAAATACTTATATATAATTATATTGTAAGGAATCAAAACTAAATGAAATATATATTACTCCTGTTTTCACTGTTATTGACTGGTTGTGGGTTTGGTCCCGATACTCCAAAAGACCGATATAACCTTGAAGAGTGTAAAGAGGAGTTACTTGATGCTGAAGATTATGCTGAAGACGGGGGCATAGACCGTATTCTTGTTGTAAAGAGAGATCGTAAGATGTATCTGTATAAAGATGGCAAGGTGCAGAGTATTATTCCTGTTTCTTTAGGAAAAGATCCTGTGGGGCATAAGCAGCAAAAAGGAGACAATAGAACGCCGGAAGGTGAATTTTTCATACATAGAAAACTTTGTTCTCCAAAGTATTATCGTTCACTGTGCATCTCTTACCCAAGACCTACAGATGAAGAAAAGGCGAAAGCCAGAGGTGTGAATCCAGGTGGTGACATTACCATTCACGCACAACCTAAGTGGAACGCAGATGGCAAGGGAGACGGATATACGCTTTCGCAAAATTGGACTCAAGGTTGTGTTGCAGTGACAAATTCTGCAATGAAAGAGCTATGGTATGCCGTACGTGAAGGCGTACCGATTACCATACGATAAAGGGTTTTTATCAGATATACACAAAAACAGATCGATAAATTTAATCGTCAGAAATATATTATAGAGCTGGAGAAGATCAGTAAAAATCTTTTTCGCATGTTACGAGATGAAAATATCTGCTCTCAAAGTTTTATGGTAAAATTTGAACAACTTAAAAAAAAGTTTGATGAAAAAGCAGAAGTGCATCTCGATTCAGAGTATCACCAGCAACTCAAAGTATATATAGAAAGACTTTATCAGCAAACATGTTCAGTAGAGCTTTTTTGTGACAAGTCTTTTAATGATATAAGAGAAGCAGAGATGAGTAATTTAAATCGTCTGCAGAAGCTGAAAAATGCTACATCGTATAAAAAAGATAAACATAAATCAAAACGTCAAAATGAAGATTGGGGTTGAGAATTTATTCATAGGAGAAATGATGAAGTTAAAATTAGGATTAATGGGTATTGCATTGGTACTTTTGATAAACGGATGTAATGAACCAACAGCTTATGGCAAAGTAGATAAGACACCGTATGCAACCAAAGAGTGTATTAATGAGTTATCAAGAGGTGCAGAGATCGATCACAGTAACAAGATAGATAAAATCGTAGTCTATAAATCAAAAAGAAAAATGTATGCGTATAAGAATGGTAAAGTAGTAGAGGAGTTTCGTATCTCTTTAGGGGCTAATGGTGGAGCTAATGGCGGGAATAAGGTAAAAGCAGGTGATTACAGAACCCCTGAAGGAAGCTATAGTATCGTGAGAAAGAAATGTGATTCAAGACTCTATAAATCATTGATGATCTCTTATCCCAGTGAAGTAGATAAAGCAGCAGCACGTAAAAGAGGTATGAGTCCAGGAGGCTATATCACCATTCATGGACAACCTAAGTGGAATGCAGATGGTCGTGGAGATAACTTTACACTTTCTCGTGACTGGACTGAAGGGTGTATGGCTGTACCAAACTTAGCAATGGATAAGCTCTGGAAAGCAGTTGAAAAAGGTGTGAAAATAGAGATTCATGCATAATCTAGGACAATCTGTTAACTTTTAGCTAAATTTGATAAAGGTTATATTATCATATTGAATAATATTGGATTTTAAGGAGAAAAAGATGAAAAAAAGTATCATCGCAGTATGGATGTTAGTGTCAGCAGTACTGCTTATGGCAGGGGGAAATGTTACCCCGAAATTATCGGCAGTAGCAGATATACCGGCAAAAGCTTGTAAAACAGATAAAATATATGTTGAAGAAAATGCAAACCTTATGTGGCAAGATCAGGCATATATAGATGCAGAAGATGGAGCATACAAACAAAAACGCTCGGCAGGAAAGGCTGGTAAATGGAAGTATGCAGAGAACTATTGTCGTAGATTAGACTATGCAGGGCATGCAGATTGGAGACTCCCAACTTCTGATGAATTGATGAATGTGCATAGAAAAGAGGGACAAGTATTTTTTTACTTTAGAGGTGAAGATTTTTGGACATCTACGCCGGGAGCAAAAGGAAAATATTATGTAGTGTACCCAGTAGATGCATATCGCTATGAACATAAAATAAAGCGATCTAATTATATTAGATGTGTACGTTGTCTTGATGAGGATAAATCGTAAAATAATTTTCTATAAATACCGAATTTTAGAGGAGTTTGATCTCCTCTTTTAATACGATATTAAACTCTTTTAAAATTTCTTCTTTAGCCAGATCTATGAGGTACTTAGCATCTTTGAATGTCCCCTCTCCTAAATTTACCAGAAAGTTTGCATGGATATTGCTCCATTGCATATCACCTTTTCGTTCACCTTTTAATCCTACAGCTTCGATAAGACGACCTGCATAATCATTTTCCGGATTTTTAAAAGCAGAGCCTGCACTTGGGTTATGTGGTTGGTTGGAACGTAGGTTAAGCAGTGCATCAAGTAAAGTTGGATCAAATCCTTTTTTGATCTTAAATTGTGCATGTGTGGCAATACCGCCTAGTTTTGCGAAACGGTAGCCATGTTCTATCTCCTTGGCTAAGATCCACTCCCCGTTTATTTTAATAGAATGCAAGATATTAAATATTTCATACTCTTTCACTCCGGCATTCATCGCTAACATACCACCCAGTGTACCTGGAAGTTTAGCGCAAAACTCAAAGCCAAAGATATCATGTTTTTTCGCATATGAGACGATGCGCCCAGTGGGCATTGCTGCACCGATGATAAGCATGTCATTCTTTTCTTCTATGGTCGCAAAATCTTTACTTAACATCATCAGGGGTGGGGGAGTGGGTGAGACTAAAAGATTGTTTGCCCCTCCTATGAGATATCTGTCCACAGGTATAGTATCACCTTTTTCTATCATAAGTACTTCGGTAGGCTGGCCTACCTTGATGCTTGAGTATTTGGAGAAGTCTATGGTTTTAAGAAACATTTAGCTGTTCCGTAATGCTTCATACTCTTTAGGAATTAGATAATCCTCAGTCTTTATAGGGGTATCCCATAACCCATGTTCAAACCCTATCTCATAAAGTGTATCAAGCGCTTTGAGTTGTCGTTGGGAGAGTTCTACAGATTCATCTGAAGCGTACATATCTAAGTATTTCTTTAACATATCACTTGAAATACGGACTAGGTTATCTTTCTCTAGTTTTGCACAGAGCTCTTCTTTTTTCTCATTAGCTACTTTTACACCATCTATAAGAATATTCTCTATATCTATAGCACGGTTTAATGGTAGGCTTCGTCTAATAGCCATTCCCCCCAGAGGAAGTGGTAAATCTTTTCCAGCAAGTTCGACCCAAATGTCCCATACTTCTTTTTCGACTTCTAAACTCTCATCAAAATCCAAGATAGATTCATGGATAAGCACACCGGCATCTACTTTACCACTGACTACGGCTTCTTCAATCTCAAGGAAATCCATATAGACAGGTCGTGCTTCCGGGTAATATATCCTAAATAGCATCGCATTGGTTGTATATTTTCCTGAGAGTGCCACTTTGAAGTTTCGTTTGAGTTTTTTATCTTTACGGCGTATAAGTTTTGGACCATAGCCCTCACCAAAACTTACAGCGGTACGAAGCAGAGCATACTCTTCTTTGATAAGTGGATACATACCAAAACTGATGGCAGATACATCATATGTGCCTTTCATCGCTTCAACATTTAGTGTTTCTATATCTAATCCAATATTTGTAAATTCATAATCTTTAGTATCAACCCAACCAAATTTAATGGCAAAGTACATAAATATATCATCTGCATCTGGAGAGTGGGCTAGTTGAATCATTTTTGGCATATAAACTCTTTATATTTTATTGTTGGTGTATTTTATCATAAGGCACTAAAAAAAGAAATTTTATAAATAATATGTCAATTTGACATATTTTTGCCCCTTTCACAGAAAACCTATTAAAATGGTGCAGAAGTTAAATTATGTGAGAGGTTTTCATAACCCTATTACATGATTTGAGTTAAAATTCAACATTAAGGTTAAGGATATGACAATGGCAATGGATGCAAACAAACAAAAAGCACTCGATATGGCGATTAAGCAGATAGATAAAACATTTGGTAAAGGGACTCTTATGAGACTCGGAGACAAAGAGTTTGAACCTATTGCTGCCATCTCAACAGGTTCTCTTGGTCTAGATATGGCTCTAGGTATCGGTGGTATCCCTCAAGGGCGTATTGTAGAGATATATGGTCCTGAATCATCAGGAAAAACAACTCTTGCACTGCAAACCATAGCTTCTGCACAAAAAGATGATATGGTCTGTGCCTTTATAGATGCGGAACATGCACTAGATGTAGTCTATGCAAAAAACCTTGGAGTAGATACAGATAATCTTCTTGTGTCTCAACCAGATTTTGGTGAGCAGGCACTTGATGTACTTGAAACCTTGACACGCTCGGGTGCAGTTGACTTGATCGTTGTCGATTCTGTTGCAGCACTTACTCCAAAAAGTGAGATAGAAGGGGATATGGGTGATACACACGTAGGACTTCAAGCAAGACTTATGTCACAGGCACTTCGTAAACTGACAGCAATTTTACACAAAACAAACACAACAGTGATCTTTATCAATCAAATTCGTATGAAGATCGGTACAATGGGTTATGGTTCCCCTGAAACGACAACGGGTGGTAATGCATTGAAGTTTTACTGTTCGGTAAGAATTGATGTGCGTCGTATAGCAACGCTTAAGCAAGGTGAATCTTCCATCGGTAACCGTGTGAAAGCCAAAGTTGTGAAAAACAAAGTGGCCCCTCCATTTAGACAAGCAGAGTTTGATATTATGTTTGGTGAGGGGATCTCTTTTGTGGGTGAACTGATAGACTATGGTGTAAAAATGGATATTATAGATAAATCAGGAGCCTGGTTTAGCTATGGTAGTGAAAAATTAGGACAGGGGAAAGAAAATTCAAAAATTACCATTAAAGAAAACCCAGAAATGATGGCCGAGATAGAAGGCAAGATAAAAGAAGCACTTGGCTTTGGCGCAGGCTTGACAGTAGATGAAAGTGAGATGCAAGACCATTAGTCTTGTGAATATTATTGTGAAAATAATAAGACTGAATTTGTGTACTTAAGTACCTTTTGACAAATTCAGTCTTCATGAATCTACCTTGCTTTGACCTTTTTTTAATAACCCAAAAGTATCATTTTAAATTATTTTGCCACGAGCCTTAGACCTATTGAGGATAAATAATATTGTTGGTAGTCCCCTTAGGTAAATTTTGCTAAAATAAGAGATACCTATAAACAAATGAAGTAAAACTGAATCGAAAGGTAAAATTTTTACGAGAAATCATTGGGTGATTTCCTGTATAAGTCAGTTAGGTAAAAGAGAGAGGAATTGGTGGGAAGTTTTGCTTTTCATCTAAAAGGCATATATTTATCAAAAAGGAAACAGATGATTTTTATCGATGAGATCGTAGCAACAGAAGTAATGGACAGTAGAGGGAATCCAACCGTTCGAGCAACAGTAAGTTTAAGTGATGGTACTACAGCTAGTGCTATCGTACCTAGTGGAGCAAGTACTGGTAAACGTGAAGCGTTAGAACTTCGTGATGGCGGTGATAGATATATGGGTAAAGGAGTACTTCAGGCCTGTGAAAATGTGAATGGTGCTATTTGTGATGCACTTGTAGGTCTAAGTCCTTTTAATCAAGCAGAGATCGATCTTGTAATGAAAGAGGTTGATGGCACTGAAAATTACGGAAATTTGGGAGCCAATGCGGTACTTGGTGTTTCAATGGCAATAGCCAGAGTGGCTGCGCAAAGTATGGGTATGCCACTCTACCGTTACCTTGGTGGTGCAAATGCGGTAGTAATGCCAGTACCAATGTTAAACATCATTAATGGTGGTGAACATGCAAATAACTCTGTGGATTTCCAAGAGTATATGGTTGTGCCGGTAGGATTTGATAGATTTTCAGAAGGTCTTAGAGCATGTGCTGAAGTGTATCATAACCTTAAAAAAATTATTGATGAGATGGGTGAGAGTACAGCGGTAGGTGATGAAGGTGGATTTGCACCCAATCTAAGCAGCAATGAAGAACCTCTTGAAGTGATCATGAAAGCCATAGAGAAGGCAGGGTATAAACCAGGAGAACAGATAGCTATTGCCCTTGATGTTGCAGCAAGTGAGTTGATCAATGATGAAGGCAAGTATGTGCTAAAGTCTGAAAATAGAGAACTTACAAGTTCTGAGTTGACAGCATACTATGCTGATATGTGTGAGAAATACCCTATTGTTTCTATTGAAGATGGTTTGAGTGAAGATGACTGGGCGGGATGGAAAGAGCACACAGAAGTACTGGGAAACAAAGTTCAACTGGTTGGTGATGACCTGTTTGTAACGAATGTGGCTATCTTGGCAGAGGGAATTGAAAAAGGGATAGGAAACTCTATTCTGATCAAACCAAATCAGATTGGAACAGTATCTGAAACGATGCAAACAGTAAGACTTGCTCAAAGAAGTGGGTATACCTGTGTAATGAGTCACCGTTCAGGAGAAAGTGAAGATACTTTCATCGCAGATTTTGCTGTAGCACTTAATACAGGTGAGATCAAAACTGGGTCAACTGCCAGAAGTGATAGAATCGCTAAGTACAATAGACTTCTGGAGATCGAAGCAGAACTTGGACAGTTTGAGTATTTGGGTGCTGCACCTTTTGTAAAATAAGTTAGGGTAGGTATGGCAAATACGCAAAAAGCAGAAGCGATTGCCGGATTGTCACTAAAAGCCTTTTTGGTGACAACTATAGGGATCTTACTTTTTGGTATTTATGTTGGTGTTTTAATTTATGGAGAAAATTCACTTACTGTTTTGAATCATCTTAAAGAGAAAAAACAAGCGTTGAGGCAAGAAGAAAAAGCATTAAAAGTTGAGAATCAAAGGCTTCAAAAAGAGTATTTTGAATTAAAACAATTAGAACCTAAGGAGTTAGAAAAATGAAGCGATATTTATGGGCAGCAATGGTATTCGTATTCGTGGCTGCAAATGCATCTGGTAATCCATTTGATTTAAGTGTAAATCTTAAAAAGATCGATCAGGATCAAGATGCTTTACTTTCCGAATTAAGAGATATGGCTGAGGCAAAAGAAGAGAGAGAAGAAAAAACTGAAGAAGAAAATATCAAAAAAGTAGAGAAAATTAAAGTTGATACTGCTACCTCTGTTTCGCAGGAAGATGAAATAGAAGTAGATGATGCAGTACCAGCAAAAGTTACAGAAGAAGAAAGAATTAAAAAAGTTAAAGAAGAACAAGTTAAAATAGAAACTCAAAGAGCTGAAAAAGAGAAAGCAGAAAAAGAAAGAGTAGCAGCGGAAAAACGTGAAGTTGAAAAATACGAAGCACAAAGAGTTGCAAAGAAAAAATTTGAGGCAGAAAAAGCCAAATTAGAGAGTGAAAAACTTTCCAAAGAAAAACAGGAAGCCAGCAAAAGTGTAATAGCGGACATTAATATTACACGTGAAGGGATAGAAGCTGCAAAAGAAGCTGACAGAACATATAAAGAAGCAGTAATAAAGGTGGATCAAGAGAAAGATCTATCTCCATTGAAAGAAGAAGAAAAACAGGAAACCACTAAAAGTGAAATAGCGGACATTAATATTACACGTGAAGAGATAGAAGCTACAAAAGAAGCTGATAAAATATATGAAGAAGCTATAATCGAGATGGATAAAGAGGACTAAACCTCTTTTTTCTTCTTGGAGTGTAATATCTTAATGATAATCATTGAGATCAGAATCTCAAAAATACTTGCTAGAATAAGTTGATAATAACTCAACAGATCCAATAACTTCGTTTCATATCCAATAGTAGCAACGGCTACAAGCAGTGTTAATGGCATAGAGAGAGATAGTGCTATGAGTAGTGCATCTCTGGATCCACTGATACCTTTTAGAACTACAGCTGCTAAAATCCTTGATAAGATCATTAAAAAAGTAATGAGAAATGCCCCGGAAACTACTCCTTCTACAGCAAGAGATTTAAGGTCAAATGATGCACCCACATGGATAAAAAACAGAGGCACCAAAAACCCAAATCCAAGACTTGACATTTTTTCTTCCAGCTTTTTTTCATGATGGAAGAAAGCAGAAATAGCTACACCGGCGATAAATGAACCCAAGGCAAGTTCAAGCTCCAAAGAGAGCATCACTGCGATCAAAATGAAGAATAGTGCCATCGCAAGACGAATATCCTGGTCAGATGTGTCAAATTTTGGAACCAGAGTGTTTTTAAGTTCGGGAAACCACCAAAAGAGAAGATGAAGCAATCTATAGAGTAGATAGACAGAAGCAATAAAGAGAACAAGGTATCCTATTTTTGTAATAAGTGTCAAGTTTATGCCCGTAGTACTGGCTGCATCAAATAAGGTAAGTACCGCAATACTGATTATCTCTCCTAATATACCGGCAATAAAAGCCAAACGTATCCATGATTCCTCTTTGCCATATGTTTTGGACAAAGAGGCAAGTATCCCTATAGAGATAAGAGGCATTGAAATAATGGTAATAGTGTTAAGATGGAATACCAGACCAAATGTAATAGAGAACATGGCCATGAGACCCAGGAAAAGCATAGATTTCTGAATAACTATTTTTGGACTCTTTGTGATCTGTTTCAGATCTACTTCCATACCTGCCAAAAACATAAGGTATAAGAATCCTACTTCTGCAATGAGGTCAAAATATTCATTATGACCTACAAAGCCGATATACGCAAAAATAGAACCTAAAATAATTTCTACAGGAGGTGTAGGTATACGAAGGATCTTGGAAACAAAAGGAGTTCCCCAGATAAGTAAAGAGAGGGTAAGGATAAGGGTGATATTAGTGTGTATCACAGCTAGTAGCTACCTCATAGCCTAATCTTTCCAACATCATTTGATCTTTCTTGGGTTCAAGACCAGTAGTGGTCAGGTAGTCTCCTGTTACAATAGCATTGGCACCTGCTTCAAACATTTTGTTTTCTTGTCCATTAAAAAGAAGCTCTCTGCCTCCTGCAACCATGAGCAGAGTATCTTCTCCCAGGAGGGTACGTGCTTTATTGATAATATTTATAGCCTCAGCAAGCTCAATATTTCGTGTTTTGATAGGCAGTGCAGGATTTGGATGGTAAAAATTAAGTGGTGTGGACTCTGGTTGCAATGAAGTGATAGCATTAAGCAGATCATCCCTGTCTTCTTGTGTTTCTCCCATGCCGAAGATACCACCACTGCAGAGTGCCAAGCCTACTGATTTGACATTTTCACATGTAGTGTATCGTTCACTCCATGCGTGTGTCTGACAGATATCCGCATAGTATCGTTCCGAAGTTTCCAGATTATGGTTGTAGCTGTCTATACCATGCTTTTTTAGGTAAGCAAGCTGTTCTTTTGTAGCGGTACCATTGCAGGCAATAAGATTTAGCCCATCAATTTCAGATTTGATAGCCTGTGCTGCACGAGCTACAAAGTCAACTTTTCTGTCATCAAGACCTTTACCAGCAGTAACAAGGCAATAGCCTAATGCTCCATTCTCTTTTGCTAACTTTGCTTCACTGACAATTTGGTCGATTTTTTTATAGTTATATCGTTCTATATCGGCGTGATACCTAACACTCTGTGTACAAAACTTACAGTCTTCTTGACACGTTCCACTAAGTATATTGTTGATGGCACATAAAAATATTTGCTTCATGATCTTACTTACTTCACTTCTTCTTTATGTTTACACTTAAAGCACTCATATATCTCTTTGCCTCGCAGGGTCTTTTTACCCATGGTGTAATCACACTCCGGACATTTTTTGTCTACAGGTTCAAAGTTCGCGATAAATTTACATTTAGGGTAATTTATACAACCAAAGAATTTGCCTCTGCGTCCTTCTCTTTCTTGGAGTTTTCCTCCACATTCCGGGCAAGGAACAGTGAGCTCTTTGGCAGGTTCAAGAGACTTGGCATTTTTACACTTTGGATACGCAGAACAGGCAAGGAATTTACCTCTTTTTGAATTTTTGATGACCATCATGGAACCGCATTTTTCACATTTTTCATCTGTCTCTTCTGGACCTTCAACTTCGGTACCATCGGTATTTTTAGTATATTTACATTTAGGGAAGTTGGAACAGGCGATGAACTCACCGTAGCGCCCTTTACGCAAGAGTAGCTCTGACCCACATTTTGGACAATTCTCTCCTGTAGGAATGGCAACTTTAAGACTTTTGATGTTCTTCTTTCCATCTTCTACTTTCTGCAAGAAAGGAGTATAAAATGCTTTGAGTATTGTTTGCCAGTTGGTAGTACCTTCCGCTACTTCATCGAGGGTCTCTTCCATGTTTGCGGTAAAGCCGCTGTCAACAATCTCAGGGAAGTGTGCTTCAAGCATTTCTGTGACTGTAAAGGCTACTTCAGTAGGGTGTATACGTTTTTTCTCCAACTCTATATATTTGCGTGTCTGAAGTGTTGTGACTGTCGGTGCATAGGTACTTGGACGACCGATACCCAATGATTCCAGCTTTTTGATGAGACTTGCTTCATTGTAGCGTGCAGGAGGTTCAGTAAAATGCTGTTCTTGTTTGATATCATCTAAAGAAACAGCTTGACCTTTTGTGAGGTCAGGTAGGAGTTTGTCTTTGTCCCCATGTCCTGTGACTCTATAGAAACCATCAAAGAGAAGTTTTCTTCCACTTGCTTTAAAGGTACATTTATCACCCTTAAATAAGATACTTTGAGACTCAAGTTCTGCCTCTGTCATCTGACAGGCTAAAAAACGGTTGTAGATGAGTCTATAGAGTTTAAGTTCATCAACTGCAAGGTAATCAGCTGCACCCTTTGCATCAAACTCAACCATAGTAGGACGTATAGCTTCGTGAGCTTCTTGTGCCCCTTTAGACTTGGTCACATAGTTCTTGGCTTTTGCAGGAAGGTACTTGTCTCCATAGGTAGTTTTGATATACTCACGTGCAGATTCAACCGCCTCTTTGGCAAGGTTCATTGAGTCTGTTCTCATATAGGTAATGACACCCATAGTCCCCTTGTCCGTCTTTACACCTTCATAAAGTTTTTGTGCAACCATCATCGTTTTCTTTGGTGAAAAACCAAGTTGTGTAGATGCAGCTTGTTGAAGCGTAGAAGTCATAAAAGGCGGAGGTGTTTTAGTCTTTCTTTTTGTTTTGTCTATAGACACTACAGTAAAAGATTCCTCTTTTGCTGTAGTGACTATCTCTGTAGCATCTGCTTCAGTTTTTATAGTGAGCTTTTCTATCTTCAGTCCGTTATAGTCATAGATAGAAGCATCGATGTCTTTTTGAAAAAGTGCATCTATTGTCCAAAACTCTTCAGGTTTAAAAGCTTTGATCTCACGCTCTCTGTCTACTACTATCTTTAGTGTAGAACTCTGTACTCTACCGGCACTGAGTCCCTTTTGGATCTTGCTGGCGAGTAAAGGAGAAAGTTTATATCCTACGATACGGTCAAGCAGTCTTCTAGTTTGTTGTGCATCTACAGAGTCCATATCTACCTTACGAGGTGTTTCAAGGGCATGTTGGATGGCAGTCTTGGTAATCTCATGAAACACGATACGAGGAAGTTCAGTAGGCTCTTTACCTATGGCTTTTGCTATGTGATACCCAATAGCTTCACCCTCACGATCCTCATCGGTCGCGATAAAGACTGTTTCGGCTGCTTTTGCAAGTTTTTTTAACTCTTTTACTGTAGGATTCGCATCTCTGGGGATGGAATACTTAGGTACAAGATCACCGGTATCTTCATCCAGGGTGATGCCAAATGTACTTTTAGGAAGATCACGTATATGTCCTTTAGAGGCAATGACTTTATACTCTTTGCCCAAGAAGTTGGTGATCGTTCTTGCTTTTGCCGGTGATTCGACTATAATTAAATTTTTCATTAATACCTTACTTTATATATAGGAATTTTTGGCATTGTAACACAAAAGTGGATAAAAGGCTATAAGTTTAGCTGGATTTTATTAAGTGAGGAAGGAGAAGGATGATCAGTGTGGCATAACAAACCACACCAAATTAACCTTTTTTTAGAATTCTTGGAAGGGTGATACCTGTTTGACTTTGATACTTGCCTTTTCCTCCCATTGAAGGGACATTCCTTGAACAAAGTCCAAGAAACTACGCTAACGCTGTGTCAACTTCAGCAGTTGGCTCATGCAACTGGTTGCATTAGTTTTTCTTTAAGATCCGTGGAAGTGTAATACCTGTTTGACTTTGATACTTACCTTTTCTGTCTTTGTAGGTGGTTTCACACTGTTCATCACCTTGCAAGAAAAGTACTTGAGCGATGCCTTCGTTGGCATAGATCTTTGCAGGAAGAGGGGTTGTGTTAGATATTTCTATGGTAATATGCCCCTCAAATCCTGGCTCAAATGGTGTGACATTCACGATGATCCCGCAACGTGCATAGGTGCTTTTACCTAAACAGATAGCCAGAGTATCACTTGGCATTTTAAAGTACTCTATGGTTCTTGCAAGCGCAAAAGAGTTAGGAGGTACGATGCAGACATCACCTTTAAAATCTACCACATTGTTTTGGTTAAAGTCTTTTGGATCAACCACTTCTGCATTGATGTTTGTAAAGATCTTGAACTCATTAGAGACACGGATATCATACCCATAAGAACTGAGTCCATAACTTACTACACCTTCACCTACGAGACCCTCACAAAAAGGGGTGATCATCTCTTCTTTGGTTGATTTCTCTCGTATCCATTTATCAGATTTTAGTCCCATGTTTTCCCCTTATTTCCTAATCACTTGAATATTTGCATTTGTTTTCATCTTCTCAAAATAGTCTTTGAGAGCTTTACCTTGTTGCTGCTGTTTCCATTTTGCGGCGACGGCACCTTTGGATGTTTCAAAAGGCATATTTGTTTTGCCTTGTTTGGAGAGTACCTTATAGCTTATATATCTGTCTCCAGCGTTAAACGGACGGGTATATGAACCATCTTGGGTTTGTAAAATAGTTCCAAGCAAAGCAGGGTTCATATCTTTTGTTGACTTCTTTACGGAACGGCTTTTTATACCTTTTTTCTTTTTTGTTTGAAGAAATTTTTTCATAGCTGCTTCAGATGTTGAAGAATATTCGATCATGCTGATGCTTGAAGGAATGACAAACTCTTCTTTATGATTTCTATAAAAAATTTTAAGTTCATCCTCACTTGGTGCAGTGATGGTAGCTACCACTTTTTCTTTATAGAACTTCTCTTTTTTCAGTGATTCTTTAATGGAAGAACGATACTTCGTCCATATTGTGCCTTGTTGTTTTAATATTTTCTGCATTTTAGGGATAGTTACATTGTTTTGTGCTGCTATCTGAGCTATTTTCCCATCTACAGCATCTTCTGAAATAACAATATTTTTCATCGCAGCTTTTTGCAGTCTATCTTGGATGAGCAGATCGGTAGCTTTTTCTTTGCTTACCTGCAGTTGTTGCTGTACGGCACGTATCTCAGCAGTAGTTACGGCTTCACCTTCAACGATAAGGGCGATTGCATCAATCATTTTTGCATGCGTAAGTGTGAGTAGTGTGATAAATCCAAGTAGAATTAGTTTTTTCATGAATATTTTCCAGTATGTTATAAGTTTGGTTAAAGATTATAACATAATCGAGTAAAAACAATATGAATAGAATAAGGCTTTTAGATATAATCGTCTTTTAAATAAGGCTTTATAATGATAAAAAAAATAATTATTTTAATCATACTTGTTACTACCTTTCTTTTCGCGGAGGTGGCAAACAGTTGTATTTCTTGTCATGATGGGTTGGCACCCATACGTGAGCATAGTTCTAAAATAATCGTCAATAAAAGTATTTTAATGAGTGTATAGATACAAGTATCAGGTAGATTGTTATTTGGTGGGGAGTTGTCTATTGGTTAATGAAACGAAGAAGAAAGCGTAAATCAGTATAATAATACAAATCAAAAACCAATTGAAAGAAGAGTGTAAGATGACAATAACAAAACGAGTAACATTTATAGCCAAAGAGGGTAGTGAAGCAAAGATGAAAGAATTACTAAGTGCTATGGTGGCACCTAGTCAGGCTGAAGAAGGATGTATGTTTTATGAAATTTTTCAGTATGAAAACAATAGACGAAAATTTATGGCAGTAGAGACATGGGAAAATGAAGCAGCACTTGATGGACATAAAGTATCAGCACACTATGCAGTCTATAAATCAAGTTATGAACCGTACTGTGAAGATAAATATTCAGATGAATTAGAAGTTTTAGGTTAGAATTTGAAAAATTTATGGGATGATAAAGAGGCAAGTAAATACAGGAGTGATCTAGACTTAAGGGTGTATACTTCGAATCTTCTAGGACGCAGTGATGAGCTGGTGCTTCATGGCGGGGGCAATACTTCAGTCAAAAGTATGGTTGATGGTGAAGAGATCTTGTATGTGAAAGGGAGTGGATGGGACTTGGTCTCTATCAAAGCAGAGGGCTTTGCACCTGTGAGAATGAAAACACTTTTAGAGATGGCAAAATTAGAGAGCCTGTCTGACAGTGATATGGTCACACAGCAAAAAGCAGCCATGACAGACAAGAGTGCGCCAAATCCTTCCGTAGAAGCTATCCTGCATGCGATCATTCCTTTTAAAGTGGTTGATCATACCCATGCAGATGCTATCGTAACTATCTCTAATTCGAAAAATGGCTTAGAGCATATCTCTATGCTTTTCCCGAACTTTCTCATCATCCCTTATGTGATGCCCGGCTTTATACTGGCACAGAAGATTTATGAAATGACGCAAGATTTTGATTGGGATGCATGCGAAGGGATCATTTTGCATAATCATGGTATTTTTACCTTTGATAATGATGCTAAAAAATCATACGATAAGATGATCGAAGCTGTGAGTTTATCAGAAGAATTTTTAGCAGAAAATGCAGCTGTCAGTTTACCAAGTCAAAAAGTAAATGCTGAGGTTGATCTGGAAAAACTGGGAGAGATACTCTCTAAGGTCAAAGGCTATGAAGTGGTGACTAAATTAGATCAGTCTGCTTTGGCTAAATATTATGCTTCTCAAGATGATCTGGCTACTTTTGCAACACGTGGGGTCTTAACTCCTGAACATATCATCAGAACTAAACGTATACCATTGGTACTGGAAGATGAAGATATAGAAGCTGCAGTTGAAGCATACATGAATAACTACAAAAAGTACTTCCACACATTTGCAACTGATGAGATCTGTTTAAACCCTGCACCTAATTATGCGGTAGTTAAAAATGTAGGAGTGGTTCTTTTTGGTAAAAATGAGAAAGAAGTCAATGTCCTCAATGATGTCATGGAACACACTATGATGGCAGTTTTACGGGCAGATAAACTTGGAGGGTATGAGAGTATTTCTCTAAGAGATAGTTTTGAGATGGAATACTGGGAACTGGAACAGGCTAAACTAAGGAAGTAATATGCAATATCTCATGGCGATCGATGCAGGTACAGGCAGTGTAAGAGCAGTCATTTTTGACACCATTGGCAATCAAATATCTGTTGCACAAAAAGAGTGGATACACCTTGAAGAGCAAGGTGTACCAAATAGTATGGGTTTTGATACTAAAACCAATTGGGATTTAGCTGTTTGGTGTATACAGGAAGCACTGAAAAATGCCAACTTGAAAGGCAGTGATATTGTTGCAGTTAGTGCCACTAGTATGCGTGAGGGCATTGTCCTTTATGATAAAGAGGGAGAATCTCTCTGGGGTGTTGCAAACGTGGATGCCAGAGCAGACAAAGAAGTACGTTTTTTAAAAGAACATTATGAGGGCATAGAAGAAGCATTTTACAAAACATCAGGACAGACTTTTGCTTTAGGGGCATTGCCAAGAATCTTGTGGCTAAAGAACAACAACCCAGCACTTTATGAAAAAGTAGCATCTATCTCGATGATAGGGGATTGGATCTTGGCAAAATTGAGTGGTATCATAGCTACAGACCCAAGCAATGGAGGCACTACGGGTATCTACTCTTTAAACAAGAGAGACTGGGAGCCGGCTATGGCAAAAAAAGTGGGTATCAAAGCAGATATATTCCCTCCTTCATTAGAACCTGGAACAGTGATGGGCACAGTAACTCCGCAGGCTTCAGAACAAACAGGATTAGCCACTTCCACCAAAGTCGTAATGGGTGGTGGAGATGTTCAGTTGGGTGCAGCAGGCTTAGGTGTAGTGAAAGAAGGACAAGTTGCCATACTTGGCGGTTCTTTTTGGCAACAAGTAGTCAACATAAAAAGCAACACCTTGCCTCCGAAAGATATGAGCATCCGTGTTAATCCTCATGTTGTAGAAGGGCTTTCTCAGGCAGAGGGTATTACTTTCTTCTCTGGTCTGGTTATGCGTTGGTTTAGAGATGCTTTTTGCGAGATGGAAAAACAGGAAGCCAAAGAACAAGGAGTAGATACCTACACTGTTTTAGAAGAAAAAGCGAAGCAAGTCCCTGTAGGTTCATACGGGATACTGCCTATATTTTCTGACAGTATGAAGTACGGAAAATGGTATCATGCAGCACCTGCTTTCCTAAACCTTTCCATCGACCCAAATGTGTGCAATAAAGCTTCCATGTTCAGAAGCTTAGAAGAGAATGCCTGTATCGTTTCATCGATCAATCTAGAGAAGATCAAAGTCTTTAGCCATGTTGACATAAACGAGATAGTTTTTGCCGGAGGTGCAAGTAAAGGAGCACTTTGGTGTCAGATATTGGCAGATGTTACGGGTTGTAAAATAAAGGTCCCTAAAGTAACAGAAGCTACTGCATTAGGTGCAGCGATGGCAGCAGGGGTAGGTGCAGGGATATATGAGAGTATTGTCAAAACAGCCCAAGAGTTAGTTATATGGGACAAAGAGTATCTGCCAAATAGTGAAAATTTTACTAAATATGTTGCCATAAAAGAGCAGTGGCAACAAGTCTATGCAAACCAGTTAAGCCTTGTAGATAGAGGGTTGACTCAATCTATGTGGAAAGCACCTGGAGTTTGAGCAATGGGCACTAGTGTTAGGTGACTATTGTCTTATGGGATGTAGAAAGAAGCGTAGAAGGTAAGTTTTTTTATTTAGGTATAATATTGAGAAATTAAAAATTGTAAATTGAGAATCTATTAATATGATACTGTATCGAGATACCATAAAATGATCATCAAATTAAAATCCTTCAAAAATAATCAAGGCTTTATGAAGTACTTTAAAAATACTTCATGGCTATTTGGCGAAAGAATACTCAAGATGGGTATTAGCTTTTTTGTTATTATTTTACTTACAAGATATTTAGGACCAGAAAATTTTGGATTGTTGTCTTATTCTCAAAGTTTTGTAGGGATATTTGTTGCATTTGCAACACTTGGGATAGATGTTATTTTAGTTCGTGAATTGACGAAAGACAAAGAAGCTAATGATAAGCTTATTGGTACGGCCATTATATTAAAGTTTATAGCATCTATTATGGCGATAGCTATTATTTTTTTTATAAATACTATGATAGAAGATAAAGAAGCTGTTTTATTGACAAATATTATTGCTTTTACATTACTTTTTCAAGGTATAAATACGATAGATACTTATTTTCAAGCTAATGTACTTTCGCGGTTTAGTGTAATAGTAAATATCATTGCATTTACCATATCTTCTCTAGTTAAACTAGCATTAATATTTTATGAAGCAGAACTTATATATTTTGCTTACGCACTTGTATTTGATGCTATGGTTATTGCTATGGGATATATATACATATATGTAAAACAAAAAAAGTCATTAATCTCATTGAGGTATGATAAACAAATTGCCATCTATTTTTTGAAAAATGGATGGCCTCTTATATTGGTTGCTATGGCTGCATTTATATATACAAGAACTGACCAAATAATGATTAAACATCTTGTGGACAATGAAGCGGTGGGAAATTATGCAGCTGCAATTCGAGTAAGTGAATTATTTTATTTTATACCTTTGCTTATAACACAGTCAGTTTTTCCTAAAATAATAGAAGTTAAGTTAAAGTCAGAAAAGGAGTATTTTAAATTACTTGAAAAATTATATAAATTATTAGTATGGACTGCTATGCCTGTATCATTAGGTTTGTTTGTGTTTAGTGATTCTATAGTATCTATACTCTATGGAGAAAAGTATATAGAGGCAGCATCCATTTTAAATATATTGGCTTTTGCCATAGTTTTTAATGCGATTGGTAGTATAACTACAAAAATATTGTATGCTGAGCATTATGAAAAAAAGTATCTGTATAGAAGTATATTAGGGGTATTTGTAAATATTGGGCTTAATTTTTGGTTGATAAATCTATATGGTGCAAGTGGTGCTGCTGTATCAACCCTAATGACACTATTTACAATATATTATATTTATGATTTGCTAGATAAAGATTTACATAAATTTTACTATTTGAAATGGAAATGTTTTTTACCACAAATTAAAAAACAGAAGAGATAAAATGATAAAAAAAATTAAAAAATTAGTAAGCTTGTCAATACCTAAGTTTTATAATAAATTGGCTCAAAATAAAAGAAATATAATTTTAAAGAAATTTAAAAAAAATTATCCAAATACTATAATATTTGAACCCATAAACAAGGGGGATAGAAAATTGTATTCACAAGATAATCAAGATTTTATAGTATATGAAAACTTTTTTAAAAATAAAAAAGATGGTTTCTTTTGTGATATAGGTGGCAATCATCCATTAAAGATTAATAATACTAGATATTTTGAAGAACAAGGATGGAGTGGAATAGCTTTTGAGCCATTGTCACATATGACAAAATTATGGGAGGAGTATCGAAGAGCCAAGTTATTTTCTTTTGCCTTATCTGATAAAGAAGGCGAGGTTATATTTACTGTTGTAAAGGATTCTACAGGTTGGGAAGATATGTTGTCTTTTGTCAAAGAAACTAGAAATGTTGAGTATGACTATGAAACAGAAGATATAAAAGTACAAACAAAAGTATTTAAAGATATTATTGAAAAAGAAAATATTACACATATTGATTTTCTTTCTCTTGATGTTGAAGGGCATGAGCTTAATGTCTTAAAAGGCATTGATTTTTCAAAAATTAGAATTAATGTATTAACTATTGAAAATAATCCTTCTTGCTGTGTTTTGTATGGTGATGAAAATATTAGAAAGTTAATGTTTTCTAATGATTTTGTACTTTGGGGAAGAATTATAGGATTGGATGATATTTATGTGCATAAAGATTTTTTGGGTCTAATAAATAAATGAAAAAAGTATCTTTTGTGGCTGATAAAGTATTTCATGGTAATACAATTTTTGATAAAAATCAGACTAAATTGAAAGTTGGAAGTTTTGATAAATATCATAAACTTTATGATGAGTTTAAGAAATATGGCTATGAAATAGCTACTAATGATATTAATACTATAGCCGAGTCAGATATAGTATTGTATTTCGATATGCCAAAAGTCTTGCCAAAAAAACAAGATATGTATAAATCATATTTACTTGCAATAGAAAGTTCCATAATAAAACCTGAAAATTTTCATTTGGAAAAACATAAGTATTTTAAGAAGATTTTCACTTGGAATGATAATCTTGTAGATGGCGAGAAATATATTAAAATAAATTATGCTTTTAGATTACCCAGTAAGATTTATAAAAATATAAAAAGAGATAAATTATGCTGTTTGATAGTGAGTAATAAAAGTTCTAATTTTGAAAATGAATTGTATAGTGAGCGAAAAAATTTGATTAGATGGTTTGAAAAAAATCATCCAGAAGATTTTGATTTGTATGGGTTTGGTTGGAATGAATACAGGTTCTATGGTAGTAAACCAATAAGGGCATTAAATAGATTACCTTATTTAAAAGATATTGCATTTAAGTTTTTTGGAGAAAAGTGTTCATCATATTGTGGAAAGACAGATAGTAAACTTGAAACTATAAAAAATTATAAATTTGCTATTGCATATGAAAATGTAAAAGATGAATCAGGCTATATCACTGAAAAAATATTTGATGTTTTAATAGCTGGATGTGTTCCGATTTACTGGGGGGCAAAAAATATAACTGAATATGTTCCTAAAAATTGCTTTATAGATAGACGAGATTTTAAATCAAATGAAGAGCTATATGATTATTTGCTAAGTATTAATAACACAAAGTACCTAGAATATTTAAATAGTATAGAAAAATTTTTAAACTCACAACAAGCATATCAGTTTAGTGCTGAGTCCTTTGCGAAAACTATATTAAAAAATTGTATAAATGAGAATAATAATGTTAAGTAGAGATACATTAATTAGGTTGATAGAGCCACACCTTGAAAAAGATTTAAAGCAAGATTACTATGATGTCAAAACTATAAAAGCAAATAAACTTTTAACTCATACAAGATTTGATTTGGCATTTAAACTTTTGTATCTTGAAATGAAAAATAAAGATGTAAAGTTTGCAAAAGAAATGTACAAAGAGCATATACGAGCTTTTAGTCTTGGGAAGTTTAGTGAGCCTGGAAGTGAAGACAAAAATAGCATAGATAAGTTTATAGAGGAATTTCATAAAACTTTTGAAGATATTAAAACAAATGGTTTTGATAGTAGCAAAACTCTTATACCATTATCCAAAAATGGCTCTATTGCAAATGGTGCCCATAGGGTAGGCAGTGCAATTTTTTTAGATGAAGCTATTGACTGTGTAAATATAGATACCTATGATCATATTTATGATTATGACTTTTTCTATAAAAGAAATATATCAAGAGATATTTTAGATACAGTAGTTACAAAATTTGTAGAGTATGCTTCAAATGTACATATAGCTTTTTTATGGCCTATAGCAGTTGGTAATGATGAAAAAATAGAAGAAATTGTACCAAGAATAATTTATAGAAAAGAGATAAAACTAAATCCTAATGGTGCTCATAATTTACTTTCGCAGATATATTATGGTGAAGATTGGCTTGGAAGTGTAAAAGATAATTTTAGAGGGTCTCAAGATAAGCTTATAGAGTGTTTCAGGTCTTTTGATCCAATTCGAGTCATAGCTTTTCAAGCTGATAGTTTAGATGAAGTATTAAAAATAAAAGATAATATACGAGATATTTTTAATGTAGGGAAACACTCTATTCATATAACAGATACAAA
>CBFCXZ010000011.1:0-55546 GCA_965602275.1 uncultured bacterium
TACTTTCTACTTTCTACTTTCTACTTTCTCCTTTCTCCTTTCATACTCTTATCTATTTTTAAACATCATTTCGATATAATCGCGTTCCTTATTCTCTATACAGGCATATTTTATGTCATGAATTTGCGAAATACTCATGTAGTTATTCCTTGAACGGTTGCACAGATGTGTTGATGACTACAGCGGACTAAACCTAATGATGGGCATATGCCTTTAACCTAGCCTAAGTTATGTTGTGTGGATTTGATAAATCTATATAAGATGACTTAGGCTAATACTTACCAACAAGGAGAAAACTATGGTAACAATGAAAGACTTACTCGAATGTGGTGTACACTTCGGACACCAAACAAGAAGATGGAATCCAAAAATGAAGAAATTCATTTTCGGTGCAAGAAAAAATATTTATATTATCGACCTTCAAAAAACACTTAGATATTTCAAATATACATACAATGTTGTAAGAGATGCAGCAGCTGAAGGACAAACAGTACTTTTCGTAGGTACTAAAAAACAAGCTAGATCAGCAGTTAAAGAACATGCAGAAAGAGCTGGTATGCCTTATGTTGCTACAAGATGGTTAGGTGGAATGTTAACAAACTACCCAACAATGAAGAAATCTATCAGAAAACTCGAAATCATCGAGCAAATGGAAGAAAACGGTCAACTTGATATGTTGACTAAAAAAGAAGCATTGATGCTTTTAAGAAAAAAAGAGAAACTAAGCTCATACCTTGAAGGTTTCAGACATATGAAAAAACTTCCGGACATGATGTTTGTTGTTGATGCTGTTAAAGAGCATATTGCTGTTAAAGAAGCAAAAAGAATGGGTATGAAAGTAATTGCACCACTTGACACTAACTGTGATCCGGATGTGATCGATTACCCAATCCCAGGAAACGATGATGCTATTAGATCAATCAACCTTTTCTGTAAAGAAATGGCTGAAGCGATCATCGAAGGTAAAGCTGCATATGCAGAAGCTACCGGTGGAGAGGCTGAAGAAGTATCAGCAGGAGAAATGGAAGCAGTTATGGCTGAAGCAGTAGCTGAAGAAGCAGCGGCACCGGCAACTGAAGCAGAAGTTGAAAAACTTGTCGAAGAGAAAGCAGCACCAGTAAAAACTGATGCTAAAACAGGTGATGATCTTACTAAGATCGTTGGTGTTGGGAAAGTTTATCAAGGTAAACTAAATGATGAAGGTTTCCATACTTTTGCAGACGTAGCAAACATGACAGATGCACAAATTGAAGTAATGGAAGAGAAATACAGCTTTAAAGGAAACTTTAGAGACGCTGTAGCATCTGCTAAAGAATTGGCGGAGGCGTAATCATGGCAAACTTTGGGCCTAAAGACATTAAAAAACTCAGAGAAATGACTGATGCAGGAATGATGGACTGTAAAAAAGCATTGACTGAAGCTGATGGAGATATGGACAAAGCTGTTGCATGGCTTAGAGACCAAGGTATGGGTGCTGCAGCTAAAAAAGCTGGTAAAGTAGCTGCTGAAGGTGCAATTGGAGTTAAAGTTGAGGGTAAAAAAGCAGTAATTGTTGAAGTTAACTCTCAAACTGACTTTGTTGCACAGAATGATAAATTTTTAGCAGTGATGTCAGATGTTGTAAATCATGCATTTGATAACAGCATCGCTGATGCAGAGGCTATCAACGCTTCTGAGATCAATGGTCAGCCATTTGCTGAGTATCTTTCTCTTCAAGTTGCTACGATCGGTGAAAAGCTTGTAGTAAGAAGATCTGCACTTGTCACCGGTGATGAGACTACAGCAGTAAATGGTTATGTTCACTCAAATAAGCAAAATGGTGTAATCATCGAAGCTAAATGTGATTCGGCTCAAACTGCTGAAGCGATGACTCCAGTGCTTAAAGAAGTTGCAATGCATGCTGCTGCTATGGCTCCAACTACACTCTCTTATAAAGACTTTGATGCTGCATATGTAGCAGAAGAGACTAAAGGAAGAATCGTTGCTATCGAAAAAGAGAATGAAGAACTTTCTCGTTTAGGTAAAACACTTAAAAATGTTCCTCAGTATATCTCTATGAATCAATTGACCCAAGAGGTTATGGCTGAAGCTGAAGCAGCACTCAAAGAAGAGCTTAAAGCTGAAGGTAAACCTGAAAAGATATGGGATAGAATCCTTCCGGGTAAAATTGCAAGATTTATTGCAGACAATACAACACTTGATCAAGAGCAGTGTCTTCTTGATCAAAACTTTGTTATGGATGACAGCAAAACAGTTGCTGAGTACATCGCTGAAAAAGCAAAAGCTGCCGGTGGTACAGCAGAGATCACTAGCTTCACAAGACTTGAAGTTGGTGAAGGTATAGAAGTAGCAGAAGAAGATTTTGCTGCTGAAGTTGCTGCACAAATGGCATAATGCCGTAGGGTGTTGTCTCCTGACAACACCTCTTAAATCGTAAATACTAAGTAAATTTTTCTTTCATACATTCATTTTAATTTCCTATTATATTATTTGAGGCGTTGTTTCTCTCTTCATTTTTTTAGAAAAAACGAAGCAAAAAATCGTCGCTATTCTCGAATCGCTTCGCTTACAAAGTTGTTCATAACGATAGGCACACTTCGTGTGATTTTATGTTAAAATACGTTAAATTATTTAAAGGTTATACTTTATGTCACAACCCCTTTTGGAAGCTACAAATATTTCTCATAGTTTTGACTACCCCCTTTTTAAACAGATCAACTTCACCATAGAACCTACTCAAAGTGTAGCCATCGTAGGACGCAGCGGGTCTGGTAAATCTACACTTTTACATATATTTTCTACATTTATGAAACCTAATGAGGGAAATGTTACACTTTTTGGTAAAGATCTTTATAGTCAGAATGATGCAGCTATAGAAGCATTACGTCGGTATGATATCGGGATCATCTTTCAGTTTCACTATCTTTTTAAGGGAATGAGTGCTTTAGAAAATATAGGTGTAGCTACAATGCTGTCAGCTGAGCAGATAGATGATAGTATACTGAAGAAGTTAGAGATCGATCATCTTATGAGTCATAAGACCTCTGAACTCTCAGGAGGAGAACAACAACGGGTTTCTATTGCTAGAGTATTGAGTAAAAAGCCACGTATCATCTTTGCTGATGAACCTACAGGA
Organism: uncultured bacterium; assembly: GCA_965602275.1. Taxonomy (GTDB): domain Bacteria; phylum Campylobacterota; class Campylobacteria; order Campylobacterales; family Sulfurovaceae; genus Sulfurovum. The sequence goes on from CBFCXZ010000011.1 coordinate 3,137, forward strand.
AATCTCGATAAAGAGACAGCTGAATTAGTAATGGATGTATTGACTGACTATATTAAAGAGACAGGTGCAGCTTTAGTGCTTGTAACCCATGATGAGAATATGGCAGCACGCTGTGATGAAATATATACTTTAGAAGATCAAGCGTTAAGTAAGTAGTTACTTGGCTTGAGCTATAAGCACACCCTCTAAAAGTTTATCTATATCTCCATCCAAGATACCATCTACATTGGTAAAGGCTTGGTTACTTCTGGTATCTTTAACCTGCTGATACGGCTGCATGACGTAAGAACGTATCTGATGTCCCCAACCAATTTCTGATTTTTCTACACCATCTAAGGCAGCTTGTTTTTTAGCCATCTCATACTCATATAGACGAGATTTGAGCATCTTCATGGCAGCAGCTTTGTTCTTATGTTGGCTTCTGTCATTTTGACACTGCACGATGATGTTTGTTTCTATATGTGTGAGGCGGATTGCTGATTCTGTTTTATTGACATGTTGCCCGCCTGCACCTGAGGCACGGTATGTATCTACACGTATATCTTTATCTTCAATGGTGATGTCTATGTCATCATCTACCTCTGGTGATACCATGACTGAAGAAAATGAAGTGTGGCGTTTGGCATTTGAGTCAAATGGGCTGATACGTACGAGTCTATGAATACCATTTTCTACTTTGAGGTATCCATAAGCATTTTCACCTTTGATAATGAAACTCACATCCTTGATACCGGCTTCTTCACCTGCCTGATAGTCAAGTCCTTCGACCTTGAATCCATGTCTTTCTGCCCAACGCAGATACATACGGTAAAGCATACTAGCCCAGTCCTGTGACTCAGTACCACCTGCTCCCGGGTGTATGGAGACGATAGCATTCGCTCCGTCATGTTCACCACTCAGCATCATTTGTACTTCTAATGCATTTGTACTTTCTTGTAAGCTATCTGCATCTTCATAGAGCATTTCAAGCGTTTCCTCATCATTCTCAGCCTTAGAGAGTTCAAAATATTCACTTGCATCGTGTACTGCATCATAAGCATTACCATACGTAGCCAAGATACGCTCTGTTTTTGTTTTTTCCTGGGAGATCTTTCCTGCATATGCTGCATCATTCCAGAAGTTTTGATCTTGCTGCATCTCTTCTATCTCACACAGTCTGGCTTCTAATACATCAGGCTTTACAATATTTTTAATATTTTCCATTTTGATCGTGAGTGTTTTAAGGAGTTCACCATATTCATAAGCATCCATTTTATTATTCCTTGATCGCTTCGTCATCCCCGTGCTGGACACGGGGATCTACAGTTGGAACTATATGCCACTTCTAGATTCCCGATCGGAGTCGGGAATGACGGGTATTTAATTATTTATAAGTATATATTTGGCTATTATTTTATCAAAATATAGTAGAGATAGAGGTTAGAGTATGGTTATTGTACGTACAATAGATGAGTTACAGGAAGCAAAAAAAATATTATCAGGTTCCATAGGTTTTGTTCCAACTATGGGAGCCTTACACCATGGACACCTTTCTCTTATTCGTCAAGCAAGAAAAGAGAATGAACATCTTATTGTCTCTATCTTTGTAAATCCTACACAGTTTTTAGAAGGGGAAGACCTTGACAGTTATCCTAGAAAAGAGGTAGCAGACATCAAGATTTGTGAACTAGCAGGGGTAGATATACTCTTTATGCCAACGATCGATCAAATGTATGAAAGAGATGAACTCTGCATAGGGGCTCCTGCCATAAGAGGATATGTTCTAGAGGGTGAAAAACGCCCGGGACATTTTGACGGGATGCTTCAAGTGGTGATGAAACTGCTCAATCTCTCCGGAGCTACCAGAGCATATTTTGGAAAAAAAGATGCACAGCAGTTGGCTTTGATCACTCAGATGGTGAAGAACTATTTTATGGATGTAGAGATCATTCCATGCGAAATAGTACGTGATGACAATGGATTGGCTTTAAGCAGTCGTAATATCTATCTTGATACAGATGAAAAGAAAAGAGCCTTAGCGATCTCCAGATCACTCAAACGTGTCACTAAACTTGTCATGGCAGGGGAACTCAATGTTGAAGCTATCAAAAAAGTAATGCTAAATGTATTGGAAGATGCAGATGAAGTAGAATATGTAGCCATAGTAGATAGAGAATTTAATGCTTTGGAAGAAGTCGAGATAGGTAATACCATTATCCTGGTCGCAGCATGGGTAGGTAAGCCGAGACTTATAGATAATTTATGGATATAATGAGAGATGGAACGAGAAAGAGAATAAAGCAGTTATCTGTTATGCCACTTTCTGATTTTGTTATGACAAGAGATACATTCATCTAAAACTTTAACAAAAGCTTTGGTAGCACTATGTTTGTTGCCTGCGTCCATTTCTACTTTTATATCTTCTGCATAATGAATAATTTTTTCACCTTGTTTTCTTGAAAACTTATATTTATAGGTATTTTTTTGTGCCAAAATACTATTACTGTCAATAGGCGGTTCAACTTTACGAGTGACTTGCTGTAGTTGATTCACACCTTTAGATAGAATATTTCTATCATTAGTAAGTAAGCCTTTTTGGATTTTCATCATACCTTCTTCCATTGCTTTCATATCTCTAATACGCTCTTCATCCGTGTATTCAGCATGTAGTGTTAAGCTAAATAGGGCTATCAGTCCAATGGCAATAATATTTTTATACATATTTATTCCTTTTATAAATAAAACTTATTTAATTATATCAAATTAAACTCATTTTTTTATTAACAATTGATTTCAAACAGTAATCCACATTTTGTGTTACTTTGTTACACAGTTAGATACATGTACAGTTTATTTAAATTATCTTGTTAATTTAAATAAATAAGATTTATCATAATCTATGATATACTATACAAAATACTTATATTGGAGTATAATTATGAAAAAATTGTTTGAAATTCTTTTGGTGGCGGTTGTTTTTTTTAGTCTAGGTATGTATGTTGGTCAAGACAAAGATGCAACCATAGCTACAACAGACACAACTTCTGCTGTAAAAGCGCCAGAGTCAAAACCGGAACCAAAAGCAAAACCTAAAGCTGTTAAATCTAAAAACTTAGCGGTTATCTATACTTTTGATGAAGATATAGAAGAGAAATATAATGAGTTGACAGAGAAAAAAGTACAAACTATTGGGTTTGCATTGACTGATCCACATAAACGGGTTAATGATCACTACAATGAAAAATATGGCTCAACCAAGCTTGATTTTTTAAGTTTTCAGTCTATTGTTAATGATGCAAAGATTAAACCCCTTCTAAACATTGACCCAAGAATTGCAGGCTTTAGTCCGTTTAACTTACTTGGATATAAAAAATTGAGTGATAAACAGACTGTTGTAACTCACCTTGTACCAGAAGCGATCTTAGATATAATTGGTATAGAGGATGAAAAATTAAGAGAAGCATATATAGACTCTTTTAAGCCGCTTGATGCCATGATAGAAAAAGAATTGGGTGGTACAAAGAGTTATATAGAATATGATAAATTTGCAGATAAAAGAATGATGAATTTTGAACTCGCTTTTGATAGACCAAAAGACTTAACTGACTTTGTTGATGACTTTCAGGAGAAATTTGAAGAGACCTTTGAAGAGGGTGGATATCTTATCGCAGGATATTATAACTTTAAGGAAAATGGTGAAGATACCATTCCTGATTATGATGCATTTTGGACCTATGCACTCTGTCATTTTAAATTTTCCTACACTGTTTTTGATAATGAAGGTGGGCGACCTCAAGCAGGAGTATATGCTCCATGTGCCATGTATATGTATGTTAAAAAAGGTACATCTACACTGGTTATAGGTATGCCAACACTTGCAAACTGGGGTGCTACACTAAAAATTGACGATCCAAAAAGAGCAGAGTTCATTAAGAAACTAGATAAAGAGATTCCTGCTCTTTTAGAGAGTTTAGGGGCTAAAGCTGTTGCGAATGTGAATCCACTTACAAGAAAATCAACGACAAGTACGACTGTTGCAAAAACGGAAAGCACTGCAGTTGAAGCTGTAGAAGAGAAAAAATCTGAAGCAGTTGCAAGTCCACGAGAAGTAACGACTCCGTCAACAGCAGGGCATATTGAAAAAGAGTTTATCTCTGCTTATTTGAGAGGTCCTCTTGCCACTGCAGCACAAGTAGAAGCTGACCTGAAAAATGCTGGGTTTGAGGTATTGGGTACGCATGATATTGATAAAAAAAGTGATCTTACTTCGATTATCTTCACTTGTCCATCCTTGAAAAAAATGGCAAATAAAAAAACCAGAGGGTTTATGGGTGTACTCAAAGTACTTGTGGATGATGTCAATAAACAGATCAGCATCAGCAATCCACTCTATTTTGCTAAAGCGTATCTGCAAGATGACTTTGATAAAGCAGCAGCTACAAAAGTCTTAGATAAACTTAATCAGACATTTGAGGGGCTCCAGAATGCAAAAGACGGTATGGAGTTTGATGATCTAAGTGGCTATCACTTTGCCATGAGTATGCCTTACTATGAAGATATGGAGAGTGTAGCAAGTGGAGAAAATGCAAAACTCATAGAAAAAGCAAAAGAAAGCGGCTCTGTTGTGTTTGAACTTACCCTTGATAACGGTGCAACACTGTTGGGCGTAAAGCTTGATAAACGAACCACAAAATTTGCTAAAAAGATCGGTGCACAGAATGCTTCTGTGATTCCATACACTATACTTATAGAAAATGGAGAAGCAAAAGTATTGGCTCCCAAATATAATCTGGCATTACACTATCCTCTCTTAAGTATGACAGGATTTATGACCATTGCTACTGTACCTGGTGCTATTTTAAAAGATTGTGAGAAGATTTTTCAATAGTCCTAAGGGTGACTACTTTAGTTTCACTTATTCTAGATCTGTTTTAAAGAACAATGTCCTTTAAAACAGATCTTCAAAAAGTTCATGGGTTGATCTGTTTTTTGCAGGTTTAGGTTTTGAATTCTCTTTAGGTTTTGTCTCTATTTTAAAAAGTTCTTTTACGGATGCTTTTTTAGGTTTTACTGCAACTTTTGTTTGCTCTGTCTTTTCCTTAACACTCTTCTTTTTTACAGATTTTGTTTCTGTAAACTCTTCTTCCATAGTAGGTTCTGTAGTAGCTAATTCAGGCTTAATGATATTGGCAATAATAGGCTCAAGTTCTTCTTTTTCGCCTCCTTCAGGCTTCAGATAATCAAGTTCCACCAAAGTATGTACAATACGCTTAAAGGTTGGTACTGCAGAGAGTGATGCAAAGTATTTGTATTGTTTTTTTGCCCGGATGACTAAAACTCCTATGGTATATTTATTTCCCTCTTTGTCATTGGCAAAACCATAAAAACTACTATGGTACTCACGTACATAACGACCATGCTTAGCGATGTGGGCCGTACCTGTTTTCCCACCGATCTCCAAGCCAGGATATTGGGCTTTAACACCTGTACCTCTTTTAACAACTTCAATGAGTATATCATGTATCTGGTTTGCTGCTTTTTTACCTACAGTTTGCAGGTTCTTTACCTTTGGTTCCATTGTATAGCGATTGCCTTTGAGATCTGCCAAGTAGTTTACGATACGAGGTGTAACGGCTATGCCATCGTTATTGAAAGCACTGTATGCTTTGAAGAGTTGTGCAAAAGTGACCATCATCCCATAGCCGTATGAGCTGTTGGCTCTATGCATTTTATGGTCTAGTTTATAGAGTGGTTTGAGTTGACCTGGAAGATCACGTGAAAGGTCAAGTCCTGAAGGTTTTGCTATACCAAATTTAAGTAATCCTTCTCTAAATTCTTTACCTGTGAGTTTCCATGAGATCTGAGAGATCCCTACATTGGATGAATGTACGATGATATCTGTAGCTGTAAGAGAATCAAATTTCTCATCATCAGTAATGGTTCGTCTCTTGCCTATTTTCATACGCCCATTGTACGTATTGAACCAGGTCTGAGGTGTAACAACTTTATGGTCCAATGCCATGGCTAGCGTGATAGGCTTAAGTACAGAACCTGCTTCATAAGGGTACTCTGAAAACTTGGGATTGAGTGCAGGGATATCTTTTTGGGTGATGTGTGCAGGATCATAGCGTTCTGAACTGGCCAATGAAAGTACTTTTCCTGTCTTACTTTCCATGACACCGACTATGATCTCTTCCGCATCTATACTCTCTTTCATTTGGTCTATCATAAGTTCAACTCTTCTTTGAAAAGCTAAAGGAATGTTGAGATGAAGATCCATGCCATCCACACGTTGAAGTTTCATACTGTTGTTGTCATGTATGACAGCACCTACAACGTCTCTTTTACCTCTGAAATACCCATTTTTCTTTGAGGTGATATGTTTATCATAATTTCGTTCAAGTCCTTTTTGCCCTTTGGGTCGGGTATATCTTCCATCACTTTTATCACCTACGTATCCGAGGATGGGGCTCATGACATCACCCAGTGGAAATCGTCTGGTCTCACCATTCTCGATGATATCCAACCCATAGAGTACATCAATACCATTACGGTTTTTAACCCAACGGAAAATACCTAGTTTTCTAAGTTTATAGGACAAAGACTTGAGTTGCATTGCATGTCTTGAAGTGATACTTTTTGAAAGGACAATATTGCCTTTTATCTCCTTACCTTTACGATTTTTAAACTTCTTGCGTAGTTTTTCTTCATCAATGCCACTGTAAATACTGAAAAGTTTAATAAAAACAGCTTTTTTCTCTGGAACAATGCTTGCACCACGAATGACTGCCTGATAGGTTTTTTGTGAGTTGCTGAGTGTATAATTGTCTGCTGAGATGATGCTTCCACGAAAAGAGCGATCATGTATGGTAGAGTGATGACTGGGGATACTCCTATCTGAAGTTATTGTTTTTAAAACAGAAGATAAAAAGATCAACATGGCAATGGCTAAAATAATAAAAAGACCTGTGATCTTATATTTTCTTTGGTCAATTGCACGGTTCTGTCTGTTTTTATTCATATTTCCCTCATCTGATATGAAATTTTATCAAAGTTATCTATTAAATTTGATAAAATACTAATTAATATTACAGAAAGAGAATACAAGATGATAGATAAACCGCTTTTAGCTGCCGTAATGATGCTTTTAACACTTTCATTGGTAATGGATTATTCTCTTTCTGCTTATACGGTGCTACATTTTCATTATTCTGACTTTCATTTTTTCATAAGACAGAGCGGTGCCATATTTATAGGTTTTGTTACCATGGTCATTCTTAGTAAAATGGATCCGGACATATGGTTTGCAAGGGTAGGGCTTACACTGTTTATTCTCTTTTTTATCCTTATGATAGCTATGCAGTTTCTCCCCTCTTCTTTGGTAAATGAAGTTGGTGGTGCTAAAAGATGGATTCGCTTAGGATCTATCTCCATTGCTCCTGTAGAGTTTTTTAAAGTTGGATTTGTCTTCTTTTTAGCATGGAGCTTTGCACGTAAATTCATAGATAGAAAAGAGATGGGATTCATAGAAGAGGTACGGGCATTTTCACCTTATCTGCTTATATTTCTTTTGGCTGTTGTTATCATTGCAGTTTTTCAAAAAGATTTAGGTCAGGTCGTGGTATTGGGTGCAACACTCATGGTGTTGTTTTTATTTGTAGGCAGCTCTATAAAGTTCTTTTTTACACTTATGTCTGGTGCCTTTATGGCAATAATCGGTCTTATTTTCTTTGCTCCTCACCGTATGGCAAGGATAAAAAGTTGGTGGGGTACGGTACAAAATGACATACTCTCTCTTCTTCCTTTTGATATAGCATCAGATAGGCTTCGTGTTGAAGCGGTTAAAGAGCCTTATCAAATCTCGAATTCACTCAATGCCATCCATAATGGTGGTTTCTTAGGAGAAGGTTTAGGAAATGGTCAATTTAAACTAGGTTATTTGAGTGAGGTGCATACAGACTTTATCCTTGCAGGTATTACTGAAGAGTTAGGGTTTTTAGGGCTTGCCTTTGTGACATTTACTATACTTTTTATCGTATTTCGTATTTTAAAAATCGCATCAAAAGTAAAAGATCCTATGTATTATCTTTTTTGTATAGGAGCAGGTCTTCTTATTGCTTTTGCATTTATACTTAACTCTTATGGTATCTCAGGTATTACTCCTATTAAAGGGATCGCAGTACCATTTTTAAGTTATGGCGGGTCGCATATATTGGCATCATGTATTGCTATAGGTTTGGTATTGATGGTTTCTAAAAAAGTACCAAGAAACAGTGAAGGGAAGATCTTATGAGTATTGTTATGACAGGTGGTGGTACAGGTGGGCATCTCGCCATCATCAAAGCAGTTAAAGAACATCTTGAAGGTGAAGAACTTATCTATATCGGTTCTACACAAGGGCAGGATAAGCAGTGGTTTGAAACAGATGATGATTTTAAACATAAGTATTTTTTTGAAACACGTGGTGTAGTGAACCAAGGAGGATTGGGTAAAGTAAAATCACTCTTTATGATGTTCAAGGCAACACTGCAAGCGATAAAACTTTTGAAAAAACATCAAGTAAAAGTTGTCTTTTCTGTAGGAGGATTCTCTTCTGCGGCTACCGCCTTTGCAGCAAAAGTGCTACGTATACCGTTGGTAATACATGAGCAAAATGCAGCATTAGGCTCACTAAACAAACTACTCAAACCTTATGCGGCAGGGTTCATCTCCTCTTATTTGGAAGAGAGTTCCATCAAAGCCTATCCTGTAAAAGAGGTCTTCTTTGAAAATGCACGTATCCGTCATCAGGTAAAAACTATTATTTTTCTTGGTGGCTCACAAGGAGCTAAAGCCATCAATACACTGGCACTTGAAATGGCAGTTGAACTTCAGGATAAAGGCATAAAAATCATCCATCAAGCAGGTGAAAGAAATATAGATGAAGTAAAAAAAGCCTATGATGATCTAGGTATAAAAGCTGAAGTATTTGGATTTACCACGAAGTTGGCAGACTATATGAATGAAGCAGATATGGCCATAGCAAGGGCAGGGGCTTCCACTTTGTGGGAGCTTTCGGCTACAGCTCTGCCTACACTTTTCATCCCATACCCTTATGCAGCAAGTGACCACCAGTATTATAATGCACAGTTTTTGGTTGAAAAAGATCTTGCATGGCTTATGCGAGAAGATGCGATAGACAAAGAGAAGGTTTTAGCACTACTCGATGAAGATTTAGAAGTTAAAAGTAAAGGCTTAATGGAGATCGTTGAAAAAGACGGCAGTAAGAAGATCGCGATTTTTTTAAAAAACGTATCTTAGAATTTTGAATTGTTGGGTAGTTTTGAGTGCTGTAACAAATTTGCTATGATGCAGCCAGATTATTTAGAAGTAATAATTATAAAACATGATATAATAAATTTATCACATTAAATCAACTTTAGAAGGATAACTGATGAAAAAGATAATGGCAGGTTTATTGACTTTAGGTGCATTGACGTTAAGTCTGCAAGCGTATGATCAAGCAGAGAGAATACAAGATATGCAAACTATGGAAATATCTATGGCAGAGATCCAAAGAGGAATCCTCTATAATAATAAAGAGATGGTACTTAAAGGTATTAAAAGTTTAAAAAAGGCTTCAACTAAAGTAGAAGTTTCTAAAAAAGATGACATGGACTACAGTGCTGCTTTTGCTAAAAACCAGACGAAAAATATTATTCGATATGCCGATAAACTAAAAGCAAGCATAGAAGCAAATCAGAAACATGCTGCAACGACAAACTATACAAAAGTCTTAAATCAATGTGTCTCTTGCCATAATAAAATCAGAAAGTGGAATCAGTAACAGTAAAAACCTGCACTAAACACGAATATGACACAATTTATGGTAATACTATAACTATATTATTACAAAAGGAGGAAATGATGAAAAAGTTAATAGGTTTAGTGCTTTCCGGAGTAGCTGTATTTGCATTGAGTGGTTGTGGTGGTGGAAGTGATGATTATTATCCAGATGATTTAACTACGTTGTTTCTAGTGGATGAATATGGAGATCCATATGGGGGTATTCCATATATTTGTGATTCTATGAATAATTGGGATACTACTTTGGCTAATGGGGAATTTTCCTTTTATCCTCCAGAAAATTGTGAGTTTGATTTCTCTGGACTTTATGGTACTGATCCTGATGATCCTACTGTACCATATAATGAATTTATATATATCGTAGATTATGTAGATGAGGGGAAAAACAATATTCCATATGAGTGTAGTATTTTTAATGCGGGCAACATTAATTATACAGCTTATGATGGAATATATGATGGTAGTTTTGAATATGATGCTGATGATGCTTGTGTTTTTTACCTCTAATCACTGTATATTTTTAACTTGTTCCACTTCTCCATAGGTGGAACAAGGAAAAAATCTTTGCTTTACCTCCCAATAACCACATTTTAGATAAAATATCTCTAATTTATATTAGGACATTTTTCAATGGATATCAGAAAAGCATATTTAAACTTTTTTCAAGCTAGAGGGCATCAGCTTATACCAAGTTCTCCACTTGTACCGGACGACGCAACACTTATGTTTACCAACGCTGGGATGGTACAGTTTAAAAACATCTTTACAGGTGAAGCACCTATTCCTGCAACACCTCGTGCCACTTCTTCTCAAACCTGCTTAAGAGCAGGTGGAAAACACAATGACCTTGACAATGTTGGTTACACAGCACGACACCATACACTTTTTGAAATGTTAGGGAACTTCTCTTTTGCAGATTACTTTAAAAAAGAAGCCATTGCATATGCATGGGAGTTCATTACAAGTGAGAAGTATTTGAATCTTCCTGTAGATAAAATTTGGGTCACAGTACATGACAGTGATGAGGAAGCTTTTGAACTGTGGAAAGAGCATATTGCAGAAGATCGTATTGTATATTTTGGTGATGCAGACAACTTCTGGCAGATGGGCGACACGGGTCCTTGTGGCCCTTGTTCGGAGATCTTCTATGACCAGGGAGAAGAGAATTTCTCTGGTCCTGAAGATAAAATGGGTGGAGAAGGTGATAGATTTTTAGAGATCTGGAACCTTGTTTTCATGCAATACTTCAGAGATGAAACAGGTACCCTTAATCCACTTCCAAAACCCAGCATCGATACAGGTATGGGACTGGAGCGTGTGGTTGCTATCAAAGAGGGTAAACTTAACAACTACCACTCATCACTCTTTATGCCATTTTTAGACAAGATCGGTGAGCTTGTGGGGACACCTTATAATTTTGATGCTGATAACTCTGCTTCATATCGTGTTATCGCAGATCACTTACGTTCATGTTCTTTTTTACTTGCGCAAGGAGTGAATTTTGACAAAGAAGGGCGTGGGTATGTACTTCGTCGTATCATGCGTCGTGCCATCCGTCATGGATACTTGCTTGGATTACGCGGACCGTTTATGTATAAGCTTGTAGACACGCTTGTTGCGTTAATGGGTGAGCAGTATGACTATCTTAATAGTAAAGCTGAAGCCATCAAAACTTCTATGAAAATGGAAGAAGAACGTTTCTTTGATACCATCGAAGCAGGGATCAAACTTTTTAACGAAGAATTGAAAAATACCTCTGATGTGTTCAATGGGGAAGTAGCATTTAAACTTTATGACACTTATGGTTTCCCACTTGACCTCACAGAAGACATGCTTCGTGAGAAGAATATCAATCTTGATACAGAAGTATTTGACGCTAAAATGTCAGCACAAAAAGCACAGTCTAAAGCAAACTGGAAAGGTACAGGTGACGCGGCAACAACGGGTGACTTTAAAGCACTCAAAGAGAAGTTTGATGTCAATGAGTTTGTAGGCTACAGTAGTACAACCGCACAAGCAAAAGTATTGGCATTGTTAGATGAAGATTTCAAAGAGGTAAAGAACATCGATGGTAAAGGTTGGGTACTGCTTGACAAAACACCATTTTATGCTGAGTCAGGTGGACAAACGGGCGACTCCGGCGAATTAAAAATTAAAAATGAAGAAGTAAAAGTGATTGACACTAAGAAATTCCTTGATATGAATTTGTCTGAAGTAAAAGGGAATCTTTCTGTTGGTGATGAGGTGGAAGCTGTTGTTGATGACTCTCGTGCAGAGATAGAAAAACATCACTCTGCAACGCACTTGCTTCATGCCGCATTGAGAGATATTTTAGGTGATCACATCTCACAAGCTGGTTCACTCAATGATGATAAAAGACTACGTTTTGACTTCTCTCATCCTCAAGCGATGACTAGTGAAGAAGTAGCAAAAGTAGAAGCATGGGTCAATGATAAGATCTCTAGAGCAGTAGCAAGAAAAACAGAAGTGATGAGTGTAGATGATGCTAAGAACTCTGGTGCTATGGCACTCTTTGGTGAGAAGTATGGTGATGAAGTAAGAGTTGTTGGTTTTTCTAAAGACTCTATAGAACTTTGTGGTGGTACACACGTAGATAATACTTCACAGATAGGTCTCTTTATGATCATTAAAGAGAGTGGTGTAAGTGCAGGGGTAAGACGTATTGAAGCTGTGTGTGGAAATGCTGCTATAGAAGTGGTAAACAGACTAAGAGATGAACTCTCAGATATCAAGACAGAGCTTAAAAATGTAAATCCTATAGCCGGGATTACTAAACTTAAAGAGCAGGTAAAGACACTTAAAGGTGAACTCGCTTCCGTAATGAGCAGTAGTCAAAAAGAGCTCACAGCAGTTGAAGTCAATGGTGTTAATGTGATTGTTGAAGAGGTTGAGAGTGGTGACATAAAAACGATGATTGATGAACTTAAAAATAAGTATGAGAATATTGCTGTGATGCTTTTTATGAAAAAAGGCGATAAAGTAATGCTTGCAGCAGGATCAAAAAATACAGTGATCAAAGCGGGTGACTGGATCAAGTTTGTTGCACCTATCGTTGGTGGTGGTGGCGGTGGACGTCCTGATTTTGCACAAGCAGGCGGGAAAGATCCAAGTAAGATCACTACAGCTTTAGAAGAAGCAAAAGTCTATTTGAGTGAAGTGCTAGAAGGTGGAAACTAGGGCTTTGTCAATGAGCAGTGAGCAGCTAGCAGTGAGCAGTGAGAGGATTTGTCTTTGTTCCTCTTCGGAAAGTAGAGCTTTGCTACTTCGCAAGTTTGGAGTAGATTTTATTCAAAAGTCTCCTGATTATGATGAAGACCAGATCACAACTACAGTTGCTAAAGATTTTGTCTACACTGCAAGTAAAGGTAAGTTAGAATCAGCTATTAAAGAGTTTGGACTGGAAACACCTCTACTTTGTGCCGATACTGTCATCGCAGCATCTGATGGAACTATTTTGCGAAAAGCCAAAAATATAGAAGATGCCAGACGCATTTTAAATATACAGAGTGGCTCAACCATTTCTATCATCTCTTCACTGCATTTCAGATCAAAAACATTACTGTTTACTGATATCTCAGCTACACATTATCACTTTGAACCATTCGAAGAGGATGATCTGGAAGCCTATCTGGAGAGTGGACTTTGGCAAGGTAAAGCAGGCGGATGCATGGTTGAAGGATTTTGTAAAAAGTACATCAGATCTGTGGATGGCTATGAGAGTACAGCGATGGGGTTGCAAGTTGAGAAGTTGTTACCGTGGATAAAGATTGGAAGTTGAAATGTATGAAAACGAACTAAAAGCACTTAAAAAAGCGGGAAGATTTAGAGAGCGTAAGCTTTTTGATGACAGATTGGATGATCTGGCTTCCAATGATTACTTGGGGTTGTCACGAAATAAAAAACAGTTTAAGAAAGCTGTAAAGCTTGTAAACGAATATGATACTGTGAGTTCTAAAGCCAGTATGCTTGTGAATGGATATCATCCTATTCACCGTATTTTTGAAATGACAATGGCAGAATATAATGGTTTTGAAGAGGGTTTGGTAGTAGGTTCCGGATTTCTTGCCAATATGGCACTTATAGAAGCGCTGGTTCGTAAAGGTGATATGCTTTTTATGGATGCAGAGTATCATGCTTCCGGAGTAATGGCTTCACAGCTCTTGGGTGATAAAGTCATTACTTTTACTCATAATGATGTAGATGATCTAAAGCAGAAGTTGGCAGCACACCCTGCCAAAAGACAGATCATCGCTGTTGAGGGTGTCTACTCCATGAGTGGGGAGCTTTGTAAAAAAGAGATATTTGATCTTGCAGATGAAGCAGAAGCACTGCTCATCGTAGATGAAGCACACAGTGCAGGTGTATTGGGTTTAAAACTATTGGGTATCTTTGAATATTATGGTATTACCATCAATGAAAGACATGTAAAGATGGGTACGCTAGGTAAGGCGTATGGCTCATATGGTGCGTATATTTTAGCATCAAAAAATGTCATAAGCTTTTTGGAAAATAGAGCAAAGCCTATCATTTACTCTACTGCTCCTTCTGTTTTTGATACTGCTTTGGCATTGGTGAACGTAAGGCATATACGTAAAAATGCAGCAAAATATACCAAGAAGATATTAGAGCGGCAAATGGTTGTAAGGAAGCAGTTGGGTATACACTGTCCAAGCTTGATCGTACCTATGGAGATGCCAAATAATGAACAGACACTTTTTGTGCAAAAAGGACTGATGGCACAAGGTTATTTAGTAGGAGCCATACGTCAACCTACGGTGGAGAAACCTATCATGAGAGTGATCCTTAATTTGGGTGTATCGACACAGAAGATAAGACATGTATTAGCACTCATTAGCCATAACACGGTACAATAATAATTAAAATAAAAAAGATGTATATATGAAAAATAAAGGGTCTGTGTGTTCAATAGTTTGATTAAAGGTTCCATTATCTTAGCGATGATCTTTGCTGTAGCACTTACTGCAGCATTTATCTATGCGTATGAAGAGATCTCTTTGGATGCCGATAAGCTTGTCAACTACAAGCCTGAAATCTCTTCTGTGATACTAGACAGAAATGGTGAAAAACTTGCGTATGTCTTTAAAAAACAGCACCGTCTTTATGCCCGATATGATGAACTTCCTAGCTATCTGGTTGAGGGACTTATTGCCATGGAAGATACGAAGTTCTTTGAACATAACGGTGTCAATCCGGATGCGATTTTAAGAGCCATAGTTAAAGATATTCAAGCAGGAAGCTTTGTGGAGGGGGGAAGTACACTTACGCAACAGCTCATTAAAAATAAGATCCTTAGTAGCGAAAAGAAACTGGCTCGTAAGATCAAAGAGGCGATCCTGGCATTGAAGATAGAACATGAACTGAGTAAAGAAGATATCATCGAACGATACCTCAATGAAATTTCATATGGTAATAACTACTTTGGGGTCAAGACAGCCGCTAACGGGTACTTCCATAAAGAGCTGAATGAACTTACACTTAAAGAATCAGCTATTTTGGTCGGCTTACCCAATGCACCAAGTTACTACAATCCACTTAAACACTATAAGCGTGCTTTGAATCGTGCGAACAATGTACTGTATCGTATGAAAAGTATAGGGTGGATAACACAGAGTGATTACCTTAAAGCAGTGAAAGAATCACCTAAAGTCTATAAGACATCACTCACACAAAATATTGCACCTTATATCGTAGATGAAGTGTTGAGACGTTTTAAGGGGAAACTAGGAGATGTCCGTACAGGAGGATATCAGATCTATACCACTATAGATATGAAACAACAAGCCATTGCACGAGATGCAGTCTCTTTTTCTTATAACAAAGCATTGAAAAAGTATAAAGAAAAAGCAGAAACATCCACGCTAAACACAGCTTTTGTAGCAGTAGAGAGTAAAACAGGTGATATCTTGGCTATGGTGGGTGGTGCAGATTATAAAAAGTCTGCATTTAATCGTGTGACGCAGTCTAAACGTCAGCCGGGTTCTGCATTTAAACCGTTTATATACCAAACTGCCTTAGATATGGGGTATAACCCTGCAAGTCCTTTGACTGACCTGGCGAGAACGTTTCAGTATTATTATAAAGGTAAGCCTAAGGTCTGGGCACCTAAAAACTATGAACGAGACTTTAAGGGTTTTGTTAGCTTTAGAGAAGCATTGGTACATTCACGAAATCTTGCGACTATTAACCTTGTATCTGATCTAGGAGTAAGTACTATTAGGAAAAGATTGGCTTTTCTGGATGTACCGCACATCCCTAGAGATATGTCAATTGCTTTGGGTAATCTTGGGTTAAGTCCTCTCAAAATGGCACAAATATTTTCAGTGTTCGCCAATGCCGGGCATATGATAGAACCGAGAATTGTCAGTAAGATCATCTCTAGAGAAGGAGCAGTTATTTATGCGACACGCCCTAAAGAGATAATTGATTTTACTACACCGGAACAAGCCTACTTGATGACCGATGTACTCAAAGATGTTGTGAAGCGAGGTACGGGGCGAAGTGCACGTGTGAAAGGGATTGAACTTGCAGGTAAAACAGGTACAACCAATAATAGTATAGATGCATGGTTCTGTGGATATTCACCTACTATTGAGGTGATTTCATGGTTTGGACGTGATGATAACAAACCCATAGGACGTAAAGGGGCAACAGGTGGTGGGCTTGCCGCACCGGCTTTTGCGTACTATTACAAGAAATTACTTGAACTTTACCCTGAAACAAAACGGACATTTGATATACCACAAGGTGTATTTAGAGGAGAATATGAAGGCAAGGGTGAACTTTATACTGCTATTTCGCCGCTTCCATCACATAAAAAGCCTCAAAATGAGTATGAAAGTATGTTAGAAGAAGAGACTGAGATCATTGAAGATAACGATATTGATCCAGAAGATGGAGAGATAGGATTGGCAGAAACACTTAATATAGATGAAGACCCAGTAAATGAGGAGGAGGAAGAGGAAGGTGACCCTCTACATCCTAAAAGAAATGTGCCTAAAACACCAGTTTCAGAGGATAGTGGAACGTTATTTTAATGTTAAAAAAAGAGATCATCTTCGTTGTAGACCCTATGTGTTCATGGTGCTGGGGGTTTGCTCCTATCATAGAACAATTACGTGTAACACAATCTGATAACTATGATTTTTCTCTTGTATTGGGTGGCTTACGGACCAAAGGTGATATGGTTTGGGATGAATCATCCAAAGGGTATCTCAAAGGACATTGGGAACAAGTAGCAAAGAGAACAGGACAATCTTTCTCTGATATTTTATTTGAAAACGAAGATTTTGAATATGATACATACCCTGCATGCAAAGCAGTAGTTACGGTACGTGAACTTTGGGGTGATGAGAAGAGTTTTGATTATCTTCATTGTTTGCAAAAAGCGTTTTATGATGAGGGTAGAGATATTACGAAATTAGATGTATTATCTGAGTTACTTGAAGAGACAGAAAAAGATGAAAAACATTTTCGAGACTTTTATTTAACACCAAGGGCTGAACTTTTGATGCAGCATGATTTTTCTAAAGCTCGTTCTATGGGAGCCAATGCCTTTCCTTCGGTTGTCATCATAGATGAAGATGGGCATATGGTATGCCAAAAAGGTTATAGAAGTCTACTTGAAATGAAAATGTTACTAAAGGACAGTGATGCATAGTTTTGCCCCAGAGATCATACTTATAACTATATTGGGATTAGTAGTCTTTTCAGATGCTCTTGCCAATAAACTGAAGATTCCTTCGGTCTTTTTACTGCTTATAGGTTCATACACGATCTACACCTATGTGCCTATGGCGGTACCCATAGATCTGAAACTCTATTTTGATGCGATCATCTTGTTCTGTATCCCCCTTATCTTTATGGGTGATGCACTGCATTTGCATTTCTCTGATATCAAAAAATACGGATGGGATATTTTTTACTTAGCGGTTGTGGCTGTAGCACTCTCCATATCCGTAGGTGCAAGTATGTACTACCTTGGCGTATTTGAAGGTTTGACATTGGGTGCATATGTGTCACTTTTTGCTATAAACATGGCTACAGATGCGGTAAGTGTCCAGTCGATACTCTCCAGATTTAAGGGTATTCCTCATCATATTAAAGTACTTATAGAGGGTGAGTCATTGGGGAATGATGCCACGGCTGTCATCGCTTTTTTCTTCATAGGATTACCATGGATGATGAGTGGAGAGATAGATGCAGGTCATGCTGCCATGGATGCACTACGTGTATTTGTGGTTAGTTTGGGTATAGGTATCGCTATAGGGTTTGCTTTTTATATGTTGATGAAACTTTTTTCAGATAAAAGAGGAGAGTTCTTTGCTTTTATCATAGAAGCATATCTTGCGTATGTTGTAGCAGAAGAGATGCATGTGAGTGGTATCTTGACACTTATTGTAGCTATTATCGCAACCAAGGCTTGGATAGATTCAGATATACAGGCTATCGAAGAAGGTGAAGCACAAAAAAGTAAAAGTTTTATGCGTAAGTTACGTTTGAGTAACATACATGCAACAACTACAGAAAGACTGGAATACATCTACGAAATGGCAAAAGAGTTTGGATACATTGCCGCAGTTATGATATTTTTTGTATTAGCAGAGATGGTAAGTGTGGAGAAACTCTGGCAGTACAAAACAGAGATACTCATCATGTTTGGTATCACAACGCTCATCCGTGCCATCTCTATGGCAAAGTTTGCTTTTTGGGGTAACAAAGTTAAACACATCGCACCAGTAGGGGCAGAGGGTTGGTTCATCCTTACCTTCTCAGGTATGAAAGGTGCCTTGTCTATTATTCTGGTACATATGATACCAGCGTCATTTGAACACAAAGAGTTTTTTGAGGTTGTGACTACAGGTGTGGTGATGATGTCTATTTTTGTCTATGGAACAACACTTTGGACATACTTTACATTTTTTAAGAAAGAGAAAGAAGCTTCTATTTTTAAGAAGTAGGATAATGATAGGGATAAGGTAATACCTTATCCTTAAACATCCGCACCGATAACACAAGCTTTATCACCTTGGGCGGACTCAAGATCTGTAATATTTTCATGTCCTTCTTCTTCTAACCACTCTACTAGAGACTGTTCGACACACTCAGTATCACTATCTTCAGGATCCCCGGTTGTTTTATCATAAGTAGCACAGGTAACACCTAATTCAGTAACAAGTGTTACCGCATCCTTAAGATCATCATCGTTTATTAAGCCATTTTTTAGAACTACACAAGCTGATAGACTTACATCATTAATGATTAACACTTTATCTTTCACTTTAATTGTTTCTGTAGTTACATCACCATTAACTATATCATTAATTGCATCATCAACAGCACTGCACCCTGCAAGTAGCAATGCACCTATTATTACTAAACTTATTTTTTTCATTATTTTATCCTTTGGTTCAATTATATCAAGAGGGGGCAAGAAAGGACTTAATTAGAGTGTTTTATGAAGTGAATTAGAAGT
Organism: uncultured bacterium; assembly: GCA_965602275.1. Taxonomy (GTDB): domain Bacteria; phylum Campylobacterota; class Campylobacteria; order Campylobacterales; family Sulfurovaceae; genus Sulfurovum. The sequence continues at coordinate 22,476 of CBFCXZ010000011.1, forward strand.
ACTCCCAAGCAAGAGCTTGGGAACAAAGGTTGAAGTTATAAATTTCTTAACAAGAATAAGTTGATGAGAACTCAAATCCTGTAGGTCTAGCTTCATCTGGGTGTACTTGACTTGAAAACATATATTGTCTGTAAGTAGTGATAAACTCATCTGACATAACTGGTCTTAGGAACTCATGGTCACTACGAAGCCCTTCAAGTGCTTCTCTTAGCGTACGTGGCATTTGTGGAATGTCTTTCTCTTTGATCTCATCAAGTGTGAGTTCAAATAGGTCAATATCCATAGGTCCAACAGGTACATCTGCATGTTTGATACCATCAAGACCTGCAAGCATAAGTACTGAGAAACAAAGGTATGGACATGCTGTAGAATCTGGGAATCTAGTCTCAATTCTAGTAGCCATCTCACCCGCACCGTAAGGGATACGACAAGCAGCTGAACGGTTTTGACTAGAGTAAGTTAAGATACTTGGTGCTTCAAATCCAGGAACAAGTCTCTTATATGAGTTTGTACTTGGGTTTGTGAATGATGCAACAGCACCAGAGTGTCTAAATACACCACCAAGGTATTGAAGAGCTGTTTGGCTAAGATTTGCATATGCACCTTCTTCATAAAATGTATTTTTACCATCTTTCCAGATAGACTGGTGTACGTGCATACCGTTACCGTTATCACCATAAAGTGGCTTAGGCATAAAGGTTGCTGTCTTACCATTAAGATGTGCTACCATTTTAACTACATATTTGTACTTTTGTACATTATCTGCAGCTTCAATCATATTTCCATATTTGATACCGATCTCACCTTGTGCCTGAGCAACTTCGTGGTGACCAAGCATTACTGTAAGACCTACTTCCTCAAGAAGCAACATCATTTCAGCTCTGAGGTCAACCATTGTATCTGTTGGCATTACCGGGAAGTACCCACCTTTAATTCCTGGTTGGTGACCCATGTTACCCATTTCACCATAGTCAGTTGAACGGTTCCAGTCACCCTCTTCAGAATCAACTCTGTATCCTGTCTGGTTGACACCAGACCAAATTCTAACATCATCAAAGATAAAGAATTCATTTTCCGGACCAAAGAATGCATCATCACCCACACCAGACTCTTCCATATATTTAAGTGTCTTTTTAGCGATAGATCTTGGACATCTATCATAGAGTTCATTTTTATAGATATCATAAACATCACAGATTACAATAATCGTGCTGTCAGCAGTAAACGGGTCAAGGAATGCAGTTGGAACATCAGGCTTAAGAAGCATATCTGACTTTTCGATCGGCTGCCAATTTTCGATAGATGAACCATCAAACGGAAGACCTGCATCAAGCATACTTGGTTCAACAGCACTCATACGGTAACTGATATGGTGCCATGTCCCTTTAATGTCTGTAAATCTAAAATCTACAAACTCTACTTCATTCTCTTCACAATATTTATAAAACTCATCTTTGTTGTTAACAAACTTACCCATTTCTTCTCCTAAAATTTTAATATCATCTATTATAGCGACTAATGATTTAGAGTTTTAAGCTTTTGTGCCTAAAAAGTAACCAATTGTGTATCACGCTGTTCAAAAGTCACAGCTTTGGTGTATCCTACCTCTTTTGCTAGGCTGATAACTTTATCATATCCAAAACCTACCTGTTCTACACTGTGTGCGTCAGAAGCAAATGTTATAGGGATATCTAAATCATAAGCAACTTCGAGTAAAGAGCGTGAAGGGTAAACCTCACCGATAGGTTTACGAAGTCCTGCGGCATTAAGTTCGAGTACCATGTTTGCTTTTTTGATAGCCTGAAGTGCATCTTTTGCCAGTAACCGCGTATCTTGTTTTGGCATATATTTAAATACTTTTATGAGATCTAAATGTCCTACGATGTCAAATTTACCGGACTTTGCCATGGCTTCGGTCGCTTCAAAATAGGCTTGCCATATCTCATCTATATCTCTGTCTTTATAGCCTGCTATGAACTCTGGATTGTCAAAACTCCATTTATCTATGAAGTGTACAGAGCCTATTAGGTAATCAACTTTTGCAGATAAAACACGTTCATCCATATGACCCGGAAGATAGTCTACTTCATAGCCTAGAAGTATCTTAATATCCTTTTGGTAACGTTCCTTAGCTGTTAAAACATCATCTGTATATGCTTGCATCTCGGAAAATGCCAAACGGTACTCAGGATCAAAATCCATAGGTGCATGTTCTGAAAATCCGTAAATGTCTATGCCAAGTTCTATGGCTCTTTGGATGTACTCATCAACTGTGCCTTCAGCATGGTTACAACGTGTAGTGTGATTGTGTAAATCTATTCGCATCGTAAGTTACTTTCTTTTTGTTCTTAGTTTACCATAATACTTGACATTTTCTTGACATTTTTATTTTATACTTTTACAAGCAAGTATGTATATTATCTTGAAAAAGCCAAACTTATCTGCTTTTTCTATGATTTATTTTTATAGGAGATACTCGTATGACCAAGTCAATGGATACCAAAAAATTAGAAATTTTTAAAATGGAACATAAAAAGTCTCTTGAAATGAAGTTAGCCAAATTGCGCGACACGATTTCAGAGGATGATGCTTCTCTTGAAAAAGAGATGATGAAGACGTTCAGAGTATCTCTTTTGGCACATGGTAAAGATAAAGATCAAATGCGTCAAGTAGCACAGATCAGTAAAGTATTAGGAGAGTCATTAGGACTTGGTGCTGCATATTGTGATAGGTTGGAACAGGCTGCAAAAATCTATGATATTGGCAATGTGATGATCTGTAAAGAGATATATGAGAAAGACGAAAAACTAAGTTTTGAAGAGTTTAAAGTTGTTAAGAACCATACGTTCATAGGGTACTATGTTTTGAAGGCACAAGGTTTTTCTACAACAGATCTGGCAGCTATTATTTCCGAAGAGCATCATGAATGGTGGAATGGTGGAGGGTATCCTGCTCAAAAGAAAGCCTTTGATATAAATATAGCTTCACGCATAGTGGCAGTTGCAGATACTGCAGGAGCACTATTTAGAAAAAGAGCAGATCGAACGGCATGGGAGTATAAGAAGGTTTTAGAGTATGTTGAGACAAGAAGCGGCATACAATTCGACCCGGAAGTAGTAAACGTATTTCTTAGTAACCAAGAAAAAATACATGAAATCTTGCATACTGATCTTTAGGGTATAGCAACTTGATGGTATGATCAAGCTTCCTAAATTTTAATAAAAAACCTATTTTTTACCACTAATAGGATAAAATAAGAGCAAAATTAACCCTCTTTATATCCTAGGAACAAGATGACAGATCAAAACAAAGTAGAACTTTTAGCACCCGCAGGTAACTTAGAGAAGATGAAGATCGCTCTAAACTATGGGGCTGACGCTGTGTATGGTGGCACAAGTACCTTTTCACTGCGTATCCGTTCGGGTAAAGAGTTTGATATGGAGTCTTATGCTGAGGGTATAGAGTATGCACATGCCAGAGGTAAAAAAGTTTATTCTACAGTGAATTCATTTCCTTTTAACTCACAAATAAAACTTTATGAAAACCATATTGCAAAAATTGCAGAACTTAAACCGGATGCGCTCATCGTCTCTTCTCCGGGGGTCGTTAAAATCGCAGCAAAGATCGCACCTGATATTCCTATACATCTTTCTACTCAGGCAAATGTGATGAATGCAATGGATGCAGAAGTCTATTATGACTTAGGGGTAAAACGTATCATTGTTGCCCGTGAGATCTCTTTGAAAGATTGTGAGGCTATTAAGACGCATTTGCCTGATTTGGAACTTGAGATCTTTGTACACGGCTCTATGTGTTTTGCATACTCGGGGCGTTGTCTTATCTCTGCACTTCAAACCGGACGTGTCCCTAACCGTGGCAGCTGTGCTAATGACTGTCGTTTTCCTTATGAGATATATGCACATAACCCTGAGTCCGGTACGACATTTAGACTGGATGAAGAAGAGGGCATAGGTACATATATCATGAACGCTAAAGATATGAATATGGCTTCACATATAGATGAGATACTTAAATCTGGTGTGATTGATTCGTTAAAAATAGAAGGACGTACAAAATCTCCATACTATGCAGGAGTGGTAACCAAAGCGTATCGTCATGCGATAGATGACTACTATACAGGTGACTTTGATGAGAAGCGTTATCAGCGTGAGTTAGGTACAACACAAAACCGTGGATTTACAGATGCCTATTTGATCTCCCGTCCTTTTGAGAAAAATGATGCAGAATCACAAGCATTTTCTATACAGTATGGTACGCACCAAGTAGCAGGACTTGTAAAAGAAGACGGAAAGACGTGGAAATGTAAAGACAAAACCTGTGTGGGTGACTCTGTCGAGATAGTGCTTCCTGTGGGTGCAACAGTTGATCTAGTTGACAATGAAGTAGGTAAGATAGACGAAGTAGATGGACAGTATTGGCTTACCTTTAAAAAGATGGTATCTACAACAGGTAAGGAGTTTGAGTGTATCCACAGTGGTGACTTAAATGATATACTGTTGCCAACAGCACTACCTGGGTATACCATCTTAAGACGTAAGATAGATGAAGCATTGGAGAAAAAGGGTCTAAAAGAAGACTCAACTCCGATGAAGTTAGAACAAAATGTAAAGTAAGTTACTCGTTTCCATCATCCTCAATGGGAATGCATACTTGAGTTTGATAAGCTAAGAAGATGAATTGGTTTATTGAATTGAGGTATGCATTTCACCTCTCCTGAGGTGGAACGAGATAAATAGAGTAGGGTCGGTTTACCGATCTACATATATAAATAAAAGGAATAAAAAATATGAAATTCGTATCAATCGTAATGGGAAGTAAAAGTGACTATAGTATTATGGCAGAGTGTGCAGAGACACTTAAAAAGTTTGGTGTACCGTATGAGCTGATCATCTCTTCAGCACACAGAAGTCCGGAGAGAACCAAAACGTATATTAAAGAAGCAGAAGCTAAAGGTGCGCAAGTATTTATAGCAGCAGCGGGTATGGCAGCACACCTTGCAGGTGCATTGGCAGCAAGCACAACTAAGCCTATCCTAGGTGTGCCAATGGAGAGTGGACCACTTAAGGGTGAAGATGCATTGCTAAGTACGGTAATGATGCCAGCAGGTATGCCAGTAGGTACACTTGCCATTGGTAAAGCCGGAGCTGTGAATGCTGCGTATTTAGCTATTCAAATTATGGCATTAGCTGATGATGAGTTAAAGGTAAAACTTCAAGAAGACCGTATTTCTAAAGCTAAAAAAGTTGAACTAGATTCTTCAGAGATAGAAACTATCCTATAAAAGAGATTTAATGAACAAAGATGCAATTACTTTTAGTGAACTACTACTGAAACTACAACAATTTTGGGCAGAGCAGGGGTGTAACATCGTACAGCCGTATGATATTCCTTCTGGAGCAGGTACATTTCACCCTGCTACATTACTTAAGAGTTTAGACTCTAAACCTTGGTCAGCAGCATATGTGGCACCGTGTAGAAGACCTACAGATGGACGTTATGGTGAGAATCCTAACCGTCTTGGGTCTTACTATCAGTTTCAGGCACTTATTAAACCCAGTCCAGATAACATTCAAGAGCTTTATTTGAAGTCTTTGGAGTATTTGGGACTGAACTTACAAGAGCATGACATCCGTTTTGTAGAAGATAACTGGGAGTCTCCAACATTGGGTGCCTGGGGTCTTGGTTGGGAAGTATGGCTTGATGGTATGGAAGTGACTCAGTTTACTTACTTCCAGCAGGTAGGTGGTATCGCTTGTGATCCTGTGGCTGTTGAGATCACCTATGGTACAGAGCGTTTGGCAATGTATTTGCAAGGTGTTGAGAGTATCTTTGATATCGTTTGGAATAAAAATGGTGATGAAGTGACTACTTATGCAGATGTACATAAAGAGAGTGAGTATGAGTTCTCTAAATATCATTTTGAAGTAGCAAATGTAGAAAATCTGTTTCAGCACTTTGAAGATGCTTCAAATGAATGTAAAGTTTGTTTAGATGCTGGGCTTCCTTTGCCTGCGTATGACCAGTGTATGGTTGCTTCTCATGCCTTTAATGTACTTGATGCGAGAAAAGCTATTTCTCAGGCTCAGAGACAGAATTATATTTTGAAGGTTAGAGATCTTTCTATTGGGTGTGCACAGCTTTATAAAGAGCAGGAAGAAGAGAGAAATAAGAGAGTAAGAGGTTAATGTAGGGTGCGTTTGCCAACGCACCTTTAACTATTTTGTCTTTTATTATAAATCCATAGGTGCGTTAGCAAACGCACCCTACGAGGTGTTTTATGAAACTACAAGAAATATACGATTTTTTAAATACAGTATCACCTTTTGAACTTCAGGAAAAATGGGATAACTCTGGGCTTATTGTTGGTGATATGGCTCGTGAAGTCTCACAAATTGTTGTGGCACTGGATATTGATGCTGATATGATAGAAAGCACAAAAGAGAATACACTTTTTGTGGTACATCATCCTCTTATCTTTGGACAAATGACACAACTTGATTTTTCTAAATATCCTTCTAATTTACTTGAGAAAATGATACTTAAAAAACAGTCACTTATTGCCCTGCATACGAACTTTGATCAAACCCATCTCAATAAGTATGTATTTGAAAAAGTTTTAGGTTTTAAACTGGAATCACAAAACCCTTTTGTATGCACAACAAAAGGCAAATGGAATTACAAAGAACTTTTGACTCTTTTAAAAGAAAAATTAAATTTACCTACACTTAAAGTCATAGGTAAAAAAGAGACTATCACTTCTATCGCATTGACGACAGGAGCAGGGGCTTCACTCATGGATGAGGTAGAGGCTGATTGTTTCCTGACAGGGGATATTAAGTACCACGATGCGATGAAAGCGATGAGTGAAGATTTGATGATGGTAGACATTGGACACTATGAAAGTGAGAAGTTTTTTGCAGAGATAATTTTGGATGAGTTGAAAGTTTTACCTCTTTTAGCTATAATTTCAAATTCAAAAAACCCATTTCATATTGAGACAATATAAAGTATGGGTTAAACTTTTCAAGATTACCCTTGAGAACCCCTAAAATCCAAAAGGACAGAGATTGAACAAACACTTAAATGAACTGATAGAGCTTGCAACAAATGATCAAGCGATCGATAGCTATAACCCACAACTTGAGGCTGCAGATAAAAAGATAGCAAGAGTACAAAAGAAGATCGATGCAGCACAAGGTGAACTTGATGAGCTTACAACTGCTATTGCTAATAATGAAGAGAAAGTTAAAGGTTTTGAAGAGCAACTTACATTGCTTAATGAACAACTTGCTTCAAATGCAAAAAAACTCAAAGAGATCTCAACAGAAAAAGAGATGAAAGCACTTTCTCTTGAAGAAGATATTGCTAAAGAGAAGATGACATTTGCAAATGAAGAGATAGAGAGACTTCAAGGTATCAATGAAACAAAAATAGCACTTCTTGATGAAGCAAGCGAAAAAGTGAAAACGATCACAGTAGATTTTGATACGATCAACAAAGAAGTATCGGCTGAAAAAGCAGAAATCGAAAAAAGTAAGGGTGAACTTTTTGTAAAAAGAGAAGAGCTTAGTAGAAATCTTGAGCAAAAAGTACTTTCATTTTACGAAAAGATCCGTATCTGGGCTGGCAATACAGCGGTAGTCCCTGTTAAGAAACAAGCATGTTACGGATGTTACATGAAACTTAATGATAAAACTTACTCAGAAGTGATCAAAGCGGATGAGATTGTAAATTGTCCTCACTGTGGTAGAATTCTCTATATTGAGAGTGTTACAGAAGAAGCATAAGTGATGACCTGTGGAGAGATTCTTTTTTCTTCTCTATAGTCTTATCTTATCTGTTACCTACATTATAGCATTGCCTTTTGTGGCACTGCTCTCTTTTAAAGCTAAGTATAGAAACTCCCTTCCTGCCAGATTTTTCTTATGGAACAATAAACCTTTAAATTCTAATGGTATCTGGTTTCACTCTTGTAGTTTTGGTGAAGCAAAAGCCATAAAACCTTTGGTGGATGCATTACCAGTGGATACCCTTCGTATGAGTACAACGACACAGACAGGGTTTGAAGCCATCACTGCATACACCGAAGAGAGTAGGTATCTTCCTTTTGAACCTTTGCTTTTTTCTTGGCTAAAGCCTCAAAAAGCACTGGTAGTGATGGAGGCGGAGTTTTGGTATCTACTTTTTGCTCTGGCACAAAGGAGAGGTGCAAAAACGCTACTTATCAATGCACGTATGAGTGACAGGTCATTTCCGAAGTACCAAAAGATAGCATGGCTGTATAGACACATCTTTAAACATATAGATGAAGTCTATGCCCAAACAGTTAAAGATAAAGAGCGTCTAGAGTCTTTAGGTGCAAAAAATGTAGTAGTGACAGGCAATATCAAGCTTTCAAAGTTGCCTCTTCCTACCAAAGAGCTGGAAAAACCATTGGGTTTACTTCTTTGTGGTGCCAGTACACATGAGGGTGAGGAAGCACTTATATTGGAATCTTTTTTAGCTTTGCGAGAAGAGGAAAAAGAGGCAAAACTTATTTTGGTGCCACGTCATCCGGAGCGTTTTGATAAAATCGCAAAGATGGTAGAAATATTTGCTAAAGAGCATAGATTTAGCATGCAAAGATATTCACAAAATGAATCTATGCAGAGTGATATACTACTCTTGGATGTTTTAGGTGAACTGGTGAATATCTATGCCATTAGTGATATCGTCATACTAGGTGGTGCTTTTGAGCCTATAGGTGGGCATAATGCAGCAGAGGCAGCACAGTTCGGATGTAAGATCATTTCGGGTAAACACTACTTCAATCAAAAAGATATTTTTGATGCCATAGAAGGCATAGCAGTAGTAGAAGCTTCAAATCTTTCAAGAAGGGTAGTGCAGCATGGAGTACTTAAATCGACAAGGATTAAAAGTAAGAGTGATATTACGCCTATTGTAGAGAGTTTAAAAAGTGTTCTATAATATCGAAGATGAAAAAGTAACTGTACGCATAAAGGCACAACCGGCTGCGAGTAAAAATGAGTTTTGCGAAGTTTATGGTGAAGATGCCATAAAGATACGCATTAAAGCACCGGCAGTAGAAGGTGCAGCAAATAAAGAGTTAGTAAAATTTCTTGCAAAAAGTTTTAAAGTCTCAAAAAGTGATATACTTTTTAAAACAGGACAAAACAGCAAGATCAAAATAGTGGAATTTCCACTTAGTGATAAATTTCAAGAATGGGTAGACCTACATTACAACGTGTAGTTAAATAAAAAGCGACTAGTCGCTTGAGCTTCCTGCTGAAGGGAACTTAGCGTTAGCGTAGTAAAGATGGGCTTTGCCCATTTACGTATTATAATAATAAGGATAGAAACAAATGGCTACAGATAAAGCATATAAAGTCCTTGCAATAGCACAAGGCATATCAAATAACAAAGCAAAAGATCTCATAGACAGAGGACTTGTCTATGTAGAAGATAAAAAAGTAAAAATAGCAAGAGCAGAGATACACACAGATACTATCTTTCGTATAGAGTATCCTGATGATATAGAGATACTCTACCAGGATGAAGACATCATAGCTATCAATAAGCCTGCTCAAGTAGATAGCTACGATATTCAAGATGCCATAGACGGTGCAGAGCTTCTTCATAGACTTGATAGAGATACATCTGGTGTATTGTTGTTAGGGAAGAATAGAGCGTTTATAGAACGTGCCATTAAAGAGTTTAAAAACCGAAAGGTTGAGAAACATTATGTGGCATGGGTAGAGGGTGTGCTTTATGAAGAAGTGGAGATAGATGAACCTATCTTTACAGTTAAAAAAGGAAAAGCATTCTCTATGATAGACCCTGTACGTGGTAAAAAAGCACATACCATCGTAAAACCTGAAGAAATACAGGGTAAAAAGTCTAAAGTAAATATAGAAATTACCACAGGAAGAACACACCAGATCCGTGTACACCTTGCAAGTATAGGACACCCTATCGTGGGTGACGAGCAGTATGGAAGTCGTACGCAGGCTAAACGTGTGTTGTTACACTCTTCAAAGATGAAAATACTTGATTATGAGTTTAATGCTAGAGAGCCAAAAGAAATCGCGAGTTATAAGTAAATCTTAGATAAAATCGCACAATTATATTGATAAAAATAGAGAATAGATAAGGTAAAAAATGTTTGATACTTTAACAGATAGTTTTAAAAATGCCATAGGCAAGATCCGTTTTCATGATGATGATAAGGCACTCAAGAAAGCAACCACTGAACTTAAGAAATCACTTTTAAAAGCAGATGTGCATCATAAGGTCGTCAAAGAACTCATCGCTACAGTTGAGACAGAGACAAAAAAACATGGTGTAGGTAAAGAGAACTTCTTAAAAGCACTTCAAGATAAACTTACAGATATTCTTACGATAGAGGGTGCGCCTAAAGGGTTTACTTTTGCCTCGAAGCCTCCTACAGTTGTATTGATGATAGGTTTGCAGGGGTCTGGTAAAACGACTACTACGGGTAAGCTGGCTTACTTCCTCAAAGAGCAAAAAAAGAAAAAAGTACTTGTTATCGCAGCCGATCTCCAAAGACTTGCAGCGGTTGAACAACTTAAACAGATCACCTCTGGGATAGAAGTAGAGCTGGTTGCAGATGAAAGTGCTACGCCTACGCAGATAGTGAAACAAGGTCTAAAAAAAGCAGAAGATGAGCTTTATGATGTAGTGCTTATAGATACCGCAGGTCGTTTGGCTATAGATGATGAGTTGATGGATGAGCTTGCAGAAGTCAAAAAAGTAGCCGATCCGGATGAACTTTTCTATGTGGCTGATGCAATGACGGGTCAAGATGCAGTGCGTACGGCACAAACTTTTAAAGAGAAGATAGGTATCACCGGTGTAGTACTTTCCAAGTTCGATGGTGACTCTAAAGGTGGAGTTGCATTAGGCTTGACAGAACAAGTGGGTGTACCACTTCGTTTCATTGGTGCGGGTGAGAAGATGCCTGACCTTGAGCAGTTTATCTCAGACAGAATTGTAAGCCGTTTGATGGGTGCGGGTGATGTAGAGTCACTGGCAGAAAAAGCAGCTGCAGCCATAGACCCAAAAGAAGCAAAAAAGTTTACTCAGAAGATCAAAAAAGGCCAGTTTAACTTCAATGACTTCTTGTCACAAATGGAACAGATGAAAAAGCTTGGAAGTATGAAGTCTATTATGGGCATGATCCCCGGTATGGGTAATATGGCGAAGCAGATCGGTGATATGGACTTAGAAAATTCAGATGAGATCAAAATGATCAAAGCGATGGTCTCTTCGATGACACCAAAAGAGAGAGAAAATCCGGACTTGCTTAACAATACTCGTAAAAGACGTTTAGCGGCAGGTGCAGGACTCGAGCAAATGCAAGTAAATCGTGTACTCAAACAGTTTAAAAATGCTGCAAAGATGGCAAAGAAGATGTCAACTAAAGGCGGCATGAAACAGATGCAAGACATGATGGCACAAATGCAAGGTGGTGGCGGTGGTGGCTTCCCTGGGATGCCACGTTAAAAATAGTACTTAATCTAATTGTTTTCCCTTCGACAAGCTCAGGGAACGAAATTAATCGGTGGCTGAGCCTGTCGAAGTCAATTTAATAAAATCTTTATAATCTTTATGGTAAAATCGCGTTCCAAAAAGAATTATACAGTATTGATGAGTGCTTTAGTCATTAAAAAGCAGTTGTCAGTACTTTATTACATAATGCATAACTCTTCCTCGGGTAAGCATTGAAATAAATGAAAAAACAAAGGACATAATATGACAATGATCAGAATGACAAGAATGGGTAGAAAAAAGAAGCCATTTTATAGAATCGTAGTAACAGACAGCAGAAAAAGAAGAGATGGTGGTTGGATCGAAGCAATCGGTCACTATAACCCGGTAAGCGTAAACAAAGATCTTACTCTTGATATGGAAAGATTGAACTATTGGGTAAGCGTTGGTGCACAAATGAGCCCAACAGTTAAAAGACTTGCAGGGTTAAAATAGTCCTAATGGTTAAAGAATTCCTACTCTCATACACCAAACTTTTGGTAAACAATCCTGAAGATATCTCTGTAGAGATCACTGAGGTTGATGAGGGTTTCGATGAGATTACTATCTTTGCAAACAGTGAAGATATAGGTAAACTCATCGGTAAAGAAGGAAGAATGATCAATTCGATCAAAACAGTCATCTCCGGTTGTAAAGCAAAAGGCGGTAAGAATTACCGCGTTAATGTAAAAGCCGCAGAGTAGTACACCCCTTATGTCTCAAGAACAACATATTATCGCTCAAATTGGGCGAACCATTGGACTCTGGGGCGATCTCAAATTTCATCTACATACAGATTTTCCAGAACAATTTAAAGTAGGGAATACCTATAAAAGTAATCGTGGTGACCTCACCATCGCTGATATTAATTTCAAGCGTGGTATTATCCGTTTTACGGGTTATGAGAGTATTGATTCTGCGAAAAAACTGACAAATACAAAACTCTTTGCCAATGAAGAGCAAACCAAAGAAAACTGTGACCTAGATGAGGGGCAGCACTTTTGGTTTGATATCATAGGCTGTGTGGTTAAGCAGGACGATGAAGTACTAGGCGTTGTAGAAGATATTCAACGTATGGCAGATACTGACTATCTCTCTGTGAAAACTGATAATGCTTTAGTTGAAGCAGGCTTGTCTAAAAACTTTTTACTCCCCTACATAGACCGTTATATTATCAAGGCAGATATTCAAGAAAAAATAGTCTATACAAAAGATGCCAAAGACATTTTAGAGGCTAGTTAAATACTTATGCATTTTTCTTTTGTTACACTTTTCCCTAACCTTGTCAAAGGGTACTTTTCTGAAAGTATCTTAAAACGTGCTATAGAAGATGAAAAAATCTCTATTGATTTTTACAATCCGCGTGATTTTACTACCGATAAACACAACCGTGTAGATGCACCGATGATAGGTGGTGGAGCAGGTATGCTTATGACACCACAACCTTTAATGGATACATTGGAAAATGTAAGAGAAGAGTCACCTAAAGCACATGTGATATTTCTCTCTCCTGTAGCTAAACCATTTACACAAAACGATGCAAAACGTTTAGCCAAAAAAGAGCATGTAGTGTTTGTAAGCGGACGTTATGAAGGTATAGATGAACGGGTGATAGAAGCTCAGGCCGATGAACTTTTTTCTATTGGAGATTTCATCTTAACCGGTGGAGAATTGGCCAGTATGGTAGTCTGTGATGCTATTGCAAGAAACGTTGACAGAGTGCTTGGAAACAGTGATTCATTAGATATAGAGAGCTTTGAGTCTTCTCTTTTGGAAGCCCCTTCATTTACGAAACCAACAATTTACGAAAATAATAAAGTTGTTTCAGAGTTCTTAAAGGGTAATCATAGTAAAATCACGGACTTAAAAAGAGGGCTGGCTTTGTGTAAAACAAAGTATTTTCGCCCAGATTTATACAAAAAAGGTATAACACATGAGAAATAAATATATTGAAAGCTTTGAAAAAGCGCAATTAGAAAACAGAAACGTTCCTGAATTTAGAGCAGGTGATACTGTAAGAGTAGCCGTTAGAATTAAAGAAGGTGCAAAAACAAGAGTTCAAAACTACGAAGGTCTTTGTATCGCTATCAGAGGTCAAGGTACAGGTAGAACATTCATGGTAAGAAAAATGGGTGCTAACTCTGTTGGTGTTGAGAGAATCTTCCCACTTTACTCAGAGTCTATCGAAAGTATTGAAGTACTTAGAAAAGGTAGAATCAGAAGAGCTAAATTATTCTATCTTAGAGAACTCAAAGGTAAAGCAGCAAGAATCAAAGAACTCAGAAGAAAGTAATCTTTCTTTCTGCTTCACAGCATTTTCGGCTAAATGGGCTTTGTTCCGTTTGGTCACTTACTATTAGTAAGCTCCCGCTCTACACAAAACCCATTTAACCAAAACTACAGCAAATCAAAAAGAAATCTTTACTTTCTTAAATTGCACTACAGAAAATTCATTTAAAATCTAAACTTTCTAAAACTTCACTCTATAAATTTGACAAATATTTTTGTTTGTATCAAACTTGCTACTTGCTACTTGCTACTTGCTACTTGCTACTTGCTACTTGCTTGGCTATAATACTTTTTAAAATTTATTTAGGGATACTCCACTATGCTATCAGCTATAAAAAATAGACTCACATCACTTCTGCAACTCATACTTGTCATTATCTACATTATCTTTGAAGAGTTAATCTGGGAGGGGATAGCCAAGCCTATTTATGAGTTTATTCACTCTCTTAAAATTTTACAAAAAGTGGAAGTTAAACTGCATGGTATGAATGCCTCTTTGATATTGGTTATTTTTGTTCTTTTATTTGGCTTGGTAGAGGCTTTGGGGATATATGCTGGTATCCTTTTTGTCAGTGGCCAAGCATTGCTGGGTATATCACTCTACCTCTCCAAAATCCCTATTGCTGCTTTTACTTTTTGGATCTTTAGGATCACGGAAGACAAACTTATGCAATTTGGATGGTTTAAGTGGATCTATGACTGGATAATGAAAGGGATAGATTGGTTAAAATCTCGTGAGATATACATACAAACGATGGAGCGTTTGGCTACAGTAAAAGCAAGTATCAAGAAAAGTCTTAAAGCTTTAAAAGAGAAATACTTTTCAAAAGAGAGCCCTTTTATCACAAAGATCAAACATCTCTATAAAACGGTGAAAGAGTCACTTAGTAAGTAGCTGATGATGAAAAATAGACCACTATGGTTTTGGGTTGTTCCCTTAGTACTTATTGGCAGCATTGTTGTTCTTTTCAGTATAGAAGAGAGTCGTACGTTTCTTATTGCTTTGCTTCTTCGTATGGTACTTTTTGTTAAAAAGAATATTCTTACCCTTTTAGCTGCTTTTTTTCTGGTAAAAGGAAAATTTGTTTTAAAGCTCTTTTTGAAAAAAATAGTTTTACTTTCAGCCACGGGTTTAGGAAAACGATATATGATCGAACGTGTATTGACACATAACTTTAAAATACATTTTCTCGATTATCTTAAGGATGATATCAAGCGATTGATTCAGCATGCAAAAGAGAATTTTTATAACTTTACTTTAGTGAAGAAGATCATTACTGTATTTACATTTATAGGTTCACTTGGTTTTGTAGGTAAGTTTATGGGTGGTATGCTTGCCGTGAAAGTTTTTGTTGCCAAAGTCTGGAGTTTTCTGCTTGTTGTTTTTTTAAAGGTAGGCACGGCACTTGTTTACTTCTTCACAGATTATCTATGGGGAAGCTGGTTAGCCCCTATTGTAGAGGTAGTCATTTTCTCCTGGGTACTCTCCTGGATGGAAAAGGTTCCTTTTTTAAACAGAGGACTTCGTAAGATCTATGCTTTTTTGCTAACTCTCTTTGAATGGATCGAATATTATATAGAAAAGATATTTCATATACCACTCAAACGTATTTTAAAGTGGTTAGTAAAGAAGATACAGTCTGCTATTCATAACTTTATAGGATATGATCGTGTCTCACTTTTTAAACGCCTAAAAGAGCTACGAGAGTTAAATCCTAATAGCCATACTAAACTACTACAAAAACGTAAAGAGAGAAAAGTGCAAGAAAGAAAAAAGAAAAAGAAAAGTTATCTCTCTCCACGAGAAAGATTAAAACAGAAAAGAAAACAAAGAATCTCTTAGTAAGATCTGTTTTTCATCGCTTGACTTGCTTCACGATCAAGCGTTTTTGCCTTCATATCTGCACGTTTATCGTGAAGTTTTTTCCCTTTAGCTATGGCGATACTGACTTTGGCATAGTTACGTTCATTAAAGTAGATCATCAAAGGTACAATGGTTAGTCCATCTTTATGTACTTTAGCATAGAGTTTTTCTAGTTGTTTTTTGTGTAAAAGCAGTTTTCTTGGGCTTCGTGTATCTGGACTATAATGTTTGTGAGCAGTTTCAAGGTGTGCAATATGCGCATTCATCAGATGCAGTTCACCTTGTATGAAACGACAAAAAGCATCTGCAAGATTGGCACGTTTTGCACGAAGAGCTTTGACTTCTGCTCCAGAAAGTACAATTCCTGCCTCAAACTTTTCAAGTATCTCATAATCGTGTCTGGCTTTTTTATTTTGTGCAACGATATTGATAGCCAATGATTTCCTTTTTTGATGGCATTATAGCATAGATGCAAAAGTTTGAGATACTTTTAAAGTTGATTTATAGTAAGATAAAAAGAATAATTTATTTTTCATAATAAAGGGAGATAGTTAAATGAAATTTATAGCCATGAGTATATTACTAATAGTGTCTTTAGCAGCATCAGAAGAGATAGGGAAGAAATGGGAGTCAAACGAAAATTGTGAAGCTTGTCATATGGATATCTCTAGTAAGTGGGAAACCTCCAGGCATTCAAATTCTCATTTTAGCAAGAATGATCTGTTTAAAAAATCACTTATGTATATAGTAGGGAAAAAACCTACTTTAATTTTAGATGAAGTGAAAATGGATTGTGCAAAATGTCACAATCCAAGAATTTCAAAGAGTAAGCTCAGTAATGATGATAAAGTATCATTACTCATGGGGCATGACAGTACAAAAGAAGAGTATAAGAAAACACTTAACTCTAAAAATATGAAGAATGGTATCAATTGTGTAGTATGTCATAATATAGATAAAATTCATTTAGATAAAAAGATAGGTTCTACAGGGATGAATAGTATTACATTTGGTCCACAAGGAACTATGTTTGGGCCTTTCAGTGATGCAAATTCACCTTATCATAAAACTGAACAGCGCCCTCATTTCACAGATGATAACCCACAACTTTGTTTTGCATGTCATTATAGTGCAAAAAACCATCAAGGTCTTGAAGTATATGCTACTGGTAAAGAGTATGATCAGTTTTCCAATGGTGATGAAGGTTGTAAAGAGTGTCACATGAGTAGTAAAAAGAAAAGTTTTGCTTCAAATTACTCAAAAGTAGGAGAAAAACCTAAAGAACGTATGGTGAGAGAACACCGTTTTGCCAGTGTAGACAATAGTAATATCTTAAATGATTATATTGATGTGAAGAGTTCTACGCAAGATGGTAAATTTGTCATTAATATCAAAAACAATACGCCACATAAAATACCGACAGGTTATGGTCTAAGAGAGATCATTCTTAAAGTGACTTATCTTGATAAGAATGATAAAGAAGTTGGAAAAAAACGGTATGTTTTAGGTGCAAAATGGAAAGATAAAAAAGGAAACTCTACTATCCCACACTTGGCAGAATCAATGGTGAAGGATACACGACTAGAAGGTAAAAGTAGCAAAAACTATAAATTCCCTATTCCTAAAGATGCAGTGTATGCCAAATATAGTTTCTCTTATAGACTCATCAGTGAAGAGATGGGGAAAGCATTAGATGTTACTGACCAATTCTTTTTGAAAGAGTATACGTTCTCTGAACAGAGAGTTCATCTGTAAAATATTGATTTTTTAGAAGAATAGAATAGTTGGAAGAAGTTTTAAATGATGGACTAGAGATACTCTACCAAGATGAGTACCTAGTCGCCATAAACAAATCCTCAGGACTCTTAGTACATAAGTCTCCTATCGACCGACATGAAACTCAGTTTGCTCTTCAGTTGGTTCGTGATCAGATAGGACAATACGTCTATCCCATCCACCGTTTAGATAAGCCTACTTCAGGTGTACTACTCTTTGCCTTGACTTCAGAGATGGCACAAACCATGTCTCTTCTTTTTCGTTCACATGAAGTGATCAAAGAGTATATTGCTATTGTACGTGGTTATACACAGGAAGAGGAACTCATAGACTATCCACTAAAACAGATGCTAGATACCAAAGAACAAAAGAAACTGGGTATTACCAAAGAGGCACAAGAGGCTCAAACCCGCTATGAGTGTTTGGCTACAGTAGAATTACCCTATGCAGTGAGTCGTTATCCTGTTGCACGTTATTCACTTGTAAAACTATTACCAAAAACAGGAAGAAAACATCAACTGAGACGGCATATGAAACATATATTTCACCCCATTGTCGGAGATACTAAACATGGAAGAGGAGAACATAATCAGCTCTTCAGAGAGAAATTTGAATCTCATAGGTTGTTGTTGCATTCTCATCGAGTCTCTTTTATTCATCCTGTTACTCAAGAAAAGTTAGTTTTAGAGGCAGAGGTGGATGGAACCTTTATGATGCTATTTAAAGATTTTGGATGGGGAGATGTTAGCTATTAGGCTATAATACTTCAAAGGATACTATCTATGAGCGAAGAACATAAAAATAATCCCCTGCATGGGATAAATTTAAAACAGATCATGAATGAATTGGTTGATCAATACGGTTGGGATGAGCTGGGACAACGTATAAACATCCGATGTTTCAACTATGACCCTTCCATAAACTCCTGCCTCAAATTCTTGAGAAAAACACCTTGGGCAAGAACGAAGGTTGAAAATCTCTATATTGCTATGATAAAAGAATAAATCTTTCCAAAATCCATCATACTCACTATCATAAAAGCATCATATTCTGCATTAAGTTTAATTATATTATAATCTAATGATATGTAATCACTCTGATTTTAGGTTTTTGAAATGCTAAGGAGAGTAAAAATGAATGATCCTAATAGTAAAGACAGAAGAGACTTTTTACAGAACATGATGAAAGGTGTAGGGTATGGTGCACTGGGGATTATCGCCTGGAGCAGCTATCTGAGCCAGTCTCAGGCAAGGAACTTGACCTTAAGACCTCCAGGTGCTCTTTTTGAGAAAGATTTTGTTCGGACATGTATCCGTTGTGGGATGTGTGTTGAAGCCTGCCCTTTTGATATACTGAAACTCTCCACCATCTCTGATCAGATCTCGATCGGGACTCCCTATTTTACGCCAAGAACAGAAGCCTGTCGTCTGTGCCCTGATATACCATGTGCATCAATTTGTCCAACACAGGCACTTGAGCTAAAATCACTTACAAAAGAGAATAAACTTTCCATTACTAGTGCAAGAATGGGGCTTGCGACGATCAATACACAAACATGTTTGGCATACCTTGGGTTACAGTGTACCATGTGTGTACGTGCCTGTCCACTCGCGGATGAGGCTATATTTTTACGTAGTGAACGAAATAAACGTACAGATATGCACGCTTTTTTAAAACCGGTGGTTAATCCTGATTTCTGTACAGGATGCGGAATGTGTGAACATGCCTGTCCTACAAAAGTAGCTTCCATAACCATATTGCCACTGGCTATCTTAAAAGGGGATATCGGTTCACATTATGTTGTCGGTTGGAAAGAGGGTGATGAGTCTAGAATAGAGGAAGATTCCACAGATGTAACACTGGAAAAAACCAAACGAAATCAGAAAAGTGTGATCGATAATCTTGATGATGTAGAAGGCATATTGAAAGGATTGTATGATGAATAATTTTTTATATAAACATCGTTTTTTACTCTCACGAAGAATCGTACAAATAGCGCTGCTTACCATCTATTTTGGCGGAAATGTTTATGGATGGACTGTACTGCAAGGTAACTTGAGTTCTGCACTTGTTTTTGGATTTATTCCTTTGTCTGATCCTTTTGCCACCTTACAAATGTTCTTTGCCGGTGCAGCCGTTACGACAGATATTTTACTGGGTGTTGCAGTTGTTTTTTTTGTCTACAGTGTGATAGGAGGTCGTTTTTTCTGCTCTTGGGTCTGCCCTGTCAATATCATCACAGAAACAGCTGCATGGTTAAGACGTAAACTGAACTTGACAGACAAAAAGAAGCGTGTCTCGTTTAGTCGTAATATTCGTTATTGGGTGATTGTCATCAGTTTGGGATTGTCATTCTTCTTCTCTTTGGCAGCATTTGAAATGATAAGTCCTATCGGTATAGCATTTAGAGGGGTGGTATTTGGATTTGGTATGGGGTGGTTATTTCTTGTGGCTATTTTTCTCTTTGATCTTTTTTCACAATCCTACGGATGGTGTGGACATATCTGTCCTTTAGGTGGATTTAATACACTGATAGGACGATACAGCATTGTTAAAGTGGTGCATGACAGTGATAAATGTGTACATGCACTAGAGTGCTTTAAAGTCTGTCCCGAGGTTGAAGTTTTAGCAAAGGTAGGTAGGGAAAGTGTGCCTATCTCAGGTGCTTGCATTAAATGTGGCCGTTGCATTGAAGTCTGTCCCAGTGATGCCTTTCAAGTATCCATCGTAAGTATGGCAAAAGGATAGATGATGAAAAATATTTTACTCATACTGCTTTTATTCTGTACAATGGTCTTTGCAAAAGAGATAACGCCCTATAAGTATGTACAAGCTAGTGAAGCAGTGACTGATTTTGTGAAAGTAGACAATCTTTTGATCATAGGTACAGAGGAGGGAATTATCGATATTTATGATCTTGAAAAAGATAAACTCATAGATCAGATCAAACTTCCCAAAGTAAAAAATATCTTTGGTGATGATATACGCTCATTGATCACCAGTGTGGATTATCATCAAGGTAAGATCATATTTATAAAACGTTTGCTTAGTGGATATCATGAACTCTATCTGTATGAAAATAAAAAGCTTATTAAGCTAATTGACGCCTCTCAATATTTTTCACTCAAAAAGGTAAAGTTTGTAAATGAACAGAGTGCGGTCATAGCTTTTATGAGTAATGAACTTATGTTGTATGATCTGAAAAATAGAAAAATAGTCTATAAAAAGCAATATAATTTAGCGAGTTTGTCTGATATCGTTTTTGATGAAAAAAGAGAGTATGTTTTTACGGCAGATGAAACACCGCAGATCAGTAAAATAGATATTTTGAGTGGTAAGGTTGTTCAGAAGTTTTTTAAAGCCAATAAACGGGATATATTCTCCATAGATTATAAAAATGGAAAGCTTCTAAGTGGAGGAAAAGATAAACGTGTTATCTTATATCAAACACCTGAAAAATACGCTATGACCAAAGGAGACTTTTTTATTTATGATGTTGCACTGAATCCTGATGCTACAAAGGCGGCTTTTGTAAAAAATGAAGAGAATGATATATCTGTTATAGATACCGGCAGCATGGAAGAGATAATGCTTTTAAAAGGACATGCTCAGACCATTTTAAAAATAGATTTTTATACCTCAAATGAACTGATCTCAGCAGATGAAGATGATCGGCTTATGTTTTGGAGGCTGGAATAGCCTCTTATAACTGTTATTGATTATTTAATTTTAAAAAAGGTACTCCCGCTACCAGAGAAAAACCATCCCTCTCTATCTAACTCTTCTAACTCTGGGTATGCAACGAGAGCGGCAGGATAGAGATCGTTGAGGGCTATGGGATCGGGTACTAAATTTAACAGAGTTCTGGAGTCCAGTCTTTCCCAGCCAAAGAATGAAGCAAGGGAGATGTATTGTAATAGGTATTTTTTGAAAGTTTTATAGACTACAGTGGTGTCACAAGCTATGTCGGGGGTATAGAGTTCTAGAGTTAGTGCCTCTTCTTCAAAAGGTTCAACTATTTCACCAAATCCACTTACATTTGCACTAGGATAGTTATAGATAAAGAAGGGGAGGTCAGCTCCTATGGTGCTTCCTATTTTGGCTAACTCCTCAGTACTTATTTGTAGATCAAAAACCTCATTGACCAGTCGCATGAAAGCTGCTGCATCTGAACTGCCTCCACCTAATCCTGCTTGGCTTGGGATACGTTTTGTTACTACTACTTTATGCTTTTTAAAAAAGTTAGATAACTCTTCACTTTCACTGTGCTTTAGTAATGCACTATAGGCTTTGTAAATAGTATTGGATTTAGTGGGAACATCATCACAACCCTCTATGGTAAAGGTATCGCATTCACATGGTTCAAAAGTGATGGTGTCATAGAGGTCTTCTACTCGTACAAATCTTGAGAGCAGGGTATGGTAACCTTCTTTATGTCCGGTGATCTTTAAAAAGATGTTTACTTTGGCGTGGGCTTTGATATTGTGCATTAAATTTCCTCAAATTTTGGTATACGATTAAATCGGTATTTGACTTCTTCATCATGTATTTCAATAATAGAAAAGAAGTTTGACGTTTCTATAAGGTAAACACCATCTTCTTTAGTCTCAAAATACTCTACAGAGAGCTTTTTCCCTAATTCCATATATTCCTCTTCCCCTGTATAAACATTAGAAGGAAGGGCTAAATGTGTGAATGGATTTAAGGCTTTTTCATTATCAAAATAAAACTGACCTTCATGGATACGATGTAAGCTGGAAAGTGTACCGTCAACTTTTAGTTTATCAGCGATGAGAGAACCTAGACTGCGTATATATGTACCTTCGCTCACTTTAGCTTCAAAATGAACAAAAGGGTGGTTATAGTTGATAAGTTTTATATCATATATGGTTGAAGTGATGGTTTTAAGTGCTACCTCTTCACCTGCACGTGCAAGTTCATAGGCACGTTTGCCGTTTATCTTTTTTGCACAAAATTTGGGAGGATAGTAAGTGAGTTCACCTTTCAAGGAGAGTAAAATTTCTTCTATCTTCTCTTTGGGAAATGGTGCTACTTCTTTGATACTGTCTACTTTCTCAATGTCTAAACTGGGAGAGTTAGCCCCTAACCAGAGAGTAGCCTTATAGCTTTTAGGTGTTTTGTTGAGGTATTGAAAGAGTTTAGTGTATTGACCTGTGGCTACGATGAGACATCCTGTAGCAAATGGGTCAAGAGTACCTGAAAAGCCTACTTTTTTAGTATTGTATTTTCTTTTCACATAACCCATATAACCGTTAGAAGTACGGAAGATGGGTTTGTTTACTACAAAGAGACGGTTTAAAATACCTAATCCTTTTTGTGATATGTTGGTCGGTAAACCGACCCTACAGGTATGTAGTATAGTAGGGTCGATTTATCGACCGTAATATTTATATGGATTGAACAAAAGAGCTCAATATTTCTTTCTTATTCCCACCAAAGTTAATAAGTAGTTTATACTCTTTCCCAGATTTGTTAGCAGCCTGCACACGCCCTATCCCAAAGATCTTATGTTTAACAAGGTCACCTTTTTTGAAGGCTGAACTCTTTGTGATCTTGAGACTGGTGTCTTGGATAAGCCCTGCTTCACCCAGGAAACGACTCTTGTCTATCATTTTACGGCGGCCTTTGTAGAAACGGCTGTCAACATAACAAAGTGTAAGGTCAGACTTGGCTCTGGTGATGGCTACATAACCTAATCGACGCTCCTCTTCCATGTTACAGCCCTCACCGAGAAGAGGAAAGAACTCCTCTTCAAGACCGATAACAAAGAGGTGCTCAAACTCTAAGCCCTTCGCTGCATGGATACTCATAATAGTGATAGCATCTTCTTCTATTTGGTCTTGGTCACTTTGCAATGAGATGTCATTAAGGAATTCATCAAGAGTAAGATCCGGGTTTTTAATGACTGCATCTCTAAAGTATCCGTAAAACTCATCGATATTCAAGATACGGTCAAAGCCATCGACCATACCTGCATAGTGGTCTTTAAGTTTGATGCGTTCTTCAAAAAGTGTGATAAAGTTTCCAAGAGTGTTTTCTATCTCTTCTTGTAACACTTTTATATCTTCAACCAGTTTAGTAAGTGCAGTAGCCACTTTTTTACTGATCACTATAGGCAATTTACCACTTACGCTTTGTTCTATGTAACTATAAAGTGAAAGTTGTGCATCAAAAGCAGCCTTCTGAAGTTTTTCTATGGATGCTTTACCGATGCCTCGTTTTGGTTTGTTGATGATACGTAGTAGTGAAAAATCATCATGTGGATTGGCAAATACTCTAAAGTAGGAGATGATGTCTTTGATCTCTGCACGTTCATAAAAACGCATACCACCGATGAGCTTGAAGCCTAGTCCCTCTTTGGTAAAGCCCTCTTCAAGAGAACGTGAAAGTGCATTGATACGGTAAAGTACAGCTATTTCATCAGGGTCAGCACCTTTGTCTATGAGTTTGTGTATTTGATGTGCAATGGCTTTAGCTTCCATAGACTCGTCGAGTGAGTGGAGTAGTTTGACATCTTCACCTTTTCCTTTATGTGAGGTAAGTTTCTTCCCTAGGCGTGTTGAGTTGTGTTCTATGAGTGTATTTGCTGCTTTTAAGATGGGGTTTGTTGATCGGTAATTGGTTTCAAGCTTCACGGTTTTCGTATTTTTGAAGTTGTCTGCAAACTCTAAGATATTACGGATATTTGCACCCCTCCATCCATAAATACTCTGGTCATCATCACCCACAACACAGAGATTCTCGTGCTCAGAGCAAAGATGTTCAAGAAGGCGGAACTGCAATTCATTGGTATCTTGGTACTCATCAACCATGATGTACTTGTATCTGTTACTTGTCTCTTTACGCAGCTCCTCATGTTCATCAAGTATTTTATATGTCAGCATAAGAAGATCATCAAAATCGACAAGATTATTCTCTTCGATATTTGCTTGATAAAGTGCATATATTTTTGCTACTTTTTTATAGTCTGCAAGTTCGGCTTTCTGAATGACTACCTCAGGAGAAAGCAGTGAATTCTTGTATTTTGAGATCTCAGAGGCGATAAATGAGATGTTGAGGTCGATTTTTAACTCTTTGGCAATGGAGCGCAGAAGACGCTTTTTATCATCACTGTCGATGATGACAAAAGAGTTACTCCGTCCCAGTTTTTCAATATGGAATTTTAAAAAAAGTAAGCCAAACTTATGAAAAGTACATAAAAGTGGAGGGTAAGAGACTTTAGCTGGCATCAATTTAAGTGCACGTTCTCTCATTTGGGAAGCAGCTTTATTGGTAAAAGTAAGTGTTAAAGTGTTGGCAGGATCTATGCCAACCTCTCCTACAAGGTATGCAAGTCTTGCAGTAAGGGTTTTGGTTTTTCCACTTCCCGCACCAGCAAGGATAAGCATCGCACCATCGATATGTTCAACCGCTTCACGTTGTGATGGATTGAGTTCGTTTAATATATTTTCCATAAGTATACTACTCTCCTATATAGTATTTATTATATCGTTAAAATGTTTAAGTCTAAATTCTACCTTTATATAAGAAAAGTGAATTATATCATTTTAATAAGCGCACCTTATGTATAGTTAAGTATAATTTGATACAATAACAATAGTAAAATTTTTATATGAAATAAAATAAGGAAAAATAATGTTAAAAGATTTTGTAAAATTGGAAACTTTTTTGACTGTAGCACGTGAAAGAAGTTTTTCAAAAGCGTCAGCGAAACTGGGGATATCTCAACCTGCAGTGACACAACAGATTAAATTTATCGAAAAGTATCTGGGAGTAAAAATTATTGAGCGTAAAAAAAATGGTATTAAGCTTACGGGTGAAGGAGAAGAACTTTATAAGATAGCAGCAAGACTGGAAAAAGAGATCAACTCTTCAGAAAAAGATATACTTAAGATCATCAACAAAGAGATGACATTCAGACTAGGTGCATCGTATACCATAGGGACGTATGTTATCCCTGGTGAGTGTCTTAATGCCATGGGTGAAGCGATCAACAATGATGTGAATTTAAGTATTGGTTTAAGTGATGAGATTGTACAAAAACTTAAAGATAGAAAGTTAGATGTAGGACTTATAGAATCACCGGTGATGGACAATGACTTGATCTATAGAGAGTGGTTGGAAGATGAGCTTGTTCTTGTAAGTAATGTGCCTATCCCTAAAATAGTTAAAACTGAAGAGCTTTATGATTATAGATGGATCTGTCGAGAAGAGGCATCTCATACAAGACGAGTAGTTTCAGATGTATTTGAAGAACTTGGTGTATCTTGTAAAAGTTTTGATGTTATCAGTGAAGTAAGTAATACAACAACTGTATTGCAAACGATCAAAAGAGCTAAAAAAGATGTAAATAAACCAGTAGTTTCCATTATTTCAAAATATGCCATTGCAGATGAAGTGGCAAAGGGTGAACTTTTTGAAGCAAGACTTAGAGGATATACAATGATTCGTAAGTTTTATATCGTTTACTCCAAAGAGAATAAACACAATGCCTATGTAGACAATGTGGTAGATTACATCTTAGCAGGACAATGCTAAGAGAGACTAAGGCTTCTTTTTCTTAAGAAGCTTTTTATTCTCAGGGTTATTAAGTAGGGCTTCCATAGAACTCTTTTTAGAAACCTGCTCTTTATCTATAGGTTGCGCAAGATTCAAGACAATGGGATGATCCCCAACAAACAGTTGTTTGATCGCAAGCAGTGGGACTGTTACTGTTGAGCCAAAATTCTCAGATCCAAACCCCGCTTCAAAAGAAAAATATCCCGTATCAAGCTTTGCAGTTTCATAGGTGTAGCCACTTAAAACAAACAAAACAGTATCATTAAAAGCTTCTTTAATACTCGAGGGAAGTTCAGGGTTGAAATGTACATGTTTTATTTCACAGGCAAGTGCAAACTCTTGATTTTTATTAAACAGATAACCAATGGTTTTTTCTATATGTTCTTCCATAAGCGTTCTGTATTCTGGAGTTTGAAAAAGGTTAATGGTCATTATTTTCCCTTTATAATATTTCTTATTTTTGAATTGTGAAATTGTTTAGAATTTTAAATCCTATCATAGCATTATTTGCTAAAGAACGTTTTTGAGCAAAGCCCAAAAACTACGTTGTCACTGTGACAACTTCAGCAGTTAGCTCATGCAACTAGTTGCATTAAATTATGTTAATAGAATTAATAATTTTAAATCCTATCATAGCATTCATTAAAGCAACGTGTGTGTAGTCCGTTATTTCCTCTTTTTTTATCTTTCTGGTATGCAGAAATCCTTCATCCAACAATTTTGCTCTCATCGTACCTTTTAACAAAGGTTTCTCAGGAGTGAACCACTGTTTTCCATCATAAAAAGCAATATTTGCGATCGTTGTATCGGTGAGATACCCGTGCTTTTCAATGAGTATATCATCTGCATCAGTATGTGTTTGAAGTAGTTTGTTCAGGGCATCACGGTTAGCATATTTGTGATCATACTTAAGATCTGAAGAGACGATCTTGAGTGTATGTATCTCTTTGGGCATATAAGGGATGTACTCTATGGAGTGTATCTTCTCATCATAAAGAATACGACAGCGATAGAGTCCTTTAGGTGGTGCTTGTATAAGAGAAGATAGATCCAGTCTATCTGTTGAATTAAACAGTGCTTTTCTACTCTCATCACAACGTGCTTGATGGTAGGAGAGATTAAATACTTCCCCATCTTCTATTTTGATGGTTTCTAAAAGAAGTGTTGAAGTATTTTGCATCTGAAAAACTTATGTATCAAAAAGTTCAGTAGAGAGATAACGCTCTGCCGTATCGCAAAGGATCGTAACGATTGTTTTACCTTTGTTCTCAGGTCTTGAAGCAACGAGGTAGGCTGCATGAAGATTTGCACCTGCTGAGATACCTACAAGCAAACCTTCCTCTTTTGCCACTTTTTGTGCCATAGCAAAAGCATCATCATCACTAACAGAAATCGTTTCATCATAGATTGTCGTATCGAGAATATCTGGAATAAAACCTGCACCGATACCTTGGATCTTGTGTGGACCTGGAGATCCACCGGATAATACGGCAGAATTTTTTGGTTCTACTGCGATGGATAACAGGGAAGGAAGTTTCTCTTTAAGTACTTCAGAAGTACCTGTAAGTGTACCTCCTGTGCCTACTGCTGCAACAAAAATATCTAAGTGATTATTTGTATCTTTAAGTATCTCAATAGCAGTGGTTTTTCTATGGATATCAGGATTGTCCGGATTTTGAAATTGTTGTAATACTATGGCATTATCAAGTTCATGCACTAGGACATTTGCTTTTTCTATGGCACCATTCATCCCTTTGACTGCAGGAGTAAGTACAAGCTCTGCACCCAAATAAGTAAGTAATTTTCGCCTCTCAATACTCATTGAGTCTGGCATGGTAAGGATAAGTTTAAGTCCTTTAGATGCACAAACTGCAGCAAGTCCTATGCCGGTATTACCACTTGTTGGTTCTATGATGGTGGTACTTTTAGTTATCTTTCCCGTCTTCATTGCTTCGTTGATCATATTAAATGCAATTCTATCTTTAACCGAAGATGTAGGATTCATAAATTCACATTTACCTAAGATGGTAGCACCTGTCTCATTTGAAAGCGAATTAATTTTCACTAACGGGGTATTTCCTATGAGTTCTTCAATACTATTTGCGATCATTCACTCTCCTTTTTTATTGTTTTCTTCTTGAATAGAAGTAAAGCTCCTATCCAATTCCTCTCACTTTTGACTAAAGCCTTATGCAGTAAATCACTAAATGATTTCTTGTAAAAGCTTCACCTTTGACTCAGAAATAAAATATTTATTACTTTATAATTTATTATACTTTATCATTACTTTTGACTAAGTGGCTTAAATTCATAATTTTCATCATCATAATATTCTATATCGCCATGTTCCATATGGTAGTGCCAGCCATGAAGGAAAAGTGTTCCTTCTTCAACTCTTCTTTTGACACCGGGATAGGTCAATAGATTATCAAGCTGATAAACTACAGAAATTTTTTCTGTATAGCGAAGCATCTTCTCTCTGTCATTATTCTTATAAGCGAGCAGGGCTACTTTTTTTGCTTCCTGACCTAACTCAAGCCATTTAACAGTATGAATATTTTCTGCTGTTGGTTTGATATCTTTATAGAGTGCTTCAATCGCACCACAGTGCGAATGCCCACAAACAATAATGTCAGAAACTTCTAAAATACTTACAGCGTACTCTATGGCTGAAGCAGTAGCGTGATAGTCCGCATTTGGTTTAAAGGGTGCAACAAAGTTTCCAATATTCCTTACGATAAACAGATCTCCGGCTTTACTTCCTGTGATCATAGCAGGCATGACTCTGGAATCACTGCATCCTATGAAAAGTGCTTTAGGGTTTTGTCCCTCAGAGACAAGTTTTTTAAAACGCTCTTTACTCTGATTGAATTTAACTTTTTGAAAGGCTTCATGTCCTTTCTCGAACTCATGAAGACGATTATCCATTCGTAATATCTCTGATGGAATAAGCTATCTCCTCACCGGCATACATAGATACAACTCCATTATACTCAGCAGGAACTTTAAAACTTTTTTTCTCTAAAGTCACCTTTTTAGCTATAGGGGTTACCCCATAAATATTTTGTGCATTTCCAGAGATAAAGGCTTGCAGATTTTCAAGAGGAGCATTATTTGTCTCAAAAAGTTCAGTGAGTACTTGTAAAGCTATAGGAGCGGTAAAGACACCGGCAGCACAGCCACAGGCTTCTTTAGCATGTTTTGGGTGAGGTGCTGAGTCTGACCCAAACATCACTTTAGGATGTGCTTCCAGGGCTACTTTAAGCAGTGCTTCTCGATCTTCCGGACGTTTGGCGATAGGTTTACAAAAGAGATGTGGTTGAAGCATACCGCCGGCAACATCATCAAGTGTAATGAGTAGGTGGTGTACGGTGATCGTTGCATAAAGATTTTCAAATTTATCAAGCGCTGCTACACTCTCTTTTGTAGTAATATGTTCCATAATGATCTTAAGTTTAGGAAACGCAGATGCCAGTTTTTCATAGATAGAGACAAATTCTGCTTCTCTGTCCATGACAAAGCCGTTGGTTTCTCCATGCACACAAAGGGGGATGTTCAGTTCACTCATCGCGGAGAGTGCAGGGCGTAACTCTTCTACATCAAAACCGCTTACACCACCTTCAGAGTTTGTAGTAATACCTGCAGGGTAAAGTTTGATCGCCGTGATCTCATCACGTACAGACTCTAAAAAAGCTTTGTCGTAGCTAGGCTTAAAAAAGAGTGTCATATAGGGGGTGAAGTTTTCATTACCTATAGCTTTCATAATACGCTCTTTGTAGGCAACGACTTCTTCTTTAGTGCTTACAGGAGGTACAAGGTTGGGCATGATAATAGCCCCTGAAAAAGTATGGGCAGAGCCTTTGGCAATATTTTCTAACATTTCTCCATCTCTGAGGTGAAGGTGCATATCAAGTGGGGCATCAAGAACCACTGGAGGCGTTAATGGCATTAAAATCCTTTAAAATATAATATTGTGAATGATTGGCATCTTTAGGTACGAACCAATAAAGTATTTCTATTTTGCCACAAAGTCTATTAAAATCAAGCAAGTTCAGAAGCTTTGGCGGCACATACGTCACTACTGGATAATCAATCCCCCCATCAAAAAGCTGATTGCAGCGTAAGATACGTAAAGAGCTTGCAAGTAATGCTTTATGCGGAGCATTAAACTCAAACTGCCACTTGGCATACTCAGAACATGTAGGATAATATCGACAGTTTGCAGGGAGCATTTTTGAAATGTATTGATACCCTTTGATGGGTGCAAGGAATATATTTTTCATTATTGAATTTTAGACATCATATGCAAGTTTTGCTCTTTGAAACGCTTCATCTCTGTTAGCAGTTTCACATTTTTCTAATTGTTCCAGCGATGCCTTAACATCTTTCTTAAGTTGAGTATGTGAACGATTATACTCATCAAGTGATAACATCATAACTATGTTACCATTTTTAGTTGTGATGATGTATGCTTCATTGTTATCACAGACATTATCTATGATAGATTTGAGGTTGTTTCTTGCGTGGGAGTAGTTTACAGCTTGCATGAAAAATCCTTTTGTACAATATATTGACAATTTTATCTAAATTTTGTTTGAGAGTCAAACTTTTATGGATCGTTTGGCATTGAATTTGCATTCGCTTAATGGCTGTACTTTTCATTATAAAATATTCTATATAGACTATTTTATAAGGTTTTGTATTTTTGAGTATGTATTAATGGTCTCTAAACATCGCTACAGCGGATAACCTTATAAAATATGTTAGATTATAAGGTTTTGATTTTCATGCGGTATCTGCTCTTATAATTATTCATTTTGGAAAAACTCAAGACTATTTACATATAATGCTTATTGATTAATTAGATACATAAAAAAGGGGTAATATGAAGATCATGAGTTTGAAGCACATTTTATATGTCTTAACTATTATTTTTGTTCCATTAACGGCTGCTGAGGATATATGTGAAGGGAACAAATCATATAATATTCAATCATTTTATCTGCAACCTTCAAAAGAACTTGCCAGTAATATACTTCCAATATTTGCTTGTCATGAAGAGCAGTTTAAGGACCCAAAGAATCGTGGGCAATTCATTTCAATAGTAGGTGGAGTGATGCAGAAGCACCCTGAATATATTGAAGCTATCATTGAGTCCTCTAATGATGTTAATGTCACTGTAAAAATGAAATATCAAGGACAAACAGTACAAAGTTCTATTGCTCCACAAATAATTCTCGATGCTCTATGGTTTTGTTCTACAGAGCCCTGTCAAAAGCGTTTGCTTCAACGACCTTTTAATATGCCTAAGCAAAATATTGATCGCCTTCTCAGTGAAACTCCTCCAAATCCTTTAACAATACCAATAAATCATCCTGCAGTACTTGATTTTTTATGGGGCTATTTTTTTGCTACTGGAAACGAGAAAGTGCCTGAACGTATCCTCAATGAGGCAATTCTCGTTAAGAATAATGGTGAAGAAAATACTATTTCTATTTTGATAAAAGGATCTGCACAATGGTCTTTCCTTTCTCTTGCAAGGGTACATTCCATTATTAAGGCACAGTTAGTGGAAAAGAGTAAAACATCGGAAGATGCTAAAAAACTTCTAGATAAACTACTTGAAGATGAAAAAAGTAAAACAAAATAGTGGCATTATAATAAGATCTACCTACCTACCATAACTATTATCTAAAACCAATATATAAATTTATAAGGTTACTAATCCTGATCTAAAACTGTTGAATGACGCTATATCTACAAGCCTTATATTCTATATTAGATTATAAGATTTTGAAAATATTTTGATAAATTATGTTAATCAGGATATATATTTACATTGAGGAATAAAAAGTGGAGAATGAGTGCTTTTTGTTTTATCGTGTCATTATGGAGGTAATAATATTTCCATTTTTATATTCTATGGAGTCTTGAATTTTATACTCATTAAAAATATCAACACTTATAGATTTAATTGTATTATCACCAGCAGTCACTTCACGAATAATATTTAAATAGTCATCACGTGTACCAGTACTAGGTAATCCTGAAGTTTTTGTAGATACTTTATAAATAGAGTCAACATAACAGTTTTTATTGCTATCTACTTTAAAGATCTCACCATCTATAATAGTATCACCAATTTTTGTTCTGTCTCCTTTGAATGGCTCAATGATTCTCGTCCCTTCTATTATCAAGCTATCACAAATACTGTTTTTAGTAAATACTGTATAATTCCAAGTTCCTATTATATTTACTGTTATTGGTGCAGGTGATGGAGGGCTATCTCTACTATTCCCCAATAGTAATAGCGTGAGTATTGATAATCCGAATAGTATTTTTTTCATTTCTTCTTGCCCCTTTTATGTTTTTCAGCATCATTAAGAGTATATCGAAAATGTCTTGTTCTAAAAACCTCATAAAATATATAACTTTATCAGGTTTTCATTTTGTTATAATTTCTACATAATAAAAGGAAGATCATGAAAAAATTAGGCTTATATATTTTAATTGCTTTTTTTATATTTATATTTATTTCTTCCATTTTTGCATTTCAAGTTGGGAGATATGATACTCACATTAAAGATGAAGATATTAGAGTAGCTGGATTAATTCTCAATGCATTAATGGCTTTCAGTTCCTTTTTTGTTGTGCTATTTTTATTTTTAAAAAAATACAAAATTGCATCGGTATTTATAGTTATGTTTTTTAGTGTTATTATTTATAACATCATAGATAATCAATTAGAAATTGACAAATGTCTTGATAGAAGTGGTGCTTGGAATTATCCTAAAGGATTTTGTGTAACAGACAATAATATATCTATAGAAGAAATAAAATGTTTATCAAAACATGGAAATTGGAATCAAGAAAAACGATTATGTGAAGGTTTGAAAAAATAAATTGGTTTCGAGAGAAAGATTTGAATTACGACAGTAAAAAACCTTATAAAATAGAGCCACTTGCAGATTAGTAAAAAAGAGGGGTTATTAAG
>CBFCXZ010000012.1:0-54502 GCA_965602275.1 uncultured bacterium
AATCTGCAAGTGGCTCTATTTTATAAGGTTTTGGAAAATCATTCAGATTAGAAGTTATGTTTTTAAAAATAGTAAGTACCACGCTCTTTTCGCTTGGCTTTATACATACTTGTATCGGCATTTAATAGTAAAGCACCTGTGGTAGTGCCATTCTCAGGATAGGTAGCTATTCCAATACTGCAACTGATCTGGAACTCTTCACCATCAATACTACAAGGTTCGGATACTTCTTTGATAAGTGTCTCAGCCATTTTTGATATATCATCTATATCTGAAGTGTTTTCTAATAGAAGAATAAACTCATCTCCACCTATTCTTGCGATTGTATCTATATTACGAATCGATTGGGAGAGACGCGATGCAGTCTCTTTTAAGACCTTATCTCCAAATACATGCCCTTTGGTGTCATTAATGGTCTTGAACTTATCCAAATCGATATAAAACAGCGCAAACGTACTCTTATTACGTTTAGATTGTTCTATTAGATGCTTAAGACGATCAAGTGCCAGATAACGATTTGGAAGTTGTGTAAGTTCATCATAATGTGCTCTGTCATGAAGTCGTCTAGTCTCTTCAATACGAGCAGTAATATCCCTGTTAATACCTAATGTACCGATCACCTGGTTGTTGTCATCAATAAGAGGAACACACATTGACTCAAGCCAACCAATATGACCATCTTTATGCAAGAACCTGAATTCACCATTCCCTTTCCCAAATTTTTCTACCGATGAGATGATTAATGTAGTAATACGATCAACATCTTCAGGGACATGAACTATACAAGCAGGCTACCCAATGGCTTCTTCCTTTGTATAGCCATACAACACTTCAGCACCAATATTCCAGTCAGTGATGATTCCTTGCATATCAGTCACCAAGACGGCATCAAACAGGTGATCAAACGCTTTAGCCCGCTGCTCTAATATCTTTAAATCCATTAATTCATACCTTTATCAACTACTTTTTGGGATTTCATACAAATAAGTGATGTTTCATTAGGTTTAACTGTCAATTCATTATCGTTCACTGATATACATGACCCATGCCAATTCTCATTTTGTGTAGCACTTGTATCTGTAGCTGTATAGCTTGCAGACTCATCCCCAATACAAGGCTACTTTTTGAGTTATTTGTGCATCATCTCTAATTGCTGCCAATTTAGGTATTGCTACCCCCTTCCGACAAAAGCAAAACGTTTTACATCTTTCCCTTTAATACTTACATGTTCTGTAAACATCTTATAGGGTCTTACCCAAATACTTTCTTCATCATAAAGCGTCTTATAGACGACCATCCACTCTTCAGTTTCAGAATGACGTGCCAACTGTAGCACCTCATAATACTTCCCCTTATAATGCTGGTAAATTCCTTTTTTTAAATCCAATGTAAATCCTTTTTATGTTCATGCCTAAAACTATAGCACAAAAGATAAGAAGTTATTTTGATACTTTAACTTAATGCTTTTTCTGCAGCGATGAGTGCGACCACACCATCATACATATCTTGTACGGCTTCAACTTCAGTAATACCTAATCTACGACGGTTACTGATGTCATAAACACCGCCTTCACTCTCTGAGTGCTCACCATGAATACCACGGATCTGTAAATGGTACTTGTCAGTGATCGCTTTGAACAGATCCATATCTTCTGCAAGTTTTGGCAGTGCGATATGCACACTTGCTCTCATCGCAGTTCCAAGGTTCGTAGGACAACTTGTGATAAACCCTAAGTGATGACTGTAAGAGAACGGCACTTTTGTCTCGATGCTTTTGATCGCACTAACCAAACGTGTAAAGACCTCTTTAATGTCCCCACCTTGCTGCATAGAGATGATACGAAGCTGATCCTCTTCATTGACCCATACCAGGAAGGTTTTGTTATTGTTGTGATAAATTCCTCTACCCTCTGGCCAGTTACGGTTTAGTCCAACTGCATCAAGGAAACGGTCACCCTCTTTAAACAAGAAGTGATCTTTGATCAAATCATCTTGAACTTCTTTGGACATACCAAGTAATGGAAAGTAAGTTCCTGATAGTTCGCCTTCAAGTGTATTGAGTCCTTCAACAACACTAAACTCCACTTGGTCACGTTGTTCTTTTGAGATTGCCGGTCCTAAAGGCATATTGTCCATATTACGTCCTACTCTTATTCTAGTTGAAACGATGAACTTTCCTTCCGGATCAGGGTTTGGTGCATTAAGATCATCTGGATTCATGTTACTTTGGTGTGAATCATCTTTAGTGAATCCATGATACTCTTCGATGATAGGGTCTAAAAGTGGACCAAAAACACTATAAGACTCTTTATCACCCGCATAAACACCGATTCCGCTGTCTAAGTTCTGTACACCGGAATTGATCGCTTGTTCTAATGTAAATCCGTTTGATGTCTTTTTATCTTTAAGCTCTTCAAAGACTTCAGGTGTAAGATGTTTGCTTAGTAAAGACTTGCAGTCTTCAGGAAATTTTGGGTAGTTCATTTATTGTCCTTTGTAATTAGATTAAGTGTTAATTTACCTTGGCAACCAAGGTCTCCGACCGTCTTCCAACGATCCTGACAGTAAGACTTAAAATCGTCATACTGCTCCGTATAAAGTTCCATCTGCTCTATCACTTCCAGTGCGCGAGAAAGTTTTTTCAAATTTTCCAACTCCCCTTCAATGATTGCTTCGCATTGCTTCAATAGCAGAGGCGAAACCGGCATTTTTATATTTTGTAACTGACTCATAATTTTATCACTGTTCCTACACCTTCACTGGTAAATACTTCCAGCAGTAAAGCATGTTCAATACGTCCATCAATGATATGTGCCTTATTTACACCACCATTGACTGCATTTAAACAGGTATCCACTTTGGGGATCATACCTCCGGCGATAGTCCCTTTGGCTTTGAGCATATCGATCTGACCTTCATTGAGTGTATGTATGATCTCCTCATCATTATTCATGACACCTGGTGTATCTGTCATAAAGATGATCTTACGTGCTTTCAGACTTGCCGCGATATGCCCCGCAGCAATGTCAGCATTGACATTGAATCCCGGATGCCCACTCATCTGACCTGTTGCAATAGGAGCGATGACCGGGATGAACTTCTCAGCAAGTAAATTGTTGATGACCTTTGGGTCTACCTCGGTGATGTCACCAACATAGCCGTACTTCTCTATATCTATAGGCTTGGCTTTGAGCATAGAAGCATCTTTACCGCTTACACCAAGTGCATGCGCTCCGTATTCGTTTAACAGTGCAGTGATCTCTTTGTTGATGCTGCCAGAGAGTATCATTTCCACGACTTCCATTACCTTCTCATCCGTAACTCTCAGACCATCTATGAAGTGGGTATCTATCTTAAGTCTCTCAAGCATCTCTCCGATAGCAGGACCGCCTCCATGTACGATGACCGGCTTAATACCCACAAGGTACATCAGTACAATATCACGTGCAAATTTTTCTTTCAGTTCAGGAGAAGTCTGTGCCGATCCACCATACTTTATAACAAAGATCTCGTCACTATAACGTTTTATGTAAGGCAAGGCATCAAGGAGTACCCTGACCTGTTCTATCTTTTTTTTCATTTTTCTTCTTTATTTTTGGGAATCCAGGAGGAATGGATTCCCAAGTATATAATGCGTGATTCCAATACGAAGTATCACGCTGAGAACATTGTACTGAAGAGAAATGTAAGAGTTGTGAAATATTTGAAAAATTTATAATTTTCTTAAGCTGAAGGAAAACGTAGCGTAAAACATGCTCCTTTTTCATCATTTTGAACATCTATACTTCCTCTTAGCTTTTGTTCCATGATGAGCTGTGACATGTAGAGTCCTATACCCGTCCCGCCTTTTTGGGATTTGGTACTGATATAAGGCTTGAATATCTCCGGTAAAACAGCTGACTCTATCCCCCCGCCATTATCACAAAAAACAAGAACATTTTCATTATTCTCCTGTGATAAAGAGATATGGATATATCTATTTGAACTACGGGTTTCCGATAGTGCATCTTTAGCATTATTTAGTAGATTTAAAAGAACCTGTGCGAACTCACTGGCAGACTCTTTTGCAAAAAAATCTCCCAGCTTTGCATCCAACTTCACTTCGATATGGTGATAATCCAACCCTGCTGAAACGATATTGATCGCCTGACGCAATGCTAAGACAACATCAAAACGCTCTACACTTTCATTGGGTGTAAAAAAAAGCCTGAAGTCATCAATAGTCTGTGACATATACTTGATCATCTCATTGCCGTGTGTGATCTTTTTTTGTAGATAGGCTTCATCAAGTTCGCCAAATGCCTGAGCTGACTCCAGGTTCATAAAAATACCGCCAAGTTGCGCCAGAGGCTGTCGCCACTGATGGGCGATATGTCCTATCATCTCACCCATAGATGCCAGTCTTGACTGCTGCATCATCAGATACTCCTGCTCTTGACGTAAGTGTATCTCTTCGCTGACCTCGTCCTGAAGCTGTTGTTTCATCATCTCATGTTCAGTGACATCTTTAGCGATGAGCTTGACATAACGACTGTTGATATTTTTCGAAAGTGTCCCGGAAAATTCAAAGTTCCGTCCACCCACTACAGCCGAAAAGTTCTCTATTTGCCAATTCTTCTCAAGTGCTCCATAGAGACTTGTCCAAGTTTCTCCCAAAAGTGCTTGGGGTGACTGCTCCAGTAAGCCCTCTCCAAAATGTTCTCTTGCCTTACGGTTCATCCAGTGTATCACCTGATGACCCGGCACGTCAAATATTTCTATGATCGCTTCAGGGAGAAGATCCATGATCTCTTTGGCATGACGCAGCTTGATCTCTAGCATCCTCGCAACATTTCCCTTAATGTGCTTAAATATATCTCGATTGGTTAACAGTGCCCGCATAGATCCATCTACTTCGCGTACCAAGACCCGTCTGATATTGGTACGACGCATGATTGCGATGACCTCTGTAATAGCATCTTGGGTTGAAACTGCCAAAACAGGGGAGGACATCAGTGTCTCTATATGCCCGGTAAGATCCACTCCATGATATCCTGCAGAAAGGATATCTTTCTCTGTCACGATACCCGCCGCCTCACCTGTAGCATCTGTAACTATTACAGAACCTATTCTTGCTTGACGCATTACTTCCAGTACATCATGCAACGTTTTTCCCTGTTCTACAGAGATCACGCTCACGTCATGTGCCAACAAATCAACAACTTTAAGATCAACTTTATACACATCTTCTTCTAAAAAGCCAAAGAGATCCTCTTGCAATATCATACCGCTATATTGCCCCTCATCATCGACCAGCACCAAACGGCGAATATTATTAGTGACTACCAGATCAAATGCAGATTCAACAGGCCGGTTCTGATTTGCCGTGATCACCGGTGTTGTTGCCAACGGCATAACCGGCTGCGTAAAGTCTGTCAGCTCTCCAAGTAATGCAAGAACCAAACCCTCTGTTACCATACCTATTGGTCGTCCATTCTCAAGGAGTACAACAGATCCATTTTTGTTTTCCAACATGCATGCCATAGCATCACTGAGTGTTGCTGTGGACTCAATAGAAAATCCCTCTTTATGGGCTATGGATGCTAATACGCTCATATGTTTTCCTTGGCATAGAGCCTATAGCCAATGGCAGAGATATTCTTGATGAGCCCAGGATGACTTTTTTTACGTAAGTTACGTATCTGTGCGCGTACCGCATCCTTTGTCATCACACTGTCAGTCCATAATTTATACTGCAATGCTTCATAAGAGAGTGTACGCTCTGCATGGGCGATAAAAAATTCCAACAGCTGCATCTCTTTACGGCGTAAAGTCACAACTTCACCTTCATGAAGCAATACTTTACGCCCATGGTCATAACTAAATCCCTCTCCAAGGTCAATCTCTTCAGACAAATTTGTACCCACGTACTCATCTGCAGCTTTACTGAGTGCCTCCATCAACTCTATACTCGTGACCGGTTTAACCAGGTAGCGTGTCAACTCCAACTCTACCGCGGTCAATAAAAATTCCTTATCTGTATACGCTGTAGAGATGATGATACGCGTATCACGATCATGTTTACGAAGTTCTTTGGCAAAGTCTATACCGCTTTTCCCAGGCAGGTTGATATCTAACAAAATGATATCCGGATGAATCTTTTCATAGAGTTCTTTTCCCTTCTCTGCACTTTGGGCAAGATGAAGGCTGGAAGTATAACGTTCTAAAAACTCAGCCAGATAACCTTGTATTTCAGAATCATCTTCTATGTACAATAACGTCAAATCTTTGATCTTTGAAGCAAAGAGATAATGATCCATTTTGAGCCTTTTTACTTATTATAACTTATACGTACTTCCAAAAGCCAAAACGATAGAATAAAAAAATATCCGTCGAAACCTTATAATCTAACATATTTTATAATGTTTATCGCTATAGCGTCATTCAAGTATTTTAAATGAG
This sequence comes from uncultured bacterium, assembly GCA_965602275.1. Lineage (GTDB taxonomy): Bacteria > Campylobacterota > Campylobacteria > Campylobacterales > Sulfurovaceae > Sulfurovum. The sequence continues at coordinate 6,442 of CBFCXZ010000012.1, forward strand.
TGATGAAAACCTTATAAAGTTATATATTTTATAAGGTTTCCAAAGCAAAAAAGATTTTTTCTAATAATGTATTATTTTATATAAGTTGTAAGCCATAGATAGCTGTTATACCTAAGGTATAAGCCCCAAGTAGATATACATTTCTAGGGTTTCCTGAAAGTTTTGGTGTTTTTATCTCAGATACATTGAGTAATGCAAGTCCTACACCACAACCATATAAAATGATTGTAAAAGTTCCATGAGTCACTACATTCTCTAGCAAAAATACAGACACTAAAATCAAACTATTGTTATCAAGCGCAAGTCCAGTGTATTTTGTTCCTCCAGCTAAGCCGTAGGTACTAAAATAACTCAATCGTATGGCAGCCGCAGCCAACATGATAAATGCCCCAATCAAAAATAGTGGTTCAAACTTTCCATAACTTAAAAGAAGAATAGCAGGGGTTACACCATAACTGACTATGTCAATAAGAACATCAAGCTGTCCACCGAACTTTGCATCAGTAGCAGTTCGTCCTTTTAGTTTTCGTGCCACTAGTCCATCAGCCCAGTCAAAAGCTACAGCCCAAACCATACCGATCATCGCAACAGAATAGATACCTAAAATAGCGTAATAAATAGCAAGTAAGGTACAGGCTAATCCTGCAAGTGATAAAAGGTTTGGTATATCTTTTACATAAGAAAGAATGCTAGGTTGTTTCATAGTATTTGTTTCTGACATTTTATATAATGGCCGTTTCAATACTTCTGCCCTTATGAAACTGAGCTATGACATTTTGTTTTATTTTAGTAGATGAAGTTCTTGGATTATAAACTACTTGGACAATCTTTTTCCCCATTGATTTTAAATAATCTTCTACCTCAATATTGTGAGGCTTATTTCCCCAGTCTCCGCCTATTACGAAGATATCTACATTGAGTTCTTTACAAGCCGATACATATTCAAGTTCATGATATGGACGTACGATATCAACACAACTTAAGGCTTTTAGCATCTCTTCTCGCTGTGCTAACTCAATAACAGGTACATGTGGCTTATAAGAGTTTACAACTTTATCTGACGCAACACCAACTGCTACAGTGTCACCTAAAGTTTTACAATACTCCAACAGAGCGAGATGTCCGACATGTAATAAATCAAATGTACCTACGGTATATATAACCATTTTTTCTCCAATTTTTAAGACCTGAAGTCTATTTTTTATTTTTCTGTGTAATGTATATTTTGTGTTATGATTATTTTTATATTAATAGTGAGTGCCCCTAGGGTGTAGACATCAGTTTTGAATAAAAGTGTATCATGAAAAAAAAGCCTAACAAAAATCTGTTACTGTTAATTCGAGTAGATCTAAGCTTTATGTGTAGTTATAGAGTTTTTAAAAGATTATAAAAACGAAGTCAAATACAGATCGAGTATTTGAGATTGCATTCAGTATACCATAATAATAAGTGGTAATGAAAAAAAGCTATGTCTGCATTAAAGGTTGAACAATAATGTGATAGGAAATTGAAAATATAGTAAAGAGTTATTATTAAGAAAATGAAAACCTTATAATCTAACATATTTTATAACGTTTATCGCTGTAGCGACGTTTAGAGACCATAAATATGTAACCAAGTATATAAAACCTTATAAAATGTGCTATATAGGTTTTATAATGAAAACTATTAAAGAAAACATCAACTCCAAAACGTTCTTCATGATATATCCGTATCCGTTATCATATATACGATACAATAACTTTTAAAATAAAAAATGGATAAAGATGTTTGAAAATATATTAAGATTTTTTGTCAATAACAGCAGACTGAACTATTTTCTTTTTATCTTGGTTTTTATAACCGGTGTAGTGCTTTATACCAAAACCCCTAAAGAGATCTTTCCCTCTTTTGAACTTGATATGGTTTCTGTTAATGGATACTATGCAGGCTCCTCCATCGATATGCTTGATAAAATGGCAGTCAAAGAGATAGAGACTGAACTCAAAAATATAGATGGCATTGACAAAATGGCAACTGTTATCTCTGCAGGTAAATTCAACATCATTCTAGAACTTGAAAAAAGAGTAGATAAATACAATACTGCTGATAAAGTCAAAGATGCCATCACCCTTACCAAACAATATCTTCCAAGTGATATGGATGAGCCAAGTGTAAAGGTTTTAGATATCAAACGCGATCTTATGCGTATTGCTGTTTCCTCCGATAAAGTCTCCCATGATGCTTTGATAGAGGCTGCCAATATACTGAAAGACAAAATCACGATACTGAAAAACATTTCAGAAGTCTCTATTTTTGGTGATTCAGACAAATATTATGATATCCGTCTCCATAGTGAAAAAATTCGAGCATTAGGTCTAGATGAGAATAGTGTTGTTACTGCACTATCCGGACTCTCTTACATCTTTCCTATAGGTACCATTGAAGATAGTAAAAATGGGCACTATTTTATCTCAACCCATAATGGTCCTAAAGATGCTGATAAAATGCTTCAAAGTCGCATCAAAGTTTTTGATAAAACACTCTACCTCAAAGATATCGCTACTGTTTCCAAACGCTATGAAGATACAGCTACCATGTATTCTATCGATACCAAACATGCTGTAGATGTCTCCGTGAAACAAAGTAGTATTGGAAATGCTTTAGAGCTTTCAGAAGCAATCGGGAAAATGGTTAAAAACCTCAATCAAATAGATAAAAACATTACTTACACTATACATGACGACCGGTCAGAAGCGATCAAGGACCGTCTCAATATTGTTATCTCAAATATTCTGTTAGGTTTGATCCTCATCTCGTTATTAGTGTCACTTTTGATCAACAAACGCATGTCTTTTATCATCTCTTTGGGTATTCCTACTTCTTTTGTGATGGGTGCTTCCTATCTCTATCTAGCAGGGTATTCCATCAATATGATCTCTCTCATCGGGGTACTCATTGCATTGGGAATCATTGTTGATGATGCTATTGTGGTAAGTGAAAATATCCAACAACATATTGAGGAAGGTGTGGAGCCAAAAGAGGCAGCGATCCTTGGAGCCAAAGAGATGTTCAAGCCTGTGACCATCGCTTCACTTACTACCCTCTTTGCATTCATCCCTGCCCTTATGATGTCTGGGACCATGGGAGAAGTGATCAAACTTATTCCTATCGCTGTCTCTGTACTTGTTTTAGCTTCTCTCATAGAATCTTTTCTCTTTTTACCCATTCATGCTGCTCATGTCTTAAAAAAAGAACAAAAGACCACATCATGGGAAGGTATCAATCGATTCTACTCTTGGGTCATCCACTTTTTTATGCGATACAAAAAGACTTTTTTAACCCTCTTTATCATCTTGGTACCACTCCTTATTGTGATAGGAATCAAAGCCAGTAAGTTCCAAATGTTTCCTCAGTTTGACGCAACCACTATCAATATTACACTCAAGGCAAATGTTAATACCAAGACAGAAGAGACCATTGAATATCTTAAAGCCATCGAAAAAGATCTTTATGAGAGAAAAGACCAGTTCTTTATCTCACATGTAGGTTCTGTTTCAGGCTGGAGAAGAGACTCTGCGGGGAACTCTGAGACTTACCCTTATGTGGGGCAGATCACCATCGAACTGCAAAAACTCAAAGCACAGAACTTTGTAGATAAGTTCATTACTCCTACACTTAGTTTTTATTATGATGAAGAGGGGCGCACAAGGGAAGATAAATCAGTCATCATTGCAAAAGAGTTGCGTCACTTTTTGGAAACCCAAAAATATAAAGAGAGATTCAATCTTTCTGACCTTGCCATTGTTGAGCGTAAAGTAGGTCCCATTAAGTCGGATCTGAAAATAGGACTCGTTGCAGATGACAATAAAAAAGTGATTCACTATGCTGAAAATATAAAAGAATCACTTCGTGAGATCGATGGTATCGTCTCTGTCAACGATGCCATGAACTTTGGTGTGGATGAGATCAAACTTCAAGTCAATACTTATGGTGAATCTTTAGGTTTAAGTGAACAAAAACTAGGCATACTCCTCTCTAATTTTTATCTGGAAAGAAAAATAGGATTTGCTTTTGACAGCTCTGACCTACTGGAATTAAAAATAAGATCTGTACAAAAAGATTCTCTGAATGTACTCAAAAACTTCCAGATCAAACTTGATGATAACCAATTTGTTGCACTCAAAGATGTGGTTCACTTTAATGTGATCAAATCTTTTGAAAAGATCATCAAAGACAGTGGGGAGAAAAACTTTTATATCTATGCAAATGTAGATAGTAAAAAAATTACCGCTACCGAAACACTTGCGCAGATAGACTCCATTTTGGAAGAAGCAAAAAAAGACGGTATAAAGATCATCCTCAAAGGAGAAGAGGAGAAGAAAAAAGAGCTTAAAAGTGACATGATGGCAGCCAGTGGAGTTGCAATGCTTCTCATCATGCTTTCACTTCTCTATCTTTTCAACTCTTTTAGAGAGACTTTTATGATGATGTCTGTGATACCTTTTGCCTTTTTGGGTGTACTCATCGGCCACTTTGCACTGGGGATCAATCTCTCCATGCCTTCTATCATCGGTATGCTTGGTCTCTCCGGGGTCGTTATCAACGATGGTATTATCATGGTAATGAATCTCAAAAAAGCAAACAATATGGAGGAGATCTTCTTCTATGCTTCTAAAAGATTCAGGCCTATCGTACTCACTTCCGTAACCACACTCATCGGGCTTTCTTCTCTTGTCTTTTTCCCTACAGGACAAGCTGCCATTTTCCAACCTATGGCGATAGCATTGGCATTTGGACTTGCATGGGGAACAGTACTAAACCTACTTTATCTACCTGTACTTTATACAATTCTTAATCAAAAAAGATTGGGAATCTAAAGGGGTATCTCTAAAGTTTTAATATATATAAATATGATATAATCACTTCAAAATAATATTTGGAGATTTCCCCTTATGAATGATCACAATTTAGATGACCTCATCATCGACAATATCGAACCTAAAAACAGTAAAACAAAGAGTTTTTTAACTATTGTTGCACTGCTCATCGTTGTTTTGATCGTAGCGATCATCCTTACAAAGATCATACTCAAAGATCCGAATGCAGATAAAATTGCTTTTGAAGAGAACAACACAGAGCTGGTCAGTCCTGAACTTACGCTGCAAAGTGCTGCTGAACCTAAACCAGCAAAAAAAGAACCAGAACTTTCAAATATTATAGAAAATGCACTTAATGCACCTGCTCCAGTAGAAGAAGTTGCTAAAGAAACAGTGGAGATAACAAAAGAAGTTGTTCAAGCACCTAAGCGACCTGAAGTAACTGAAAAAGTCGAAGAAGCAGCAGAGAAAGTAGAACCGAAAAAAGAAGAGCCAAAGCAAGCAGAAATAAAAAAAGTAGTAAAATCTGTTCCAACACAGATCATAGAGAAAGCCAAAGAACGTCCAACCGGAAAACCTGTGAATATTCCAGCTCCAAAGCCTGCTGCATCACAAACATACTACATTCAAGTAGGTTCATTTACACAAACACCTAGCTCACGTTTCCTAAGTATTATTAAAAACAGTGGTTTTGACTATAAGATCACACCTGCAACAAGCTCTGGGACAAAAAAACTGCTTATCGGACCATATAAAGATAGAAAATCTGTTGATACAGCTCTCGTAAGAGTAAGAGATCGTATCAATAAAAGTGCCTTTGTGGTTAAAAAGTAAGTTTCATTATGCATAAAACAGTTCTATTTGACCAACTGACCCCTGTCGCTCTTTACGGAAAGATCAAAGCACTTTTCCCGGATGAAGTGACTATGCTCTTTGAGTCTGTGCTCAATACAAGTGATGGAAACTTCTCTTTCATTACCATAGGAGCACAAGAGCGTCTAAGCTATAAAAATAAAACAACAACCTACACCGATACAACAGGGACTAGAAAAACCTTAGAAGAAGACCCTTTTAGCTTTTTGAAGTCTTATTATGCCTCTGTTGACAAAGCAGCCCATAAAGAAAAAGCTTTAGAAGTAGGTTTCTCTTTTGTAGATGGTTTTATAGGTTTCATTGCTTATGATATGGTGAAAGTATTTGAACCAGTACTTGAAGAGAGTATGGACAACCTTTTAGATCCACTGGGTACACCTGACCTTGATCTTGTACGTCCCAAGATCATCATTGCCTATTCTCATAAAAATGCAAAACTTACACTCATTTTAAATGATGATTCTATGCAAAACGGACTGGAGTCCATAGAAAACATTTTACATGATACTTGCACTCCTATGTCACTTAAAGCTGTAGAACTAGATGGTGAAGGAAGTTTCAGCATCGATGAAGAACGATTTAAAACACTTGTTGATGAGTCTAAAGAGAGTATCCGTTCGGGTGACATCTTTCAAATCCTTCTTTCAAACAGATATACGCAGAAAGGAAAGATAGATCCTCTAAGTTTCTATAGAGTCTTACGTTCCAAAAATCCTTCCCCTTACCTTTTCTTACTAGACTATGAAGATTTTTCTATCTGTGGTTCTTCTCCCGAAGTAATGGTAAGACTTACAGAAGGAGAGATACTCCTTCGCCCTATCGCCGGTACACGTAAACGTGGTAAAAATGCTAAAAGAGATAAAGAACTTGAACTTGAAATGTTAGCTGACCCTAAAGAGTGTGCAGAACATCTTATGCTTATAGACTTAGGTCGTAATGATGTAGGCCGTGTTGCACAAACAGGTACCGTAGAAGTGACTGATATGATGCGTGTAGAAAAATACTCTCACGTCATGCACATGGTCTCTGATGTTGAAGCCTTGCTGGAAGAAGGAAAAGACATGTTTGACCTCTTCGCTGCAACTTTTACGGCAGGGACGATGACAGGTGCACCAAAGATCAAAGCTATGGAACTCATAGCAGAATTTGAAGGACTTAAACGTGGTTTCTACTCTGGATCAGTGGGATACTTCTCTTTTGACGGAAACATGGACTCAGCCATTGCCATCCGCACTTCTCTCATAAAACCAGACAGCATTACCCTCCAAGCAGGTGCAGGAGTAGTAGCTGACTCCATACCGGAGCTTGAGTACCTTGAAGTAAAAAACAAACTTGCTGCTCTACTTGCTACGCTTAAAGAGATGGAAAGCCTCTAAAGATGAGCAAAGCACTTTTTGCCATCTTTGGAAACCCTGTCTCACATTCAAAATCACCCCTTATGCATAATCTCTCCTTTCAGGGATTAGGGTTTGACGGCTGTTATACACGTTATTTATTAGAAGATGGTGCAACACTCAAAAAAACTTTTTTTGATCTCGGGCTCAAAGGTATCAACATTACCGTACCACATAAAGAACATGCCTATAATGCCTGTGATATACTGGACCCATTTGCCAAGAAGGTAGGTGCAGTCAATACCATAGTTGAAAAAGAGGGAAAACTCTACGGGTACAATACCGATGCACCAGGGTTTTTAAAAGCAATCTCTGAATTTAAAGATATTAAAACTGTACTTTTTTTAGGTGCGGGAGGTACAGCACAATCTACCTCCAGTATCTTGAGAGATGAAGGCTATGAAGTGATACTGCTTAACCGAAGTGGAGGTCGTCTGAAGAAGTTCAAAGAAGATGGCTTTGAGACTTATACCTTTGAGAACTTTATACCTAAAGAGTATGACTTAGTTATAAATATGACTTCAGCAGGACTAGAAGATGATTCACTCCCTGCACCACTAGAGATACTAAAACAAGTTATCCCTACAGCAAAGGCATGTGTTGATGTCATTTATGGAAAAGAGACACCTTTTTTGAAGCTTGCAAAGTCATATGGTAAACCCACTAAAGATGGTAGTGATATGCTACTTTATCAAGGGATCATAGCATTTGAGCATTTTACAAACCATCAATATAGTTTTGAAGAGATCGAACCTCATATGAAAAAGGCTTTTGTACTATAACTCTTTATTTGACTTCAATTAACCTTTAGTGACTAAAATAGAATATCAATAAAAAGGTAGATAATGATTAATATCCTTATGATCGAAGATGATCCGGAGTTTGCAGAACTTCTGAGCGAATACCTCTCACAATATGATATAAAAGTAACTAACTTTGAGGATCCTTACCTAGGCTTGAGTGCGGGTGTAAAAAAATATGATCTTCTCATTCTTGACCTTACTCTACCTGGTATGGATGGGCTGGAAGTATGTGAAGAGATAGTTCGGAAATATGATATTCCCATCATTATCTCCTCTGCCAGATCTGATATTACCGATAAGGTAGATGCGCTTGCACTTGGTGCAGATGACTATTTACCTAAACCGTATGACCCCAAAGAGATGTATGCACGTATCACCTCTTTACTTCGCCGTTATTCTAAGTCTCAAAACAGTGATGCAACTGCACCGCAAGGGGATTTTGAAACAAAAGGGGATACGATCTACTTTAAAGGTGAGGCACTCTCCTTGACACCTGCAGAGTATGAAGTACTTTCCTTACTCGTAAAACATCAGGGAATGACCCAGTCACGCGAACAGATCATCAATACATCAGGAACCATGAGTATAGACTCACAAGGGAAAAGTCTTGATGTGATAATCTCTAAAATACGAACAAAGTTGGGTGACAACAAACGTATCCAAGCAGTACGTGGTGTAGGGTACAAACTCGTATGACAGGATTTACATCCCTACGCAGTAAAATTAATTTAGTTTTTTTTATTACCATACTGCTTCTTTCTATACTATTCACTGTATCTATTAAATATGACCATGCCAAATTTGAGGAGCATACTGCATCTCAAGAGAGAGTAATGTCACACTATCTTTATATGTATTATCTCAAACACGGTGAGATTGACCAAGCCTATCTGGATGCACAAAACATCTCTCTTATTACAGATAAGGGTAAAAAAATTCAGATAGAACGATACTTTAAAGACAAAGGGAAACTCAAACGCTATGCAGTAGATACCTATCATTTAAAACGTATCATCATTATCAACAATGACAGGTTTCAACTCATACTTGAGAACAAAAATAAAATGAAATATCCGCTCAAGCGTGTGATCGTGTTTTCAATTGTTTTTCTCTTGATTATTCTTCTTTATCTCTGGATCATTAAAAGTTTAAAGCCTCTGTCTGAACTCAAAGATAAGATACAAACATTCTCTCAAGGGAACCTTGATATAGAGTGTAAAAGTAATAACCAAGATGAGATAGCCGAAGTAGCCAATGAGTTTGATCATGCTGTTACTATGATACGAGAACTACTTCAATCACGTCAACTTTTTTTACGTGCCATTATGCATGAACTTAAAACGCCTATAGCCAAAGGACGTTTGGTCAGTGAAATGCTCCATGACGAGAAAAATAAAGCACGTATGCACAGCATCTTTGAGAGGCTCAATCTTCTTATAGATGAGTTTGCCAAAATTGAAAAGATCACTTCTAAAAATTTTGAACTTACCATCAAACCTTACAAGATGAGTGACTTACTTGAAGCCAGTATTGATATGCTAATGATAGAAAATCCAAAACATCTCATCACTACGGAGATCAAAGAGGATTATATACTGGATGTTGATTTTGAACTTTTCACCCTCGTTATTAAAAACTTACTTGATAATGGTATTAAATATAGTATAGATAAACATATTACTGTTGTTATAGATAAAAACAAATTAGAGATAATCAATAGAGGAGAAGCTCTTCAAGAGCCGTTAGAAAACTACTTCAAGCCTTTCCATACTTCTAAAAAAGGTTTGGGTTTAGGACTTTATATTGTAAAAAGTATTTTGGATATTCATCAGATGGAGTTGGACTACAAGCATGAAGAGAGTAAAAATATCTTCACAGTAGTTTAATCCAAACTATTGCATAGTTTGGATTTGAAAAAAAGTTATTTATCAGTTCCTGCAATCGTATCTGAAAGCATAAATGAGAGCTCCAAAGCTTGGCTTGCATTGAGCCTTGGATCACATTGTGTATGGTAACGACTGGCAAGTCCTTCTGCTGTAATGGCACATGATGTACTTCCCGTACACTCTGTTACATCATTACCCGTCATCTCCAAGTGGATACCGGCAGCTACTGTTCCCATCTCTTTATGGATAGCAAAGAACTGTTCTACTTCACTCAAGATGTTATCAAAATCTCTTGTTTTAAAACCACTTGAACTCTTCTCAACATTTCCATGCATAGGGTCACAAGACCAAACGACATTTCTACCTTCATCTCGTACACGTTTAAGAAGTTTAGGGAAATACTTTTTGATCTCACTCGCACCCATACGAACGATAAGATTAAGTCTACCCTCTTCATTATCAGGATTAAGTGCATCGATAAGCTCAATGAGCTCATCTTCTTCCATACTTGGTCCTACTTTACAACCAATTGGGTTTTGAATCCCTCTAAAGTACTCAATATGTGCTTCCGTAAGGTCTCTTGTTCTGTCACCTATCCACAACATATGTGCTGAACAATCATACCAGTCACCAGTCTCTGCATCTTGTCTTGTCAGTGCCTCTTCATAGTTCAAAAGCAATGCTTCATGTGAAGTATACATTGTAGTTTGATGAAGTTGAGGCATGGTATCACTGTTAAGTCCACACGCAGCCATAAATTTCATTGAATGATCTATCTTAGTACTCAACTCGTCATAGCGTTTACCCAGTGGATTGTCTTTGATAAAATCAAGATTCCACTGATGCACTCTGTTTAAGTCTGCTAAGCCACCTCTTGAAAATGCACGCAAAAGATTCAGTGTTGCTGCTGATTGGTTATACGCTTTGAGCATATTTTCAGGATTCGGCACTCTTGCTTCTTCTGTAAACTCCATACCGTTGATGATATCTCCACGGTAACTTGGCAACTTAACACCATCTATCTCTTCAAAGTCTGAAGATCTAGGTTTTGCAAACTGTCCGGCGATACGCCCTATTTTAAGTACTGGTTTACCTGTACTGTACATCAATATCATATTCATTTGAAGCATAAGTTTAAAAAGGTTCTTTATACTTTTTGCATCAAAATCAGAAAAACTCTCTGCACAATCTCCACCTTGGAGTAAAAAAGCTTCACCTCTTCCTGCTTTAGCTAGCTTCTCTTTAAGATTTCTTGCTTCACCAGCAAAAATAAGTGGTGGGTATGAACTTAACTTTTCTTCTACTTTTTTAAGGAGTTCTTGATCTTGATATGTTGGTTGTTGCTTTATAGGAAAATTTCTCCAGCTACTTGGTGTCCATTTCATGGCACATCCTTAGTGGGCTTATATGTTGCCCGAAAATTAATGACAAGATTATATCTTAAAACGTATGAAAAGAATATGGATAATAGAGATATAGTAAAAATATTTAAAATATTTTCATATTTTGAGGTAAATTTAAGAATAAATATGTATTTTCACATGGTGAATAAGCTGTGAATAACTCATATTAAAGAATGCAACCCGTGTTTTAGGGCCATACAATAATAAAGTTACTTTTTGATAACAAAAGTCACAAAGTTTGCCCATTGAAAAACAGTCTCAACATTTTTAAAACCGGCATCTTTACACATCTGTATATTTTCTTTTATAGTAAAAGGGATGAGTACATTTTCCAAGGCTTCTCTCTTTTGTGCTATCTCATATTCACTGTAGCCCTGCTCTTTTTTATAATCATAATAGATGTCTATCATCTGTTTATCAAGTTTCTTGTCATCAAAAACAACTTTCTCAGAGAAGATAAATACTCCATCATCATTCATCCCGTCATAAATCTTCTTTACCAGTTCCAAACGTTGCATAGGACGGATAAACTGCAGGGTGTAGTTAGCGACCACAACATCTTCATTCTCATAATCATAAGTAAGCATATCTGCAAATTCCAATGTTATATCCGCACCAAAAGCCTGACATTTTTGTTCCGCTCTGTCCAACATAGCCTGAGAATTATCTAAGCCTTTAAGCTGCATCTTCGTTTCCATCTTACTATGTAAGTCGAGCAAAAACTTTGCCGTAGAAGAACCAAGATCAAGTACTTTTTTACCATCGGTCTGCTCTGCCAATATCAATGAAATAACCAATTTCCGTACCTCATCATAAAAAGGTACAGAACGGCTAAGCATATCATCAAAAACAGAAGCCACAGCTTCGTCAAACTCGAACTTCTTATCTATTTTCTCAGTAAAGATTTTATCTTTATTCATTACCGTAACTACACCTTCTATTAATAATCTCTTCCATCAACAGTTTAATCCATTTTTTTACTGATGATCTCTGCCGCTTTGACGATCGGATAGTTGGTTGGGGCTGCTGTCAGGAGTGGATGGGTGGCGACCTGAAGAGACATCAGAGAATAAACTGAAACCTTTTCCTCAATGAGTAGACCGATAATATTGATCAACTCTCCCACTTCCGGGCCACCGACGATCTGCCCTCCGATGATCCTTCCACTGTGATTCATGGCGATGAGTTTTACAGATTGTTTTACAGCATCAGGGATTGTGGCCGGATGACGGTTCATCCCTTCAAATGTTCCCGTAACAATATCGAGGTTCTGCATCTTGGCCTGTACTTCTGTAACGCCTGCAGATGCAAAAGCTCTATCCAGAATCATCGTTGAAAAGATAGCTATCGTACCATTAAAGCCTTTGATATATTTAAGTTTGTAGAGCGAACTGCCGGCTGCACGTGCTTCAGCAACCGATGTGGATGCGAGCATCACCTTGGAGGGTTCACGAGTAATGAAATCACGTCTTGCCGCACAATCACCAACTGCAAAGATATCATGATTTCGGGTACGCATATACTCATCTACCCATATACCGCTGTATCGCGCAAGTTTCAATCCTGCTTTTTTTGCCAGATCGGTGTCAGGTTTATAACCTGTTGCCAGGATAACGACTTCACTTGTGATCACTTTGCCTCCACGGAGCTCCACCCCCGTTACGATACCGTTCTCTTCTTCGATGGAATCGACATAATTTCCGAGTTCAAGTGTAATACCGACTTTTTTTGCCAGCTCTTCGGCCTGGCTTGCCAATTCTACATCAAATGCAGTATGGAACATATGCTCTGCACCATCAATGATCGTGACTTCTTTTCCCGATTTGGCAAACTCCAGACCAATTTCAACCCCGATAAACCCGGAACCGACAATGATGATCCGCTGTTTCGTATCAACATATGCTTTAAGCTCGTCAATCTTTATTTTGCTTTTGGGTACAGTAAATACTCCTTCAAGTTTGGTTGCTTCACTCATTGCAGGATGGACAAAGGGTATTGAACCGGTAGCAAACACCAATTTATCAAAACTGATCTGAGTATCTTTTGTATAGGCTTTTTTATTCTCAATACTCACCTCATTTACAACACCAACCATCGTTGTGACACCTGTATTTTCCACCGGTGCGCAGGAAGCAACATTTTTTTCGGTACTTCCCAGAATATCTCCAAACACATAAGGTATGGCGCAAGGTACAAGCTGCTCTTTATCTTCACGAATAAGAAGGATCTCTTTTTCTGGGTTATGTCCCTTAGCAGTAATAGCCGTTATACCACCAGCCGGTCCACCGCCGATAACCAATACATCACATTGAACTTTTTTCATTGTTTTCTCTTTATGTTTATTTCTTTATTGATTCCTATTTTACACCCATCAACTTAATTGTATGCTTGTTTTGCCTTATAAATACCCTCTTCTGTCGGTCAGTTACTTGGTATGGGAATAATGAGCTTACAGAAACTCCTGCAACAAACGATAATAACATTCATCATGCAATATAGTGTTATGTCCAACACCTTCAATGATCTTCACCTCCACTTTCGAGACTGGAAATGCTTCTATAAGTTGCTTTGTATGCTTCATTGGGATCACATTATCATCCCCGGCGATCAAGATTAATGTTTTTGATTCAATGCCTTTGGCTCTCGCAACAGAATCATATTTATCCTTGAGCAGTATCGACATGGGATACATAGGAAATCTCTCTTGTGCCATACTATGTGCACTATCATACGGTGTGATCAATACCAATTTTTTAAACTCTCTTTTAGATGCTAAGTAGGTGGCCACCCCACTCCCTAAACTTCGGCCAAGTACAGAAATATCACTATGTTTGGATTTGATTTGATCAAAAATAGTGAGAGCATCAGAGTAGATAGCTTTTTCACTTGGTTCACCACTGCTTCCACCATACCCTCTGTAGTTCACAAGATAAACTGTATATTCAGGAAAAAATCTATCAAAGGCAAAAGCACTTCGTGCAACTGTGTCCCCATTACCTCCAAAGTAGAGTATGGCTTTCTCTTTTTTATCATTCACTACGATAACATTGATAGATTCTTTGTCATTATGGAAGATGATCTCATTAAATACATGGTTTATTTTATCAGTTGGTGCATAGAGAAGATCTCTTTGATTTATAAAAAATAAAATTCCAAAAGCTATATAGGCAAGCAATAGTAACTTGATTAAGGCAATTAGAAATTTTTTCATTTTACATTACTCTTGCTTGAGAAATATCCTCTTTTATCTGCTCTTTTAATGCATCCAAGCCATCAAACTTCTGATTTCCACGTATAAAGGCAACAAACTCGATCATAACAGTACCATTTACTTCACCGATATCTTTGTCTATCACATGCGTCTCTACAGCATAAGAGCCGTCAGTAGTCACACGATGCCCTAAAAAACTCACAGAGCTTAGCCATTCATTCCCAATCTTGGTTCGTGTAGCATAGACACCCTCTAAAGGAAGTTGGTAATGATCTACATGAAGGTTAAGTGTAGGAACAAGCTCTTTTTTACCAAGCCCCTGTCCAGCGATCACTTCCCCATCTATAGTATATCTTCTGCCTAGTAGCTTGTTTGCCATCTCTACTTTGCCTTCTCGCAAATATGCTTTGATAGTACGAGAGTGAACAGGTATACCCTCTATGCTTACTTCATCTATAACAAGCACTTCTCTATCGCATAATGCCTGAAGCATCTCAGCATTGCCTGCTTTGCCTTTACCAAAATGAAAGTCATAGCCCACAACTATCTTTTCAAGAGAAGGAAAATCAACTTTCAATTTATTTACAAATGCTTCGGGGCTAAGTGATTTCACTTTATCAAAATGGTAAAAACAGCAAAGTTTATCGGTATAAAATGAACGTTTGTATCCAGGTGTCAAGTACCCGCCATTTCGTTCTATGATCACAAGTGCATCCACTTTATTTATAAGTGTTTTATGAGCGATATGCAAGCCGTCAAAAGAGCCTATGGCTATGGATTTAATGTTATTATTTAATTTCAATGATTACCCTTGTAGGGTGCGTTTGCCAACGCACCTTATTAAAAACCTTTCGGCGAACTTTTATTGTATACAAATTTTCTTACATGGTGCGTTAGCAAACGCACCCTACACTTTTTGGAAATAATAAAGATATTCTTGGTTGCCCTCTTTACCTGTCACTTGTGAGAGTGCCTGATATTTCAGTTCCCAGCCTAACTTCTTAGCTTCAGCTTCAAATGCTTCTTTTCGTCTGGCGATAGCATCAACATCCTGAACTACACCTCTACTGTCACGCTTGACATCCTTACCCACTTCAAACTGTGGCTTGTAAAGTATGATAATATCTGCACCGACCTTTGCAAGCCTGTCAATATCTTCAATGATCTGTAAAATAGAGATGAAAGAGACATCACAAGTTACTAGCTCAAAAGCTTCTTCACTTTCAAAGTCACGAATATCTGTCTCTTCATGTAAAGAGAGTCTTTTCTCATTACGCAATGAAATATGAAGTTGGTCTTTCCCTACATCCACACAGCTCAGTGTTGCTACATCATTTTCAAGCACTATCTGGGCAAAACCACCTGTACTTGAACCTATATCCAATGCTCTTAACCCTTTAAAGTCTATAGGATACTCAGCTAAAAAGTTCTCCAGCTTTCGAGCCGCACGACTCACATAAAACTTCTCATCTTCCACTTCGACAGAAGAGTTTTCATCTATCTTCATCGAAACTTTAGGCACTTTCCCATTTACTTTTACTTTACCGGCTTTTATCGCATCATGTGCACGATTACGGCTCTCAAAGTAACCCTCTTCTACCAAGTATTTATCTAATCTCATCTTTTACCTCTTAAACAATCTAAAATGATCCACAATTTTATAAGCTTTCAGCACATCTTCTTCTTTTGCACCTGCGTTGATATTATGGAAAATAAGGGGTTCTCCCTTAGCATTTTTTTTATCAGAACAAATACCTATATGATCTAAATTTTTCTTACCGGGAAGTTTCCATACCACAATGTCACCCGCTTTAAACTCACCTTGTACTCTATATCCTCTTGAAAGAAAATATGCTTGTATGTTTTTCACTCTTCTGTGGTCAATATTGTGATCAAGTCTATCGGTATAATAGAGTCCTTTATAACGTTTCGGGTAATGTTTTTTATCTTTAAAAATGCGCTCTTGCAGATCTATCTTTAAACCTCTAAGTGCTCGTACAATAACATCTGTACACACTCCCTTACTTATACTGATATCACCCATAGGATACTTTAAACGAACATATTCAGGATTATAGGTTACTGTCTTCCCTACTTGCGTACGTGCAGCCTTGACAAAAGCATCAACATTTCCAGAAAAAAGCCATGAACTCCATAATAAAAAAAGTACTATAAATTTTAGTTGCATTTCTTACATCCAGTCATCTTAAAAAATCTCTCATCTCATCTTCAGTAAGTGTATTCACACCCAAACTTTCAGCCTTAGTCAGCTTAGACCCTGCATCTTCACCGTAGATAACAAAGTCTGTCTTTTTACTCACAGAACCACTCACTTTTGCACCTAATTTTTCAAGTATCTCTTTAACTACACCACGGCTTACAGACATAGACCCTGTCAGTACCACTGTTTTGCCTTTAAAAGGATTTTCGGCTGCTTCTACTTTCTTTTCTACTGTGGGCTGTATCTCTTCAAAAAGCTTTAAAACAAAGTCATAGTTTACTCTCATAAACTCCAGCAGAGAGTTTGCCATCTCTTCACCTATGCCGTCTATAGCTACAACTTCTTCAAAGGTAGCATCAACAATATCAAGTCCAAATTCTAAAGCCAATGACTTACTTGCCACTTCACCGATATGCTCTATGCCCATTGCAGAGATGAGTCTGTAGAGAGGCACACCTTTTGTGTCAGCTATGGCTTGTAAAAGTTTAGTGATACGCTTTTCTTTAAACCCTTCCAACCCTTCTAAATCTTCAAACTTCAAATGGTACAATCCTAAAATATCTTCAATCTTCTCTTCTTTAACAAGTATCTCAACGATTTTAGAGCCAAGTCCATCTATGTTCATACAGCTTTTTTTTGCAAAATGTATGATGGAGTTCACAACCCTGTCTGGACAATCCAAATTTTGACACTTGATGAGTGTACCTTCATCTAACACTTCACTGTTACACGTAGGACATTCAGTCGGTCTTGCTATCGTCACCTCTGATCCATCACGTCTCTCATCCAAGACTTTCGTGATCTTAGGGATGACATCACCTGAGCGTATGAGTATGACAGAGTCACCTATCATCAAGCCCTTACGTTCTATCTCGTCAAAGTTGTGTAGTGTTGCACGTGCTATGATGGCACCTTCTACTTCTACGGGTTCCACTTCTGCTACAGGGGTAATAACACCCGTTCTCCCTACCTGTAGGGTAATGGCATTGACTCTAGTGACTTTCTCTACAGCAGGGAATTTATAGGCACACATCCATTTAGGTACTTTAACGGTGTAGCCTAGATCTTCTTGCAAATTCACATTATCCACTTTAAGTACCATACCATCCATCATCACAGGTATCTCATCACGCAGTGAAATAAGCTTATGGTAAAAAGCCTCTATCTCTTCAATACTCTTGCACTCCTGAGCATGTGGAGGCTCTAAAAACCCTAAGTCATAGATAAGATCCATCTTCTGTGAGAGTTTTGACTGTTCTAAACTATTTTCACCCAAACCCCAAGGGTAAAAGACCAACCTTCGTTTAGCTGTCACAGAAGAGTCTAATTGTCTCAAACTTCCTGCAGCGGCATTGCGAGGATTCGCAAAAGGTTGTTCACCTTCTTCGAGTCTCTCTTTGTTGATAACCTCAAAATCATCTTTACGAATGACCACTTCACCACGTATCTCGATGAGTCCATCATAATCTATGCTAAGAGGCACAGAACGAATGGTACGCACGTTGTCTGTCACCTCTTCACCTACAACACCGTCGCCACGTGTAATGGCACGAACAAGTTTACCATTTTCGTAAAGCAGGTTCATACTCGCACCATCGAACTTAGGCTCACAAAAATACGTACATTCTCCTACGTTTTTTACTGTTCTGTCCAGCCACTCTTGCACTTCATCTGTAGTAAACACATCTTCCATACTCCACATACGTTTGATATGCTTCGCTTTGGAAAATTCTGCCCGCACAACATAGGCATTAACATTCATAGTCGCCGTACTATGTAGTGAAATTTTTCCAGAATCTATATACCCTACACGCTGTGTAGGAGAATCATCAACTACTTCATCAGGATGTGCAGTTTCATAGTCCAACACTTCATGGTAAAGCTTGTCATACTCTTCATCGGTAGCGATGGGATTATCTTCCACATAGTAGGCATATGCCCATTTTTTAAGGATTTGTATTTTTTCTTGGTATTGTTCGTTTGTCATTTTTTATAATTAACTTTCTCTTTTTTTCCATAAAACTTCGGTTCGGTATGCAAGATATACACATCTAAAAAAGCTTTTGCTCTAGCCAGATACTCTCTGGCTTTCATTCTGTATGCCGCAGCAGTTCCCAGGATATCTTTAGCCGTAAAACCTATGACTTTTTGCCCTTTGGCTTTGGTTATGAACAATGCACGTTCCAGATGAAATTTCTGAGAGACGATTATATAGTCTTTTAGGTCAAAAATCGCTTCAGCCCTCACTACAGAATCCAGCGTTCTAAACCCTGCGTAATCCAAGGTAATGTACCTGCTCGGTATCCCCGCTTTTATAAGATCTTTTTGCATTGTTGTTGTCTCATCATAATACTTCGTACCATTATCTCCAGAAACTACTATGGCTTTGACTTTCCCTGATTTAAAAAGCTGTACGGCTGCTCGTATACGATAAATATAAAAGTAGTTTTTTTTACCTTTAGCTATATACTTTGCCGTACCGAGTAACAATACAGCTTGTTTTGCTGGGATTTTTTTAATGTTATTATAAAGATCTGCTTCTGCATGTTTTGAGATGTATATGTCTATAGAGACAAGTCCCATTACAGTGACTATAACAAGCAAAAAAATCCATTTTAAAGTACGCATCACATCCTTACAACACTGCTTTTAAAACCGTTAAAGCCTGCTGATGCTCTTTTACATCATGACAGCGGACAATACTAGCTCCATTCTCCACGGCTTTCAAATGAATAGCCAAAGTTCCTGGCAAACGTTCTTCTGTGGGTGTAGGGATGATCTTATCTATCATGGATTTTCTACTCGCACCAATGAGCACTTCACATCCAAAGTGCGCAAAGTGTGTTAGGTTTTTAATGAGTGTAAGATTATGTTCTAAGGTTTTTCCAAATCCGATACCTACGTCAAGAATGATATTCTCTCTAGATAGTCCTAAGGCTGCACACTTAGCGATACGCTCTTCAAAAAATCTACTTACCTCAACCATCACATCATCATATGTTGGATCTTTTTGCATCGTTTGTGGTGTACCTTGCATATGCATGATGCAAAGTTTAGCTTCATGCTTTACAGCTAGTTTGATAATGTCATCATTACTTGCGCCTGTGATGTCGTTGATCAGCGTGAAACCTCTATTCAATGCATACTCAATAACGTCTGGAGTGTAGCTATCTATAGAAAAAGTAGCCTTTTTATATAACTTTTCAGCATGGATCATGTCACAAATAGGTTTCATCCGTTCCAACTCTTCCTCTTTACTTACCACATCTGCTCCAGGACGAGAAGAGACTGCACCGATGTCAATAATGGATGCACCCTCTTTTATCATATTTTCACATTGAGTAACGGCATCATCTGCAACAAATCTACTGCCTTCAAAAAAACTGTCATCGTTGGCATTGATCACACCCATGATCTGTGTCGGATAATTCGGCGTTGAGAGGAATTTTTTAAGTTCTGCAGCAACAGTTTTAAGTCCAAAAGGCTGTGCCAACTCTTTACGGGAAAGCATTTCCATATGTTTTTTAGTCCCTATAAGTATGCAGTCGTATGTAGACTTCTCACAGAGTATTACACCACCGGGAACAGCGAGTTCCGCACCGATACTCAAAGCATCTTGCTTGAGAATATTTGCTGCGGGAGTTTTAAGGTCTTTGATGAAAAAGTAAAAAAGCTCCATCTTCTTTGCCATAATGCTTACTCCACCACTCTCCACACCGAGGGCTTTGAGAGCTGCTTTTTTATCTACAATATTTCCAAGTTTATAAATGTACATATCATATCCTCATAAAATCACACAAAGTGTGCCTTATCGTTCCGAACACCCTTGTAAGCAAAGCGATTTGAGAGGAACGACGATTTTTTCTTTCTTTTTTCTAAAAAAATAAATACAACTATTTTATCGTTTTTTACGTGCCAAAAGCTTTAGAAGCAATGTATTTAACACAAACTGAGGCGGAGATCCTACATCCAGTGCAAGAAATGCATTTGAAAACAGTGTAAGGGTTTTTTCATCTAAGTCATAACTTTGTGAACGGATAGCCTCTTTGCTGATGCGTTCTACTAGAAGTTTCATCGCTTTAGCATCTGTACGTTTATGGGTTTGTATAAACTCATACACTGTAGCCAAAGAGAGTTGACCCAATTCTAATCCTAACAGCTCTTCTTCTCTCTCTTCACTAAGTACCGTGATAGGTAGACGTGAACGTATGGTATCCAGTATCGTCGACTTGCTTGCTGTGAGGATAATGAACTCTTTTTTAGGTGGAGGCTCTTCTATGACTTTTAGGAGTTTGTTTTGTACTATAGGAGAAAATGTTTTAGCTGCAAGGATAATGACGGTGGTCTCTTCACTTGCCATGTATGCTTTTTCTATAGCAAGCTTCGCATCTTCCACCAAAAAAGTATCTTCTTTAACTATCTTTACAAAACGTTCCATTGTTTTTGACACTTCAAGTTTAGCTATCGTACCTTCTATGTCACTTGTGATGATAACTTGACTTGTTAATACAATACTCATGATTCTAGATCTAGATCACCAAAAAGAGATGCTGAGATGGTCATATCAAAAAGTTTATAAAGCTGCAAAAGTTTGATATCTAAAAGAGGGTCTGAACTACGTAATGCAAAGCTATTTTGCACTTCTTCATCCATCACCCATAAAAAGTTATCATCATTTCTATAGGCTAATTTTGTATAAGGATGATCCCCTCTGCCAATGTACCAAATACAGTATCCGTTCGGATAAGAGATATCTAACATATCTTCCAGCATTTGTATCTCTTGAGTAGAGCGAATACCCTGCAAGTTTGGAAAAGACTCCGTGAGCTGATAAAAAGGTAAAAGCGGTCTATTTTTGCGCAGATCATTGATAGCATTTAAAATATATTTACCAAACCACTGACGCGATTCATCTGTAATAACAAGTACAGTTTTCCCCTCAAGCACCTGAGTGGTGGCACTCTTCACAAGAGGAGCCCACTCATAACGATACTCTTCCATCCATGAGAAGCAAGACTCTTCTTCACGTATGGTTTCGAGTGTCCACTTTAAAAGCTGTTGCATAATACTATTTGTCTAACCCGTAAGCTTCATGCAGTGTACGAATAGCAAGTTCTCCATACTTCTCATCTATCACCATAGAAACTTTTATCTCAGAGGTTGAGATCATTTGAATATTGATATTATTCTTAGCCATTACAGTAAAGGCTGTAGCTGCTACGCCAGAATGAGACTTCATACCTACACCTACCACTGAGACTTTACATACATGTTCATCAAAATCCATGCCTTCTATATCATGGTCAAAACCTACCATCAGTTTTTTTGCATCTTCATGATCGCTATGTGGTACAGTAAACCCAAGGTTCGTTGAACCATCAGTTCCCATATTTTGGATGATCATATCAACGTTAATGTTTGCTTCTGCCAACATTGTAAAGATCTCTGATGCGATACCCGGTCTATCTGAAACACCTCTTAGTGTCACTCTTGCTTGGTTTTTGTCAAGGACAACACCACTTACTAATACTTCTTCCATACTATTGCTCTCCTTTGTGATAAGCGTACCTTCATTGTCACTAAAACTACTTTTAGCATACAATTTAACATTCAATTTTTTTGCCAATTCTACTGAACGGCTTTGCAATACTTTTGCTCCTAAAGATGAGAGTTCAAGCATCTCGTCATACGAGATAGTATCAAGCTTCTTTGCATTGGGTTCTATGCGAGGGTCTGTCGTATAGATACCATCTACATCTGAGTAAATTTCACACTGATCTGCTTTCAGTGCACCTGCTAAAGCAACTGCTGAAAGGTCTGAACCACCTCTACCAAGCGTGGTCACTGAACCATTTTTATTGATCCCTTGAAACCCTGCCACAATAACAATTTTTCCCTCTTTGATCGCATTTTGCATTGCGGTTGGGTCTATAGACTCAATACGTGCATAGGTATGTGTGTCATCTGTGACAATACCTGCCCCGCGACCTGTCATTGCTACAGCATCATAACCTCTAGATTGTAGAGAGATAGCAAGCAGTGCTGCTGTCACTCTTTCTCCTGAGCTCAAGAGCATATCCATCTCTTTTTTTGCAGGAGTTTGAGTAAAATACTCTGCATATCCTATAAGTTTATTGGTCTCACCACTCATTGCTGAAACAACCACAACCACATCATCACCAGTTTCTCTTGCTTTTGCCACACGATTGGTTACGTTCTCTATACGCTCCACATCTCCAACACTTGTACCACCATACTTATGTACTACTAACATCTATATAAGACCCTCTTCTATAAAATAATCGATCACTCTACGGTATACTCTACGCTTAAAATAGGTAACCTTTTTAAATAACTGTTCATATGCTACAAACTCATACTCTTCAAATTCTGGAATATCATAGGCTTGTAAGTCAATCACTGCTTCTTCTTTAAGACGTACCAAAAAATACTTTTGGGTTTGCCCGTCAAAAGGATACACTTTTCCTCTTGCAACTTTTGGGAAGTCATAAGTGATCCACTCCGGGAACTCTCCTAAAACTTCTACATCGTTACAGCCGATTTCCTCTAGCAACTCCCTATGGAGTGCATCATAAGGTGTTTCTCCCTCATCGATACCCCCCTGAGGAAATTGCCACGCATTTTTGATATCACTTCGGTGTGCCACAAAAAACTCACACTTATCCGGATATTTGGAAGAGAGTATAATTGCAGCAACATTTGGCCTATAGCTCTTTTTGTTTTGCATTATATTACTCGTTTATTTATAGAACGCAAAATGAACAAAGTTCACCTTTGCTACGCTAACGCTGTGTCTCCTTCAGCAGGATGCTCGCGCGACTAGTCGCTTTTTTCTAATATTATATTTTTTCTGATATGATTTTATCTAAAATACGGTTATAGCCATTTGAAAAGAGTTAAAATAACTCTTTCTCGCCAAAGGCGAAGCTTTAGTGACTGAATATCATGTGGGCTTTGCTCATATGATGTGAGAAATAATTAAAAAAGGGGTTGAATTTGTTAGTCTATCTTCATATACCTTATTGTGATTCTAAATGTCACTATTGCAGTTTCAACTCTTATGTCGATAAATTTGATACCCGTAGCGAGTATATGCAAGCACTTTACAGACAACTCTCTTTTGAATTAAAACGATTTAATACGGGGAAGAAACAGATCAAAACACTATTTATAGGAGGAGGTACACCTTCTACTGTAGACCCTGAACTTTATAAACCTATCTTCGAATTATTAAAACCCTATCTACAGGATGATGCAGAGATCACGACTGAAGCCAACCCTAACTCTGCTACCAAAGAGTGGTTAAAAGGAATGAAAAGTCTTGGTGTCAATCGTGTGAGTTTTGGTGTACAAAGCTTTGATAGTAACAAGCTCAAAGCACTCAATAGAGCACACAGCCCCCAGCAGGCTAAAGAGGCTATCATCTATGCTAAAGAGATAGGGTTTGAACACCTTTCACTTGATCTCATCTACAACTATCAGGAGGATACACAAAAACTGCTCCTAAATGATATAGAAGAAGCCTTTACTTTACCAATAGACCATATTTCAGCCTATGAACTTACCATAGAAGACGGTACCAAATTTTCAAGCACTCCAGAAGTGAGACAAGAAAATGAAGATCTTGCTTTTTTTGTAGCCGATGAGATCAAAAAACGAGGATTTGCACATTATGAGATCTCAAACTTCGGAAGCTACCAAAGCAGACATAATAAAGGGTATTGGAAACTTGAAGATTATATAGGAGCTGGTGCAGGTGCTGTAGGCTTTTTAAAAGACAGCAGATATTATCCACAAACAAATATTGAGTCTTATATCATTACCCCTTTAAATATCACAGAAGAACCACTCAGTAAAGATGAATTACTCACAGAAAAGATCTTTTTAGGCTTAAGAAGCAGCATTGGTGTTCAAAAGTCTCTTTTATCAGAAAAAATGATAGAAAAAGCTGACAATCTTTGTAAAGAAAAGAAACTTCTCTTTAAAGGTTCACATTATTATAATGATAATTTCTTTCTTAGCGATGAGTTGGCACTCTACATTCTAGGCTAACCATAACCCAAATCTGTAAATAGAAAATTTTGATATGGCTCTCCTTTTAGGATAATTTGCTAGAATACATCAATTAATTTAAAGGTCGACTATGTTCGGAATAGGCTTTACCGAGTTACTTATCATTTCTGTTGTTGCAATACTCTTCCTAGGACCAGATAAACTTCCTGATGCGATGGTGCAGATCGCAAAGTTTCTCAAAAGCGTCAAGAATACTGTAGGCGAAGCAAAAAGCTCTCTTGAAGAAGAGATGAAGATCGCTGACCTCAAAGATGAAGCATTGAAATATAAATCACAGTTGGACAATGCAACCAATGAACTCAAAAGTTTTAAAAATATAGATTTTGATGATATGGATGATCTAAGCTATGATGATGAAGTCTCTACAGAAGAACCTAAAGCTAAAAAAGAGAGTCCTTATGCAGAGAGAAAAGCTATAGAAACTCCTATAGAAGAAAAAAATGATGCAGTTACTTTTAAGAAACAAGCTAAAAATCAAAAGAAAAATGATAGTAAAGGTGATGCATAATGTTTAGTGATCTTAAACCTCATCTTGCTGAGTTACGAAAAAGACTGGGACTCTCTGTACTCTCTATCTTTGTGATGTTCGTTGTTGCTTTTATCTTTCATAACGGCATACTTACCTGGGTAACACAACCGCTCAATGATGCACTGACAGAAGTCGGACTCATGGTGGAGTCTAAAGAGAAAGGTACATGGCGTGTTGATCTGCCTGAGAGTAATGCAACTGTCACCACAGCTGCAAAACAGGTAAAACCAAAACCAGCAGCACAACTCTCTTTAGAAGCATCACATTCTGCACAGAAACTTCAAACAGCTCTTACTCAGGCTTCAGAAACATCTATCAAACAAGAAAATATTGCATTGGGTGTTCTACTCAAAGAAGCTGCAACAGCAGCAAAAGAGACAGCCGCATCAACAAAGAAACTCAGTCAAGCCCTTCAAGATATAAACCTCAGCAAAGAGATCAAATCTGTGAATGACAGCACCTTTGGCGGAATGATCACAACACACCAGGTCGGTGGTGCATTTTTCGTGGCACTTAAGGTCTCTTTCTTTGCTGCGATCCTTGCAGCACTTCCTTTCATCCTTTATCAGCTTTGGCTTTTTGTTGCACCGGGTCTATACAACAATGAAAAGAAAATGGTGATCCCTTTTGTTATAGGCGGTTCTATGATGTTCTTTATCGGGGTACTCTTTGCCTACTATGTCGTCACACCGTTTGGATTCCAGTTTCTCATCACTTTTGGTTCATTCCTCTATACACCACTCATCAATATTGAAGATTATGTTGGATTTTTTACCAAGATCATGATGGGCTTTGGGGTTGCATTTGAGTTACCTGTTTTTGCCTATTTCTTGGCACTGCTTGGACTGGTCACGGATCGTACACTCATTGATTTCTTCAAGTACGCCGTGATCATTATCTTTGTTGCTGCAGCCCTCTTGACACCACCAGACATCTTGACACAACTGCTTATGGCTGCACCACTTGTCATACTCTATGGTGCCTCTATCCTCATCGTTCGTGCAGTAAACCCTGCCCCAAAAGAAGAGAATGATGAAGATGAAGAAGATACACAAACAGCTAAATGAATATAGAACTTCTTACCAAGAATTATGACTATGAACTCCCAGAGGGGTTCATAGCTACCACACCCGTCCATCCTAGAGACCATGCAAAACTTCTAGTATATGACAGAAAAACAGATACCATTACCCATACCACTTTTAAACATCTTTTAGACTTTGTACCTAAAGAGTGTGATGTATTTCTCAATGATACCCGCGTTATCAAAGCACGTATCTTTGGGAAAAAAGTTAGTGGCGGTAAAGTGGAATTACTCTTTAATAAGCCATTAGATGCACATCATTATCTTGTACTTATTCGTGGTAAAGTGAAAGTAGGTACAAAACTTTTCTTTGATGACTCTCTCATCGCAACCGTAACAGAGCTTAACGAAGATGGTTCACGTGTTGTTACTTTCACCCATAAAAACAAAGAGATACGTTTTGAAGAGTTGGTACTTGTCCTGGATGAGATTGGGCACATCCCTCTACCTCCATATATGCACAGGGAAGATAACAAAGAGGATGAAACAGATTATCAAACCCTTTTTGCCAAAAATGCAGGTGCAGTTGCTGCACCTACAGCATCCCTGCATTTTACCCCTGAACTCTTTGCCGCACTCGAAGAAAGACATCAAACACATAAAGTGACCCTGCATGTAGGAGCAGGAACATTTAAACCAGTAGAGGTTGAAGAGATATTGGATCATCCTATGCACTCAGAGTATTTTCATATCTCCCAGGAAGAAGCAAAGGTTCTCGATAGCCAAACGCCTCTCTTAGCCATAGGAACAACCGTTACAAGAACCCTGGAGTACTATGTAAGAACCGGGGAAATGGAAGGAGAGTGTGACCTGTTTTTAAACCCTCATAACCCACCCAGGAGAGTCACACATTTACTCACTAATTTTCATTTGCCTAAAAGTACACTCATTATGCTGGTAAGCGCTTTCATAGGAAGAGAAAAAACGTTACAATTATATAAAGAGGCAATAGAAAAAGAGTATCGATTCTTCTCGTATGGAGATGCGATGCTGATACTTTAAGGAGTCAGTAATGAAATCTGTTTTATCCCTACTTTCAGTTCTACTTCTAGGTACGCTCGTCTTTACAGGATGTGGAGAACCAGAGCCTTACCGTTATCCTAATTATGATATTATCAAACCAGAAGTAACATGTCAACCCAAGCGTGCAAACATACAAAACTTACTCCTCTCATACCTAGGTAAACCTTATGTGTGGGCAGAAGAAGGACCTAATGCCTTTGATTGTTCAGGTCTTACCTATAATATCTATGGCTCAATGGGTATGAAGATACCACGTACTGCAAGTGAACAATCAAAAATGGGTAAACATATTCCCTTTCAAAACCTGCATTACGGTGATCTTATTTTCTTTGGATCGACCAATAAGAGAAGCAAACGTATCAACCATGTCGGAATTTACCTTGGTGATGGTTGGTTCGCACATGCAAGTAGTAAAGAACGCAAAGTAATCGTTAGCCATTTTGAAAAAGAACCTAAGTATGTGAAACGTATGAAAATGTGTAAACGCTACCTTAGTGAAGATGAGCGTGCCCGTTATATGACCTGTAATGCACCACTGAAAAAAATGAAAATTACAAGTACTCGCTACACTACACCATGGCAAACAGGAATGAAACTGCCTAGAAAAGCTGTACCATAATTTAGTAGATTTTTTAGGCAATTTTAAAGGCATTAACCTATAATTAGTTCATGAAAAAATTAACCTATATACTCTTGCCTATTTTTGCACTGTTTCTACTCACAGCATGTGGCAAACCTGACCATCATCCAAGAAACCCTAACTACAGCATCAAAAAACCTAAAGTTGTCTACACACCGAGCACAAAAAACCTGGGTAAGATGGTTAAAAAACTTAACGGAAGTCCCTATGTTTGGGCCGAGGAAGGTCCTTATAATTTTGATTGTTCCGGTTACACCTATTATATGTATGGAAGTATGGGGATCAATATCCCCAGAGTTGCCAGAAATCAGGCAAAAGAAGGAAAACGTATAGAATTTAAAGATTTGCAATATGGTGACTTGATCTTCTTTGCCACAAGTAAAAGCAGTAGTAAAAAAATAACACATGTAGGTATGTATTTGGGTGATGGGTGGTTCACGCATGCCAGTACCAAAAAA
This sequence comes from uncultured bacterium, assembly GCA_965602275.1. Taxonomy (GTDB): domain Bacteria; phylum Campylobacterota; class Campylobacteria; order Campylobacterales; family Sulfurovaceae; genus Sulfurovum. The sequence goes on from CBFCXZ010000012.1 coordinate 34,920, forward strand.
CATGAAGTCATTTATTCTAACCTCTTTACTTCAGCATACTACAAAAAAAGACTTCGTGTTTGCCGTAGATATTTACCAACTACAAAAACGAAAATAGCTTCAAAAAAACCATGGAAAACCAAAACCATACTATCTGAATCTGTTCAAGTTCAAACAACAGTTCAATCACAAAAACCTCAAAGGACAACGTCAGGTAAAGCTATTGTCGTTAAAGTACCGATGAAAGAGATAGCGCAAACATCCTCTAAAGGTAATTTCTATGTCCAAGTAGGCTCATTTGTAGGCAAACCAAAAAGTGATTTACTGTATACCATTACACGGAGAGGCTTTCGCTATAAGATCATTAAATTTCCTAAAGCCGGGAAATCTATATCTAAACTTCTCATAGGACCTTATGTCAAAAGAAATGAAGCGGTTAATATATTGAGCAAAGTTCGGGCACAGATACAAAAAGATGCATTTATTGCAGAGATACGCTAAGGGTACTTTTTGTTTAAAGAAATCATATGAAACCATCACCTAACATGCTCTGCCCTTGTGATAGTGGAAATAAGTATAAAAAATGTTGTTCCAAATACCATAAAGGGGCTTTTGCTCCTGATGCATTGTCACTAATGAAGTCACGCTACAGTGCTTATGCTGTAGGTAATAGTAGCTATATTATAAAGACCACACATCCTGATAATCCTGACTATACCACCAACATAAAAAATTGGGAAGAATCTATCTTACGTTTTAGCAAAGAGACAAACTTTTTGAGTCTGGAGATTATTGAATTTATTGATGGAGAAGAAGAGGCTTTCGTGACTTTTAATGCAAGACTCTCTTCTGGTGATTTAAAAGAAAAAAGTCGATTTTTAAAACTCTATGGTCAATGGCTCTATGTTGATGGAGTGTTTTGTGATGCAATATAGTGTTCAATAGAGTTGTTGAGTTTATGAGATTCTTTTTGATATGTACCTATATAGCTTGGAAGTAATTCTTGTTTATTATAGACTATATGTTGATGAATCTCATTTATAAGTTTATACATATCTATTGCACCTATAGCACCGGTCAACCCTTTCATATCCAAACATAACATTTTAACCTGTTCATAACGGTGCTCTCTCACTAATTTTGTAAATAGTTCACTACTTTGACCATATGCATCCATAAACTCTTTTAAGATCTCTACATAGAATGCTCGATTACTATTTGAGTATCTAATACCTGCTTGGATATCTAAAGCATCTGTCTGTTCTACTACATTAGGATGTTGTACTTTTTTACCCTTACTTATAGTTGTAACGAATAGTCTAAAAACGGTATAAAGTTCACCAATTTTTAATGGTTTAGTTAAAAATGCATTCATTCCACTAAGAAATATTTTTTGCTTTTCACTATCTAATGCCAAAGCGGTAAATGCGACTATAGGCAGTGTATCAAACGCATTCTTAGATCGTATCATTTGTGTAGCAGCATAACCATCCATCACTGGCATATTGATATCCATTAACACAAGATCAAACTCTTCTTTACTCTTTATAACCATATCAACAGCTTCTCGTCCATTGTTTGCAATGCTTATGTTGATACCAGAGGGTTTTAATACATTGGCAAGTACCTTTTGATTAATAATATTGTCTTCTACAATAAGTAAAGACATTCCATTAAAGTCACTAAAACTTTCTTGTATTATATGCGGTGTTTCTATTATAGCTGATCTATGGATCAAGGTCTTTTCAGATAATGCATCTTGGTCCTGCTTATCCAAAGCATTAAATACGTTTATAGAATACATATCAATTATTAATTCAAAAATTCTTTCTTGATTTAATGGCTTAGCCAGTGATTTATCTACTACCGGATTTAAAGAAGCGCTTTCATTTTCCTGTAATAAAGAGGTTAATGCAACCACCTTTAGTTTTTGCTCTTTTTTTATTCTACTAAGATAATCGACGGTTCTTATATTCAAAAGTGCTTCATCTAAAATCACAATATCATATCTTGTTAGATTGTACATATTTTTAATAAACTCTTCTTTGGTAACTACCTTTATATCATGCTTAAAATAAGAAAACATTTTTTTAATAGCCAGTGCTGAGTTATAATTACTATCAACAATAAAAACTTTTTTAGTTGTTAATACTTTCTCAGGTAATCTGTAATTTCTTTTATTTCCTGCATCTACCATTGAGAATGGCAAAGCAAGGGTAAATGTAGTTCCTTTTCCTTCAACACTTTGCACGGCCATTTCTCCATGCATCTCAGATATCAGTTCTTTGGCAACAAAAAGTCCTAACCCTGTATAGACATTGCTTTTTTCATCATAGTGCGGCTCAAAAAGTGTTTCAAGTGTTTCAGGATCTACACCTCTTCCCGTATCCATAAGTTTAAATTGTAATTCCAGTTTCTCATTATAGATATCAAACATCGTTATTTCTAATTTTACTTCTATCTCTAAATTTGCCTCTACCTTATAAAATTGATTCATCGTATATTCAAGAAAATTATGAAGTATTTTTTCTAAATTGAGGGAATCACCAACCAAATAACGTGGGATATTATTGTCAATATCAAAAATAAGTTCAACATTACTTCCTTTATAAGCGGAGCATATTGATCCTGAAACTTCATTCAATACATTATTTAAATTAAATTTTTCATTAACGATCTCAACTTTTTTAGATTTTAATCTTAAAAACTCAATCAGATCATTTGTTACATCTAAAAGTCTATGCTCCTGTACACTCTCTTCAGCTAATGACGGATGTATTTTATCAGATGTTCCGGCAAATCTCTGTTCTACTATATCATGTATATTTTCACTCATACTTGCAAGGAACACACTTTGAGTATGCTCCATTTCAAGCTGTTTATCAAACATCTCTTTATGTAGTTTTTGTACTTTCATTATATGTCTTGATGATAGAAACAGGATGGTAATTCCAATAAATCCTAAAGCAAATAGAGCTATCCATATCCAAAATTCCTCAATTTCTTTTACATCCATACCGGCAGATAGACACGAAATTGACCCTAGTAAAAATACCCATATTAATTTTCTCACTGTAAACTCCTGTTTTGATACTATAACATATTAATATTAAAACATATATTGTTTAACTCACAATCTTTACACAAAATTATTTTATGCTGTGATTCTAGCTCCTCTAAAAGTCTTGAAGATAAATTCAAGTTTTTTGAGTTGTCAAAGAATTATATAAAGGATAAAACATGACAAAAACTATTTTATTTATCATACTTGGTTTAACTACTCTGTTTTCAGCCAATACATTTTCTCAGAATATGTCTGAAAAAAACACTGAACAAAAAAGAGAGATTAGAGCTGTACAAAAACATCAACAAGTCGATAAAAAGCGTCAACAACAAAGAGCTGAAAAGAGGCAATATCAAACTGAACAGAAACGTTATAAAACAGAGAGGAAAAATCAGCGCCAAAAAGTGGATCAAAGGCAGTATAGAACAGAGAAGAAAAGTCCATATCAAAGAATTGAAAATAGAAACAAAAAATCTGAACAGAGTCGATATAAAGCACAAAGAAAACATAAACAACAGAAAATGGATAGAAACTTAAGAAAAAGAGATGCAGTTAAACGAAATTTTAGAACACATCAAGAGTTTAAAAGGATGAAAAAACGACATCAAAAGGCACAACGGAGAATGCACCATAAGCCATCAATAACCTATTTTAATGATAGAAGAGCTTATAAGCAACGTGGATACAGACACTATCGCCATGCATGGTATCTTGATTTTTTCTATGATAGAGCCTCTTTCTATGACAGATATGGATATTACTATGGATACTTCAATCAAATAGGTTACTTTTTAGAGGGTATATTCTATAGATACGATAGATACTATACATTCCGTGATCGCGTAAGAGGAAGAGGGCTGTTTGACCATAGATATTATGAACCATATACCTATGATAACTACTATGGTTATGATGATCCATACTATAGAAGATGATAATAAATTGGCTATAATACGGCTATGAAATTAGCCAGTATAGACGTAGGTCTCAAACGTATCGGTGTAGCGATCTGCCTTGATGGCAAAATCATCATACCACAAGATGCCATTCTCAGAAAAAACCGCAATCAAGCTGCAAGAGATGTCAACGCCTTCTTAACAGAGTGGGAGATAGATAAACTCATCGTAGGACTCCCCAAAGAGGGTTCAAGCTCTGAAGAGATGGAGAGACGCATCAAACACTTTGTCTCCCTCCTGGAACTTGAGATCGAAGTAGCATACCAAGATGAACAAGGTTCAAGCTTTGAAGCCAAAGAACTGACCATGGGTGATTTTAAACACAAACGGGATGGCAGACTTGATTCTGTAGCTGCAAAGATCATCTTAGAGAGATATCTAAAACTTTAATGTGATCTTCTCGTCTCTCCAAACTTGATCGCCCTGAATAAAAAAAGGGGAAGAGAAATACTCTTGTATGCACAACCCATAGATTTTCATCATCTGAGTTTGAACTCTTGAAGATGCTCCTTGGCAATTATTCTGCCAAGTTCAATCATTTCATATGCCTTGTTAAACTCATAAAAACCACCTGCATCACTTGGAATACCTATGATAATATCAGGAGCATATCCCGCCATTTTACATTCCATCACGGCATTTTGCATAATATCGATCGTGCGTCCCATAATGTCAAACATACCCATCTCATCAAATGCGTTTTTGGATTCTCTTGAGAGTAGTTGTTCAGCCTTTTGTGCCATCTCAAAAAAGTTTTTTTTCATTCCAGTCTCTTTTTTACGCTCTTTTTTTGGAATATGAATTTTATAACCTTTGGCAATATTGGCACTGAGGTTAACAGCAATTGTCAAGTCCGTACTATCTGACACTGTAGGCGCAATAGGCAGAGGATTTAGCACACCACCGTCGATCAGATAACGCTTTCCAATTTTCTTTGGTGTAAAAACCGTAGGAATGGCGATCGAAGCTCTGACAGCATCTATAAGGCTCCCTTTTTGAAGCCAAACCTCTTTTTGCTTGATCAGGTCTGTTGCAACTGCAGTAAAAGGAAGGTGAAGATCTTCAATCATAACATCACCGATCATCTCTTCGATCACAGCAAATACCTTATCCCCTTGAATCATGCCCGTTCCGGTAAAAGAAAAATCAACTAATTTAGCTACATCCAACAGATCAAGTCCCAAGACCCACTCTTTATATGCCTCAAGCTTGCCGCACGCGTAGAGTGCCCCAATGAGTGCACCCATAGAGGAACCGCTGATGGAAGCTATCTCATAACCACTTTTTTCAAGCTCTTCAATAACACCAATATGAGCGTATCCTCTCGCACCACCACTTCCAAGAACCAGTGAAATGAGTTGCTTATTCGTTTTTATCATTTTCTTCTCCTCTAAAGATTTTTCAAACACCAACACAAAAAAATTGTCTTTCCAAATATATCATACCTCTAGTAGGCTTCGTTTTGCTTTTACACGCAGCTGGTTAACATATCTTAGAATTGCAGGGCGTTTTATGATCCAGCTTTCAACTTTGTATTTGCTGGGAAAATCCATAAAGAGCAACCCTGTGATGATTGTCAGTATTCCCTGTCCCGGCAAAGCCAACATAGCGATTCCACCTATGATAAAGAAAATACCAAGAACATTTTTTAGAAGTATAAACACCAATCGTATGATTGGTGGATAATTACGCCATTGATGCTTTTGGCGTTTTTTATGAGAGAAGTAATCCGATGGTATTTGAATAACTATCCATGGGATCAATACCAAAGAGACGATCAATCCAATGACAGATGCTATTGTTGGCCAAAAGAGCAATGCTTCATGATTATGGATAAACACTATCATTGTAAACTCCTCTACTCCTCTATTGTTCCTTCATAAAACTTTCTTAACCATCTGTCTATTGGATTGATAAGTCTATACATTACAGGTACTATGAGCAAAGTCAAAACCATGGAGCTCAAAAGACCACCGATAACTGCTATTGACATAGGAGCATTTGTTTCACTTCCGAGTCCTGTACCCATAGCAAGCGGCAACATAGCAAATATCATCGCTATCGTAGTCATCAAAATAGGTCTTAGTCTTTTTTCTCCAGCCTCTATAAGTGCTTCATCTGCACTTTTTCCTTGTGCCATAGCTTCATTTGCAAAATCGACTAATAAAACAGCATTTTTACCCACCATACCCATGAGTAACATAAATCCGATCATAACAAACAGACTAAACTGTAAACCACTTAAATATAGCGCTAGCATAACTCCAATGATACTCAGAGGAAGTGCCATCATAATGATGATCGGCTGGATAAGTGATTCATACAATATAGCTAAAATGATAAACATTAAAATTACAGAAAGTCCAAGTGCCGCACCAAAGGCTTGACCTGTTTTTTCCATCTCTTCTGCAAATCCTGTAAATCTATATGCTACACCCTCAGGCAATAGATCATCAATACCTTCGCGTGTATAGGTAACAGAACCACCTAGGTCAAGTCCAAACAAATCTGCAAAAATCGTCACTTGTCTTTGTCTATCGAAGTGGTTAATGGTTGCTAGTGCTTTACTCTTTGTAAAGTTTACTAAACCATCAAGATAGATCAACTCACCTGTATTGCTTCTAAGTTGAATCTTCTTAATATCTTCCATAGAAACTCTATTCTCATCATCAAATCTTAATGTGATGTTGTACTGTTTCCCTTTTTCTTCAAAATATGAGATCTCCAGATCACTTGAAAATGCTGTAGCGATAGCCTGGGATATTTGTGAAGCAGAAATACCTAATCTATTTGCATTGCTTCTTATAATATTGATATCAATTTGGGGTTTACCAGCATCAAGATTCGTATCAATGTCAACAAACCCTTTTTTCTTTGCAAGATAATCAGTCAAATTTTTTGTTGCTATTTTCAAATCATCAAATGAATCAGACTTTAAAACAATTTGATATGGTACCGATACACCGGCACCTTTTATGTTAGGAATAGCAGCAGCTGTAATAAACAATTCTTTTTGATAAGGTTTCAATGCTTCTCTAAAGTTTTGTATAATATGCTCTTGATTGAGAGCCCTCTCTTTTCTATCACTTAGCTTTACATAGATCATAGACTTGTGTTTTTCTTGTGCAGTGTTATACCCTACGCTTAAAGTGGTATAAAGTACATCTTTATTTTCTCGTACTACATCTTCTATCACTTTTGATTTTTTTATCATCTCTTCAAGTGACACAGAGGCATCAGCTTTTATATGTATCTCAAATTCAGCTTTATCCTCTTTTGGTATAAAATCCATTCCTATTTTAGGGAACAAACTTAATGAACCAAAGAATCCGGCAAATACTAAAATCAAAGTAATAATTTTAAATCGTAATACAAGTTTTAATATCCATTCATACATCTTCTCCAAACCTATAAACAGTGGTTCGGTCAGGTTATAAAATTTACTCTCATCTTTACGCAAAACCCTGGCACTTAAACTTGGAATAAAACTCAAAGCAACAGAATAAGAGATAATGACAGCAAAACCAACTGTCATAGCAAATGATTCAAAAAATTTACCCACAATTCCGCTCATAAATGATACAGGGATAAATACAGCAAGAAGCATTGCAGAAATAGCTAAAATAGTAAATGCCATCTCTTTGGTTCCCTCTACAGCTGCTTCAAATTTATCCATACCTGCTTCCATTTTTTTATAGATATTCTCAATGACAACAATCGCATCATCAATGATAATACCAATAGCCAGGGTAAGTCCAATCAGAGTCATTTTATTGAGTTCAAAACCCATATAGTCCATCAAGGCAAAAGTACCATAAATAGATGCAGGGATAGACAATGCAGACACAAAAGTAATCGTCATATTTCGTAAAAAAAAGAAGATAATTATGACGGCCAAAAGTGAACCATAAATAAGGTCGAACTGTACATGTTCCAGTGAAGCGATAATAAAAGGTGAGGTATCATTCAATATTTTTACCTCATATTTATCCCCTGCTAATTTTTTTATTTTTGGTACTGTATCTTTAACTTTTTGTACGATATCAATGGTATTTGTTCCTGAAATTTTTTGAACTTCGAGCATTACACCCTCAACACCGTTGTACGAGGCATAACTTTTAGCATCACTCATTGTATCTTCAATTCTTGCTATATCCTGTAGCTTGATATTATCTTTGATCTTAATATTTTTAAGTTCAACAATACTAAGCGCATCAGCTTTAGTTTTCAGAGTAAACTCTTTGGTGGGTGAGATAAGTTTACCTCCACCAATTTTTACATTCTCACTTGCTACGATTCGATTAAGTTCTGCTACTGTAATACCAAATTTATTAAGCAACTGTGGATTCGGGTAGATTTTTATCTCTCTGTCTTTGTATCCGATAATATTGATTCCGCCAACACCGTTGATTTTTTGGAATGTAGGTTTTACTTTTTCATCTGCAAACAACATAAGGTTTTTGATACTGTCATTTTTTGCCGTTAAAAAGATATTGATAATTGACGCTCCGCCAATGTCAAGTTTACTGACCAGTGGCATTTTGGCATCTTTTGGCAATAATACAGCAGCAACTTTATCTCTAACATCATTGGTCGCTTCATTGATATCTCTCTCTAAAAAGAACTTTATCATCACAACACTCACACCTTCACTGCTGCTGGAAGTAACAGAATCTATCCCTCCAATACGCGAGATGGCTTCCTCAATCTTGTCTGTCACCTGTGATTCGATTGTACTTGACTCTGCTCCTGGATATACAGTTTTAACTGTAACCATAGGAAAATCAATATTTGGGAAAAGAGCTGAAGGCATTGATTTAAAACTCATGAATCCAAATATAACCAACGTCACAATATACATTAATGTTGTGATAGGTCTGTTTATGGCTAATTTATACATAGACGCTACTTCTCATCAGGTACAAGGATATACCCCTCACCAAAAAGTCCTACAACAAAATCTTTAGCTTCCACTTCTGCTCTTATTTTTCTGTTCCCGCTGTCTGCAAAAGGATATATTCTTGAAATTTTTCCACTGTATTTTTTATTGTCACCATCAATGCTGTAATTGAACTCTTGTCCAACTTTTATATCTTTCCAATACTTTTGGTCAAATGCCAAGATCAGTTTTCTTTTATGAAGACTTTGTATTCTTAAAATGGTTCGAATAGCTTGTCCACTTACCACATCCCCAACTTCAACAATTTTTTCAAAGATCACACCATCAAAAGGTGCTTTGAGTATCGTTTTATCCAATAGTGCCTGTTGATATGCCACCTGTGCTTTTGCACTTTCATATTTGAATGCAAAACTGTCAAGTCTTGAAGCATCTACTAGTTTTTTCACTTTGAGTTGTCTGTCATAATCTTTTTTGGCATACTTCAAAGTTGTTGCTGATATATTGAGCGCTGCTTTGAGATCACTATTTTGCAGTTGTGCAAGCACTTCATCTTTTTTGACCAGTGTTGCAACATCAACCAAAACACTATTTACCGTTCCGCTGCTTGTAAATGCCAAATTCGCACTTTGATCTGCTTCCACACTGAATGTTGCATAAATATCTTGCGCCTGTATTGTTACTGCTAACAAGATCAAACTTAAAATTATTTTCCTCATCGTATAAACTCCTTGGGACTTTTCCCTGCATAATAGTAATAAATGGATTTTCTGATCTCATAATCATAAACCGTCTCTTTGTAACGTGCGTCAGCCAGTGTTCTTTGTGCAAGTGCATCTAAAAAAGCAATATTATCAACCAAACCAACTTCAAACTTTTGACGTATGACATCATAAGTACTTTTCGCTGCTTTCAATGCACTTTTGGAGCTTTTAAGTTTTGTCCTGGTCGTTTTTAAACTTTGCCCTGCCAATTTAAAATTCATTCTCTGCTCTTTTTTTGCATGATCTATTTGAGAAAGAAGTGACAATTTCTGATACTTCACTGCTTCACTCTCTTTAGACATCTTCCCGTTATCAAAAAGTCGCATATTGACCGACACCATCAATTTATTTTGACGGTCTATCAAAAATTCACCTCCACTGATACCCGGTGCACTGACCATGTCGTCAAAATGTGATCTATGGTAAGTATCAGACACATTTACCTGAGGCATATACGCAGCATCGATAGCATTGGCATTTTCTCCAACCGCAGATGCATTGGCTTGAAGCATTTTAATATTTTCAAACACTTCAAAACGTATATTTTTAGGTTCTTTAAAATAATTCTTTTTTAATTGTTTCGCTGATATACCACTAATTAGTTGTAAATTTTCTTCACTTGTTTCAAGAGTAAGCTTGGTATTTTCAAGCGTAAAATTGTTATTTTCATATACTGCAACAAGTTTATCGATATCTTCTTGAGTAGAGAGTCCTGCACCTTTAAACTTTTTAACACGTGTTATCTGTGCTTTAAGTTCAGTAGAACGCTCTTTTAAAGCATTGATCGTTGCTTTAAGTTTTTGTATACCATAATAGTGACGCACTATCTCAAGTGTTATACTCTTTTCAAAAGCAGACTTCTCAAAAAGTGAAGCTTCATGTTCAAAATCTCTACTGCGTAAAAGTGCATCTTTTCTGCCACCATCATAAAGATCCATACTCACCGAAGCATATACATTACCTGCTTGACCCGGACTGACCAAATAGTTTGGTGACAACGCAGAATAATCTGCACCAATATCTACAGTAGGCCAGTAAGCACTTTTAGCTGCTTCAACTTGCTCTTTTTTAACCTTTATATTTATCTCTTTTGCTTTTATCAAACCATTGGTTTTATTGGCACTGTTTATAAATGTTTTCAAACCGTGACTTTGTGCAAAAACAAACAGAGGCAAAACCAGAATTAATAAAATCTTCATTTCTTTTCCTTTATCTCTATCACTTTAAACAACGCATTTAAAAAATGTGTGATCTCTTCTTTTGGGTCAAGAGTTACCGTATGTGTTTCAACAACAAGACCTAATTTAAAAGTAAGCAGTGCACTTACCATTTCATGTGATTCTGTACGAATTTCACCTTTCATAACGCCTTCTTTCACGATCTGGCCCAATATATCTGTAAATTTCCCTCTACATTTTATATTAAAATCAACCATTTCCTGCGTTCCGTTTGTCATAGAAATAGCTAAAAATTCTCTATAGATATTTAACTGTTTGTGACTATTTTCATCTTCATGTATCATGTAAAAGAAATGGAAAAGTTTATCTTTGGTACTTATATTTTGATTGGTGATTTCAAATAGTTTTTTCTCATGCTCGGTAATAAACATTGTAATAATTTCAAAAACAATATCTTCTTTATTTTCAAAATACTCATAGATCGTTCCTTTCCCAACGCCTGCTGTTTTGGCTATCTGTGAAATCGTAAGATTTTTAATACCATGCTGGAGAAGAATATCTTTACAAGAACATGCTATATTACTTCGTTTCTCTTCTTTGTTTACTATAATTGCCATCAAGATCCTTTTAAATTACACACCATGTAAATAAATGACTGACCATCGGTCAATTAAATTATAACGGAACAGTTCTTAAGAAAATATAAATGAATTTATAAAAAAGAGTCAGACCTCTTTTTTATATTTTAATAAGAATCAAGGAAAATAAATTTTACAATTTCTTTTTTAACTTCTGTATACGAGTATATGCTTTGTCTATACTCTCCTCTTTTACTTCACCAGACTTCACCAAAGAGACGATAGTATCTACCAATTTTTTCGTACTTTTTACTTTTTTAGGATCTAATTGATTACCTATAAGCAAGATATCATCCCCTGCGTTAATGGCAAGTTTTAGTGTATTTTTCAATCCATACTTTTTACTGATAGCACCCATCTGAAGGTCATCAGTGATCACCACACCATGGTACCCCAGTTTCCAGCGTAACATCTTTGTTATGGTTTTATATGAAAGACTTGCAGGATATTTAGCATCAAGTTTTTTGTTAAAGACATGGGCTACCATGACAGTATCTGCTTCATCTTTAAGTAAACGATAAGGTTCCAGTTCTACCTCTTTCCATAAGTTTGTGACATCGACAAAACCTTTATGTGTATCTCCTACCGAAGAACCGTGACCAGGGAAATGCTTAATGGATGTGAGGACACCGTTACTGTGCATCGCATCTATAAAAGTAGAAGCATACTTTGCCACGATCTTAGGGTCTTTTCCAAATGAACGTCCAAGCCCATGTATCACATGGTTTTTCATATTGATATCAAGATCCACTACAGGAGCAAGATCATAATTGATCCCTACACTTTTCAGCTCTTTACTCATCTTTTTGTACGTACTGCTTATCTGGCTTTGATCCATTTTGATCACATCAGAGGCTTTAGGGAACTTTCCGTAAAAACCATATTTACTTTTAAGCCTTTGAACTCTGCCACCCTCTTGATCTACCGCAATAAGCAATTTACCATCAGAACTGCATGCCTGTAATTCTTTAGTTAGTTTTGCAAGTTGTTTTTTAGTTGCTATATTTTTAGGTTTGTTTTTGTTGACAGGGTTATAATCAAACAAGATCACAGACCCCACATTATATCTTTTGATATCTTTACATATTTGACTATTTTTTGGGGCAGAGGTACCATGAAATCCTACCATGAGCATTTGACCTATCTTCTTCTCTAAAGAGAGAGGCTCTCCTGCATGAAGCATAAATGATGTAGTTGCTATGGAGACTGTGACCAAAATCTTTTTTAACATTTTTGTCCTTGAAGTGTTATGTTATAGTATTATAATATAGTCTTATTAGTGTACGGTTAACCTAGATAGATTATACTTCCCCCATAAGAGCATCAGAAGGAACCATTTAAATTTCCCCTAGACATTATTCAGGTTTCCTTTTTCATTAGAATTTTTCCCTCCTCCTTTTAATCTTCTAGATGCTCTTTAAAAAAACCTTTCAATCATTCGTAGCTATTCACCCCATACATCTTTTCATCATCCTTTAATTTGTCATTTGAGTGGTTACCTTTTTCTATTTCTAGCTTTATGTATTAGTATTCGGTTTACCTTATGCTACTATCATGTCATTACAAGAGCATCAGAAGGAAGCATTTAAATCCCCCTAGATATTATTCAGCTTCCCTTTTTCATAGAATTTTTCCTTCCTCCTTTTAATCTTCTAGATGCTCTTTTGTAAAACTTTATTTATTTTTATCATCCTTTTTACTTAAACTACACAATTCTTACATCTTCATTAGTGTATACTCTCTATAATAAACAAAAAAAAAGGCTCATTCATGAGAAAAATACTTACATCAGCACTCCTTATTTTTTCACTATTTACATACATACAAGCTAGTGAACAACCCCAAATGTCTATCACTGATATTAAAGGTGTAACACATCAGATCACAGGGACGGAAGAAGGACTTAAGATCAAAGGGTTGGAAGGGAAAATAGTTTTTCTTGAATTTTTTGGACATAGATGTCCACCATGTTTAAAGTCTATTCCTCATCTTATTAAACTACAAGAAAAACATAAAGATAAATTAGCCATCGTAGCCATCGAAGTACAAGGTTTTAACAATAAGGAACTTGCAGAATTTGCAAAAGAAAAAGGGATGAATTACATCGTTGTTGCTGATGAAAAAGCAGGTAATTTTACAAACTATATTGGACAAAGAGCAGAGTGGCGAGGGAGTATTCCTTTCATGGTCGCTTTAGATGCAAAAGGTGTTGTACAGTTCGTTCAGGCAGGTATGCTACCAGAGTCATCACTCGAAGAGCTTATCAAACAACTTGGTCCAAAAAAATAAACTATTGTAGTCTCACGATACCATTATGTATCGTGACCATACCTTCAAGTTCCGCTTCATACACTCTATCCCCAAACTTAGCAACAGTATCATCAAAAGTAGGTAATGCCTGACAAAAATAAAAGAATTCATCTTTTTGTATATCTAAACTTGCTGCTTGTCCAAAACGAGAAGCAAACAGTTCCACATCTACGATGGCCGTAGCCTTTCCTTCACGAAGTAGACTATTCGTCCCTGAACTCTCATTAAGTCTTTGAGGAAGCACAAATATCTCTTTACCCATCTTTAATGCATACTCCACTGAACGCATAGAGCCGCTGTCTAACTCAGCTTCTGTCACTATAAGCATATCACCAAGAGCTACGACCAGCTCATTACGCACTACAAAGCTCCATCCTGTAGCTCTAAATCCATCATTGAACTGGCTCAACATCAGTCCATTATTTTCGATTGACTCTATCAGTTCTTTATTGACAACTGGATATCGTATATTCAACCCATTTGCAACCACGGCTATAGTATTATCTGCACCCGCTCCAGAATGTGCTATGGCATCCACTCCCATTGCAACACCACTTACTATGCATACACCTCTTTTGGCTAATGCTTTAGCAATATTGTAAGTAAAATTTTGTGTGTAGATCGAAGGTCTTCTGGTGCCTACTATGGAGACTTTTGGACGTTCCAGTAAATCTAAATTACCTTTGTAAAAAAGCTCTGAAGGATACTTTTTCATAGCATCTAGTGCAGGGATAGGAGAAGAGAGTAATTGGCTCATAAACTACCTTTTTGACAATCATAGCAAAGCCACACGAAAGTGAATAAAAATATGTCAAATTGTCATACTTTTGAAAAAAGTGTGGCAATTCTCTTGTGCCCTGACTGAAAGGAGGAAATGCCCTTGGGGTGCATACTTTTTATTTATTTCTTCTTTCTGTAGATTTCATCAATGTAAACAAGCTCTACATCTCTAAAAATATCTTTAGCAGAGCTAAGCGCTTTCATGGTTACAGGATGTGGATGACCTATAGCTATAGCATATCCTTTTTTCTTAGCTGTTTTTACTGCTTGACGAAGCTGTTTACGTATATAGGGAATATTGTGATTATTATCTATAAATACATCTCTCGCTACATACGCATCACCAAAGGCATGTGCTATTTTACGTACTTTAGTTGACGCTGTAGTACGACTGTCCACAAAAACAAATCCCTCTTTACGTAAGATAGCATAAAGCATCTCCATTGCTTTGTAGTTGTCTGTAAATGCAGAACCGGTATGATTATTGACATAACGTGCTGTGGGAAAAAGTTTTCTTATCTCTTTGGCCCTGGCTTCCATTTTCTCTTTAGTATCCGTTATTTTCAATGTCCCATACTGCTTGTCATAGGCTTTACCCGATTGCATAGGAAGATGTATCATATAGTGATTTAACCCTTGTGCCAACTTATGATTTGACTTTGAGAGTTCGTAAGGCGGGAAAATAGAAGGAGTGACCTTTATAGGCAGAGACATGATATGCTTCAGTTGTTTTGCATTCGATACATCATCAATAATGATGGCAAGTTTTGGTTTTACACCACGATGTGCCAATATCACCGCAGGAGAAGGTTCTGATACGTTAGCACTGACTATAGAGTTCTTTTGAGCTCTTTTCTCTTCTGCCTTTCTTCTTATCTCGATCTGACTGGGATGATCTTTGATCAACTCTTTTATGGAGTTTGTAGTGACTTCTTTACTTTTTTGTTTAATGGGTTTATTATTTTTTACTACTTTTACAGACTCCGTTTTTTTTACCTGTTTTATACTGGGGTCTTTATCATTCTGACCTAAGAAATACCCAAATGCCACTAAAGAGATCATCAAAAAAACACCCAGTAGTACAAAAATATTTTTCTTAAAATTAGATGTTTTTGTTGTTTTTTTACGAGTTCTTTTTTTTACTGGTGTTTTTCTCGTGGTAGTTTTCTTCTTTGGAGAAGAAGATTTAGTATTCGTTTTTTTTGATTGGGGTGCCATAAAGTTCACTAGTTTTAAATTTTGATTATTATAGCGTGACAATTAGAAATTAGAAGTTAGAATGTAGAAATTAAAAGAGAATTAAGATTTTTGGTTAGTTGTGCTTAGATTTATGGGTTTGGGTAAAGGAGGCTACATGTAGTAGCTGACTGCATCCATCCCATAAAGATGAAGAGCAATCAACTAAAAGATTAGTTTTCGTCTTGATTAACGATTTTACCTGCTGAAATCCATGGCATCATTTCACGAAGAGAGTTACCAGTTTTAGTGATAAGCTTCTCTTTATCATTTGCACGCTCAGCGTTCATACGAGGGTAACCTGATTGACCTTCTAAGATGAAGTCTTTAGCAAATCTACCGTCTTGAATTTCTGTTAGGATGTCTCTCATCGCTTGTTTTGACTCAGCGTTGATTACTCTTTTACCAGAAACATAGTCTCCATACTCAGCTGTGTTAGAGATAGAATATCTCATGTCAGCGATTCCACCTTCGAACATAAGGTCAACGATAAGCTTAAGCTCATGAAGACATTCGAAGTATGCAAGTTCCGGTGCGTAACCAGCTTCTGTAAGTGTTTCAAAACCAGCTTGTACAAGTGAAGCAGCTCCACCACAAAGTACTGCTTGCTCACCAAAAAGATCCGTTTCAGTTTCATCTTTGAAAGTAGTTTCGATAATCGCAGTTCTACCACCACCGATAGCTGATGCATAAGAAAGAGCAAGCTCTTTAGTCGTACCAGATGGGTTTTGACCAACAGCGATAAGATCTGGAATACCACCACCTCTTACAAACTCAGAACGTACTGTGTGACCTGGTGCTTTTGGCGCGATCATTGTAACGTTGATGTCTTTTCTTGGATTTACTCTTCCATAGTGGATGTTAAACCCGTGACCAAATGCAATAGTAGCACCCTCTTTAAGGTTTGGCTCGATTTCATTTTCATAAATCTCTTTTTGATTTTCATCTGGAAGAAGAATCATAATCACGTCTGCTTTAGCTGAAGCTTCTGCTACTGTAAGTACTTCAAAGTTTTTCGCTGCTGCTTTGTCCCAAGATGAACCGTCTTTTCTAAGACCGATAACTACTTCTACACCAGAGTCTCTAAGGTTTTCTGCGTGTGCGTGCCCTTGTGAACCGAAACCGATCATTGCTACTGTTTTAGATTTGATGATATTGATATCACAATCTTTGTCATAATATACATTTAAACTTGACATAATTATCCTTGAATAGATTAAAATTTTCGCGATTATATCCAAATAATGCTTATTGTTCTAAATCCTGCTCTAATTTATCTTTTATGATATAATAAATCTTAATACAAATTTAGGAGTGTCTATGATTGAATTTCTCAACGAGACCGTTTTGTGGTGGCATTGGATTGTCTTTGGTATCGGATTACTTATTTTAGATATGACCATGGGTACATTTTTTATTCTTGGTCTAGGTGTTGCTGCGATAATCGTAGGAATAATAGACACAGTTATAGGAACATCTTTTACCGTAGAACTCAGTATTTGGATGATACTCTCTATACTTGCAATCGCTGCCTGGTTTAAATGGTTTCGAGAACCTCCCCTTACTGACAGTGGGCAGTCTAACTATAGATTGGATACACTGGGCATAGTTATGGAAGACATACAGCCACACAGTAGAGGAAAAGTTACCTTTGACACGCCCGTCCTTGGCAATACCTCTTGGCATGCTATTTCTAAAGTAGATATAGGGAAAGGAACACGTGTACAAATCGTACAGATCAATGGACAACTTATTGAAGTTGAACCAATAAAATCTTAAGGAATTAATCATGGAAGCATTAAATATCGTTGTTATATTAGTTATTGGTCTTATTGTCACTTTATATAAAGGTATCAATATTGTACCGCAGGGTGAAGAGTGGGTAGTAGAAAGACTTGGGAAATTTTCACGTACACTTAGTCCGGGACTCAACATCATCGTTCCCTACATTGAAGCTGTTCGTCAACGTATTACCACAAGAGATATTATCTTAGACATACCTCAACAAGAGGTGATCACCAGAGATAATGCTGTCATCCTGACAAATGCGGTCACCTTTATACGTGTCACAAACCCAAGAGATGCCCTCTATGGGATAGAAGATTTCAGACTGGCTATCCAACAACTGGTCATGACAACGCTACGTTCCATACTAGGTGAGATGACACTGGATGAAGCACTCTCAAACCGAGATCAAATCAAAACAAGACTCAAAGACCAGATAGTCGATGATGTTGCTGACTGGGGTGTAACCGTCAAATCTGTAGAGATTCAAGACATTAGCCCATCAGCTTCTATGCAAGACTCGATGGAGCGTCAAGCAGCAGCAGAACGTGAAAGAAGAGCCATCGAAACCACCGCTGAGGGTAACAAAAATGCTGCAATTCTGGAAGCGGACGGGAAACTTGAAGCAGCCAAAAGAGAAGCACAGGCACAAATAGCCCTGGCAAATGCCTCTGCCGAAGCCATTAGAATGATAAGCGACAACATCCAAGACAAAGAACTGCCTGCCATGTTCTTACTTGGTGACAGATACATTAATTCACTAGAACAAATAAGCAAAAGTGACAACTCCAAATTTGTCATCTACCCTGCTGACCTGCAAGGGGCTATTAAGGGGATGCTGGGGAATGTGTTTAAGAAATGAGAACCGTTAAGCAAATGTGGAACTGCTTCACGTTTGTAGGTTCGAAACTGTGAAAAGAGAAAAATATAAATAGCTTTATATTTTTCTCTTTGAAGTGGAGTAAAGCGACCCATGTAGGCAAAATCGTTAAGCTGACTTGAACTGCTTCAAGTCTGTGGTGTCAGAACCAAAGGTGATGTGCAAACTTGCACCACCGAAGGCTGGTTCTTATCATTAATTGTGATTCTATCAAAACAAAAACCCTATAAATTTATATATTTTATAAGGTTTTAGAACAAGACATTTTGTCCGGTATTGCCTAAAAACAACAAATAACGGGATCCTTTGTCCGAATATCGGCAATTATCGGGCTAAAATGACATTAGTAATTGTTGTAAAACTCAATATATCTGTCAGAAATATCATAATTTATATATTTTTATCATTATCAAGACATTTTTGATATACTTTTAATACTGAAATATCGTAATAGAAGGACACTTTGTTCCTTTAAAATAAATAGCTGCGAGAAGAAAAAAATGAAACCAACACACAGAAGAGTAATTCTTGCAGGCATAGCGGGTGGCTTTGCCATGAATTTGGTGATGTTGATTACATTTCAGGATAGATCATAACAGATACTACGGAGGTACCTAACTAATGGCAAAAACAAACTACTCTTATGAAAAGCGTGGTCGAGAACTCGAAAAACAGAAGAAACAAGAGGAAAAACGTCAGAAAAAACTAAATAAGAAAAATGATGAGAAAGAAGAGACAGAAGCGAATTCCAAATCTTCTACAGATAATCCTCCAGCAGAGTAATATCACATAAAATATTAATGATAATATGAGAGTATTTTTTAACCCGAACTATGCAATAGGATTGCTAAAATTAGCGATAGTGCTTGTGCTGTGGGTGTTTGTAAAGAATTTGAGGTTAACCCTTAAGGTTAATCGATGATTATTTGTAAATGCCCACGGTGCAATGACTTTTACTAGTTTGGTGATTTCTATTGCATAATTCGAGTTTAATGTAAGAGTGAGATTTTGATAGTGCTAGATCAGCAGAGTCAATCAGACTCTGTTAAATCTTATAATGTGGTAGATTTTTCTTCTATGATTTTGAGGTTGAGCCAAGATGGTGGATTGTAAAAA
>CBFCXZ010000013.1:0-52229 GCA_965602275.1 uncultured bacterium
AACCCCTCTTTTTTACTAATCTGCAAGTGGCTCAATATATAACTTTATAAGGTTTCCGATTGGACTCTTTGAGTTCTCATATGGGTTTCCTAGTGCAGCGTGATAACTAGTAACAAAAATATGACAATATGACATATTTTTGCTCCTCTCTTCTTTTTTTATTCTATACTTCGAACATAAGTTTTAGGAGTATCCATGAATGAGATAACTATCCCCATCCATCATAAAATTTACACTTTGCGTGGAAAGCAGAGCATGCTTGACAGTGATTTGGCAGAGCTTTATCAAGTTGAAACAAGAGTTTTGAATCAGGCAGTAAAAAGAAATATTGAGAGGTTTCCAGATGATTTTATGTTTCAGCTCACACAAGAAGAGTATGAATCTTTAAGGTCACAATTTGTGACCTTAGAAACTGGACGAGGAAAACATAGAAAATATATGCCTTATGCTTTTACAGAAAATGGCCTCTATATGCTCTCTGCCGGGTTGAAAAGCAAAGTGGCTATAGAAGTAAGTATAGAGTTCATGCGAACTTTTATAAAACTTCGTGAGTTTACTTTGCACTATAATGCTTTAGGCAAGCAACTCATGGAACTTGAACGTAAAAATGATAAAAATTTTAAAGAGGTATTTACGATTTTAGATACGCTTGTCAATGAGACAAAAAAGACAGATGAAAAAGTAATGGGATTCATTAAATGATAAGAGAACTTCCCAAAAAGTATGGTGACCAAAGTGAAGACTTGGCAACAGCTTTTTTGGAGCAGGAGGGGTTTATCATCCCTGAACGCAACTACTTTGCACGTAAATTAGGGGAGATAGACATCATCGCACAAAGAGATGATGTATTACATTTTATCGAAGTAAAAAGTGGTAAAGCAGATTTTGATCCCATCTATAATGTCACTCCGTCAAAACTCCGAAAAGTGGTCAACTCTGCACACTATTATATGAAAACGAAACATTTAGATGTCGCATTCAGTATCGATGCACTGATCATCCGTCATGATGAGGTAGAGTTTATAGAGAATGTCACGCTATAATGCTATAATCTTTTTCAATGATCTTCTAAAGGTACACTTATGACACTCTCAAATGAACAACTCCAACAATTTAATCAAGATGGTTTTTTAATTTTGAGAGATTTTACTGACAAAAAAAAGTGTGAAGCTATTTTGGATGTAGCAAAAGTACATTTGAAGCATAAGATAGAGCCTATAGAGACTGAAGTAGGGTATGGTGAGAAATCCAGAGAGTATCGTACGGATGTGGCCGACTATAGCAGTGAAGAAGCAGGTACAACAGTTAGGCGCTTGCGGCAGGTGTATAGTCGGGATATTCTTTTTAAAGAGTGGATGGAAGATGAAAAGATACGTCCTATTTTACAGCAGATCTTAAATGATCAAGTAGTCATAACCACAGCACACCACAACTCGATCATGACAAAAATGCCTCATCAAAGTACCCAAACAAGATGGCATCAAGATAGACGATATTGGCGTTACTCAGATGATAACCTTGTCAGTATTTGGTTAGCATTAGATGATGAATATAGTGAAAATGGTGTACTTGAGTTTATACCGGGGAGTCATCGTATGAAATTTGAAGCTGATCAGTTTGATGAAAAAGAGTACTTGAAAGAAGAGTTTGATAAAAATATCCCTCTTATAGAGAAAAAAGTATCAACAACGCTAAAAAAAGGTGATGTGGTAATCTTTCACTCCCTTTTATTGCACAGAGCAAATAAAAATAATACTGATAAGCCTAAGATATCATTTGTCTATACGGTTAAAGGATCATCAACCAAAGTGGTAGAGGGAACACGCTCTGCAGAGTATCCTGAAGTTAAATTAGAGAATCTTTAGGCTTTTTAGGTAATATAGTTACTTTATGATGATAATTGAGAGATATTTACTCCTATTTAATCCATTATTATTGACAAAATAACAAAGATAAGTTATAACAATGTTTAATTAACGAAATTAGTGTATAATTTCTAAATAACATTTAAAGGAATAAACATGGCAAAATATGTAGAATTAACAGCAGAAAACTTTGAAGCAACAGTGGCTGAAGGTGTAACAATGGTAGACTTTTGGGCTCCATGGTGTGGACCTTGTAGAATGATCGCTCCAGTAGTAGAAGAACTTGCTGAAGATTTTGATGGAAAAGCAACTATCGCTAAAGTAAATACAGATGAGCAACAAGACTTAGCTGTAAAATACGGTATCAGATCAATTCCAGCGATCCTTTTCTTCAAAGATGGTGAAGTGGTAGACCAAATGGTAGGTGCAGCTTCTAAAGATGCATTTGCAGAAAAAATCAACGCACAACTATAATTGGACGTCTATAGGGCAAAGCCCCATAGACTACGTTGACACTGAGTCTGCTTACGATACGGCATTTAGTGCCTTACTTGCACTGCGATTTAGTCGCTTGTCAGCAGCAGGCTCAAGCGACTTGTTGCTTTTGAAAATCTCTCTTATATTACCCCTATTAAAAATTACTTACCAAGTTTTATAATTGTATAATTTGATTAATAATTTTTTTAGTTTTTTAATAAAGGAAAAAAATGCTTGATTGTGCAATTATTGGTGGAGGACCAGCGGGACTTACTGCAGGGCTTTATGCAACACGTGGTGGACTTGAAAATGTGACAATGTTTGAGATGGGTATGCCTGGTGGGCAGATCACTCAAAGTTCTGAGATAGAGAACTATCCAGGATTTTTCGAGCATGGTAAGACAGGTATGGATTTTATGGATACCTGGCAAGAGCAGTGTTTTCACTTTGGACTCAAGCATGAGATGAAAAAAGTAGAGCGTGTATCTAAAACAGGTGAATATTTTACAGTGATATTTGAGAATGGTGAGAGTGTAGAGGCAAATACGGTTATTGTTTGTACGGGTAGTACACCAAAGAGAACAGGTATTAAGGGTGAGTCTGAACTATGGGGAAAAGGTGTCAGCACTTGTGCCACCTGTGATGGTTTCTTTTATAAAGATAAATCTGTAGCCGTTCTTGGCGGTGGCGATACGGCACTTGAAGAGGCACATTACCTCTCCAATATCTGTGCAGAGGTTAATTTGATCCATAGAAGAGATGAGTTTAGAGCCTCTCCATCAACGGTAGATAGAGTGAAGAGAACTGAAAATATTAATATCATAACCGATACGATCATTGAAGAGATAGAGGGTGATATGATGGGGGTTACCGGGCTTAAACTTAAAAATAAGAAAACAGGTGGGACCTCTAGCCTTGAAGTACCCGGTGTCTTTATATTTGCTGGTCATGATGTAAATAACTCTGTATTAAAAGATGAGAATGATACATTTATCTGTGAGATGAATGACTGGGGTCAAGTGATCGTTGATCTAAGCATGAAAACATCTGTTCCAGGTCTGTTTGCTGCAGGTGATATGCGTATCGAAGCACCTAAACAGGTCGTTGTGGCAGCGGGTGATGGTGCAACAGCAGCACTGCAAGTAATTTCATATATTCAAGAACAAGCATAAATAAGGATTAGAGAATGGCAAAAGTTGGTATTGTAGGTAGCACAGGTAGAATGGGTGAACACCTTATTAAGAATGTATTGGAAAATGAAGCATTGACGCTTGGTGCATTACATGTATTTGATGAGCTAAAAATAACTGTGCCATCAGATGTGTTGGTGACAAATAGCATGAAAGCACTTCTTGAAGTATGTGATGTAGTGATAGACTTTTCTGCACCTGTAGCAACACAGGAACTTTGTGAAGAGGCTTTAAAAAATCCTACAGCACTTGTCATAGCAACAACTGGGTTTACTGCACATCAGCAAAATCTCTTAACAGAGGCTTCTAAAGAGATGCCAGTCCTTTACTCTTCAAATATGTCAGCAGGTATTGCACTTTTGAAGCAGTTGGTTGAAAAAGTAGCAGCAACGCTTACAGATTTTGATATTGAGATCGTTGAACAGCACCATAAACATAAAGTAGATGCACCAAGTGGTACAGCCTTAACACTTGGTGAGTTTGCAGCCAAGGGACGTGGCTTAGACTTGGACGCAGTGCGTGTAAGTGGAAGAGATGGACAGATAGGTGCAAGAACCAAAGATGAGATAGCTGTTATGGCTCTTCGTGGCGGTGACATCGTAGGTCGACATACAGTTGGTTTTTATAATGATGGTGAATTCTTAGAATTAAACCATACAGCTACCAGCAGAGAGACATTTTCAAAAGGTGCCATTCGTGCAGCGACATGGCTTGTAGATCAAGAGAGTGGTCTTTACTCTATCAATGACTGTTTAGGAATTTAATATGTGTGCAATTGTAGGTGTGTTTGGTGCAAAAAAAGCTTCTACGGTAGCGTATTATTCTCTATTTTCAATGCAGCACCGCGGGCAGGAGGCTACAGGCATTTCTGTAGCAAATGGTGAGCGTATTGCTATCTATAAGAAACGTGGAATGGTTGCAGATGTTTTTTCACAAGAGACACTGGATAGCATGAAAGGATGTTGTGCAGTAGGGCATAACCGTTATTCAACAGCAGGTAGCGAATCTACCGGTGATTCACAACCTGTATTTGCAAAATACAAGTTAGGTGAAATATCAGTAGTCCATAACGGTAACCTTGTCAATAAGCATGAAGTAAGAAATGAACTTATCGATAGAGGCGCTATTTTCCAAACTGATATGGATACAGAGAATATCATACACCTTATTGCAAAGTCTCAAAAGGGTTCTTTGGTTGATCGTATTAAAGATATGCTTAGCAAAATAGAGGGTGCATATTGTCTAGCCATTCAAAGTCGTTCTAAAATGTTTGTGATCCGTGACCGTTTTGGTATCCGTCCATTGAGTCTTGGAAAACTTAAAGATGGCGGTTGGATCGTAGCGAGTGAAACATGTGCATTTGATCTTGTTGGTGCAGAGTTTGTTCGTGATGTTGAACCAGGTGAGATGCTTATTTTTGAAGAGGGAAAAGAACCTGTAAGTGAACAGATATTTGAAGCAGACTATCATCCTTGTGCATTTGAGTATATTTATTTTGCAAGACCAGACTCTATCATTGATGGTAAAAATGTCTATGAGATGCGTTTAGAGATGGGAAAAAGATTGGCAAAAGAGACTCCAGCAGAGGTAGATTTAGTGTTGCCTGTACCAGATAGTGGTGTTGCAGCAGCCAAAGGCTATGCGGATGGTCTTGGTGTACCGTTTGAGATGGGGATCGTACGTAATCACTATGTGGGTCGTACATTCATTGAACCAACACAAGAGATACGTGACCTGAAAGTAAAACTCAAACTCTCACCAGTGAAACACCTTATAGCAGGTAAAAGAGTAGCCATCATTGATGATTCACTTGTGCGTGGTACAACTTCTAAACAGATAGTACGTATGCTTAAAGAAGCAGGTGCTAAAGAGGTACATATGCGTATCGCTGCTCCTGAAATAAAGTATCCTTGTCGTTATGGTATAGATACTCCAACCAAACAAGAACTTATCTCTACCAAATATACGCCTGAAGAGATAGCGGAAAATATGGGAGCTGACTCTCTTGGTTTTCTCTCTATTGAAGGATTGAAAGAGTCACTTGGTAATGAAAGAACGTATTCATTGGTAAGTTTCGATGGTGAGTATTTTGCTGGTGGGAATGAGGAGAGTCCTGGGTGTTCTGGTAGTTGTTAGAGATTATCTTTATAAATATTTTATCGGTGTTGTCAGGAGACAACACCCTACCATCAGAATATACTTTAAAATCTGTTACTTCTTTCTACTTTCTTTTTCTGTAATTCCTGACATTCCGAATCTTCTTCCTAGCTCTTGTTTGACTCTGTCTGGAGAGATTTCTCTGTAGCCCAGACCTACTAGGGTGTGGTAGAATAGGTCTGCTGATTCGTAAATGACTTGGTCGTCACTTTCTTTATCTATAGCTACACATACTTCGTCAGCTTCTTCTCGAATCTTAGAGAGCATGAGGTCTTTGTCATCTAGTAATTTTTTTGTCCATGACTTTGCTTCAGCTGGTGCATTTTTACGCTCTAAAATGGTATGGTAAAGGGTATCTACTACACCATAAATAGCATCCGTATTTACTTCTTGTTCTAAGATAACTTTATCTTGGATCACTGAAGTGAAAAAACAGCTTTTTCTTCCTGTATGACAAGCTACACCATTTTGTTTTATTTTCAATATAACCGTATCTGCATCACAGTCAAGAAGCACATCTTTCACTTCTTGAGTATGGTTAGAGCTTTCACCTTTTTTCCAGATACGCTGCTTACTGCGACTGAAGTAGTGTGCATATCCTGTAGAGAGTGTAAGGTTATATGCTTCTTCATTCATATAGGCAAGCATGAGTACTTGAGAAGTTTCATTGTCTTGGGCTATGGCTGGGATGAGGGGGTTTTTGTTCCAATCGATTTGCATAAAATTCTCCATCTGTAGGGGTGCGTTAGCAAACGCACCAAATCATACACCATACGGTGCGTTAGCAAACGCACCCTACGGATTATTTATTGTTGTGTGCTTAACGTTTTTTCTTTACTCTTTGCATCAACCCAAATGTTAGGTACTGCTCCGCCAGGTGTAAGGAATATCTGTGCATCTCTGTTGACTTTGAGTGCTTCATTGAACTTCGCTTGTGTTTTGATCTGCTCTAGTTGGATAAGTGCAGGGGTAAGTGATCTAGAGATGAGTGTGTTTGCCTTAGCTTGTTCTTCTGCTTCGATACGTATTTTATCCGCTTCACCCTGTGCTTCGATACGGTTTTGTTCTGCCACACCACGCGCTACTTCTGCTGCTTTTTGAGCTTGTTGTTTTGCTTTTTCTTTTTGTTGCTCTGCAATGGTTACATCTTGTTTTGCAGCTTGAACTTCTTCTATTTTCTCTTTGATCTTCGCAGGAAGAACGATGTTTCTAAGTTCAACAGCAGAGAGAATAACCGGTTGGTGCTCAAGTGCATCCACTTTCTCTTTTACTTTTGTCTCGATCGCAGAAGCGATCTCATTTCTCATCTCCGGGAGTTGCTCTGCTGTGTATTGACCCACAACATCACGAACAACTTCACGTACTTTAGAGTTGATGATCTTCTCTTCCCAGCTTGAACCCCATTTCTCGATGGTTCTTGGTGCCGACTCTGCTTTGAGGCTGTACTGTACAGCGATGTCTATGTTTACTGTTAGACCTCTTTTGTCAAGTACTTGAATGGCTGGGTTTCTTTTGAGTCCGCCTTCAAATCCACCGCTGGCAGTCAAACCTTTTGAATAGTTGTCACCTATGGCACTTGTCTGAGTGTTACTGTAAGTGATGAGTCTGATGCGTGTGTTCACTGGTATGATCTTCTCAAATACGGGGATATAAAAATGAAGTCCTGCTTTTAAAGGTGTCTCATCAAATTTACCGGTTCTTACTTTGATCCCTACCTCACCAGAGTTGATGATGGCAAACGGTTTAAGTACAAATAGACCAAACCCGATAGCTAAAGCTACAAAGATCCATGGAGCACCTTTACCCATATTTCCTAGAGGGTTTTCAAAGTTGCTTCCCCCACCACTGTTATTGTTGTTATTTGAGTTATTACTCGGTTTTTTCTTTTTAAAATAGTCGTTCATATCTGCTGGCATGTTTTTCCTTAGTTAATATATGTTAAATATTGAATATAGTCAGGGTTTTTACCTGCAACTACATCAAAATAAGCGGTTTGAAGTTTTTCAGTCATCGGTCCACGAGAACCTGAACCGATGATACGTGCATCTACTTCACGAATAGGTGTAACCTCTGCTGCTGTTCCCGTAAAGAAGGCTTCATCTGCGATGTAGACTTCCTCACGCGTGATGCGTCTTCTTTCTACTTTGATCCCCATGTCCTTTGCTAAGTCTATAACGGTATGTTGCGTGATGGACTCTAGTGAATTGTCACTAGGGGGAGAGATGAGTACCCCATCTCTGACCATAAAGAAAGCTGCACCGGATGCTTCTGCGATATATCCGTGGTCATCTCTAAGCAAGGCTTCATCATACCCTGCTTCAACAGCTTCAAATTTTGCCATTTGAGAGTTCAGGTAGTTAGCTACGGCTTTGGCTTTACCCATACCCGAAGTGTTAGGTGTTCTTGTAACAGAAGTGATCTTTGCACGAACTCCTTTTTTAAGGCCCTCTTCACCAAGGTATGCACCCCATTCCCATGCAGAGATAGAGACGTGTACAGGACAGTCCTTATGATATAGACCCATAACACCATAGCCAAGGTAAACAAGTGGTCTTATGTAGGCACCCTCAAAGAGTTCATTCTCTTGCAAGAGTTTGATTTGTGCAGCGTTGAGTTCTTCTGCTGTGTAAGGCACATTCATAAGGGTCATCTTAGATGAGTTCAGGAGTCTTTGTGTATGCTCTCGTAGTTTGAAGATCGCACATCTTCCATCTACTGTTTTGTATGCTTTTGTTCCTTCTATGGCACCGTTACCGTAGTGTAGTGTATGTGTAAGTACATGTACTTTTGCATCATCCCAAGGGGTAAGTACGCCATCCATCCAGATATATTTTGCTTTATTCATTCTTTATTGCTCCAAGACTTACTATAAAAAAATATAGCAGTCAAAATTAATGAAATATTTTAGCTAAATTGTTGTTAATAGTCGGTTATGCAAACCGAAGGAAGATTCCTATGCAGAGTGAAAGAAATACAGTGGTGAGTATTAGAAATGCATTGTGCCATTTTTCCGGTACAGTTATTTTACTCTCCACCCACTCTACGATCTTCATAGCGGGGAAAGCCATAAAGACAAGCATGACAACAGAAAAAACAAGGGTTAGAACGATGTTAAGCATTATTTATATTCCATAAAAAGTATGTGTAAAGTTGATTTCCTCTTGAGTGTTGAGAGGAAGCGTCGCCTGCTGTGTACCATTATTATCTAAGATAATGAGTACATTGTTTTCAACTTTAAGATGTTTTTGTGCCCAAGCTTTCTCAAGTTCATCAAGACGCTTGAAAAGTACCATATTGTCAGGTTTCTCTTTAAATTCAGGATCTTCCTTGCTCATGATCTGTATACCGCCAAAACGTTGGTCAGTATAGTAGGGACTGTATTTTTTTACTGTTGTATAGACACGTTCATTTTTATGACTGGGTTTACTTTGCATAAATGCGGAGATACCAAATGCAAGAAAGCCTAACAGCAGTGCTAATGGAAGATATTTTCTGAGTGAATTCATAGATTACCCTGTAATAATTTTAGGTAAGTATAGAGCCTTTTCACTAAAAATCACTTGATGGATATCAACATAGATATTATTAAACTGTGTTACTATTATCAAAATTAAAATATATAGGTGTAAAACAATGAAAAACTTTTTCTTTTTAGAGGGTGCATATCTGATACTTGGAGCCATTATACTACTTATTACACTGTTTGTAGGTACCAGACCATTTATGTCCAAAGGAGCTGCAAAAAGAGGGCTTATGTGGGTATCTTTGGTGCTTGCTATAGCGATCGGAGCACACTATACTGTAACTACAAATAGAATGGCGGAAGTAAAAAGTGCTTTTGAAAAAGACTTGGTCATCATATGTGAAAGTCGTATGCAACGAAAAGTAGCACAGACCGTTATTGTACAAAAATCAAACGAATGGTTCTTAGAAGGTGATAATTTTGTCTCTCCCAACTATACAAGACCTTTCTTCTCTGCAAGATGTATCGTTAAGTAATTTTTAGTCATATCCAATAAAATATACCCTAAGAACACTTCTCTTAGGGTATATTTTTCCTAACTATAGAATATTAAGTGAAATCATATTTTATAACTTTTTCTTCTAAAACAATACTATAATTATTTCTTAATTAACTCATAATTTTTATAATTATCTTTCATTTTCTTGATATATGTCAATCCCTTCTCAGTTTGAAACTGTCATAATACTCACATGCTCTAGAATCATGAAGTGTTCTTTAGTAAATAGATATTCACAAGGAGCCATATTTATGGAATCGTTGGCAATAAGACCAGAGATAGCAGTAGATCAATTTCTTACTATTTTTGTAGAATTATCGCTTGTACTAGTTTTTGGGGTAGTATATGCAGCAATCATTACTCTCTCTAAAATGGGGTATTTTTCCAAAAAGTGGATGCCTGTCGGATATCTATTTTGGGCATTGCAAACTTACTGTTTGTACGACGGCGCTGTTCTCATCCAAAGTAACCCTTTTACACTTAAAGTATTGATGGTAACTATGGTAGCGTATCTGTTCGTTCCTCATCTCTATTTTCATCTTATAGATGAGTCGGAAAGACGGTACGGAGAAACAGATTGATGTCATGCAACAGTTATAAATTAAAAAAGGAGGAGACATACAATGGCTAACAAAAATGTTTCGGTTTGGAGTAGTATTCCATTCTGGCGTCGTTCAGCGGCATGGGTAACCGGATTTGCAACTATTTTGCTTATCTGGCTTAGTTTTGATACGCTTGGGCAGATCAGTATGGGTACGGATGCAGATCTTAAGAACGGGGTAACTAAAAGGGTACCTGCTGCAACGGTAATCAATTATCATATTGATTATAAGTTCAGTAAAAAAAGAGGATCTGAAGTTCCGGTAATCGGTGAAAAACAACCATTTTTCGGGAAAGAGTGGAGTGAACAAGAGGCAGCAGACTTGCTACACCTTGGAAAACTTACATCTCAGGCAAAAAACTGTATGAACTGTCACACACTTTTAGGAAATGGAGCTTATTTTGCACCGGATCTTACAAAATCTTGGTTAGATCCGGCATGGCAAGATGGCGGACCACTACAAGGTATGACTGGAAAAACTACAGTTGAAGAGGCGATGGCTGAGTTCTTACAGCATCCATCACAATATCCTACACATGCACGTATGATGCCAGATCTTGGAATCACTGCGGATGAAGCAAAAGGTTTGGTAGCATTCCTTAAGCATATGAGTAGTATTGACACTAACGGTTTCCCTAGAAACTTCTCGAAAACTGTTGACACATTTAAAGCAGGAGGTTCCCATGCTCGCTAGTATTAAAACACATAAATTACAAAGTGAAGGTCAAAAACTGGGAATGATGTATTTCAGAGTAGCAATTATACTCTTTGGTGCACAACTTCTTATGGGACTTATCGCAGGGATCCAATTTTTGGCTCCGGGTTTTCTATTTGAACTCTTTGACTTCTCTGTAGCAAGAATGGTACACATCAATGCATTAGTTGTATGGATGCTTTATGCAATGATAGGTGCAACTTATTATATGTTAACGGATGAAACAGGACACGAAGGTGTACACATCGGTCTTGGTAAGCTTGCTTTCTGGATACTTACTTTAGCTGTAACAGTAGTTGTACTTGTATATATCTTTGTGCAAGTTGGTTCAGGTACAGAAGCGTCTATCTGGTTGATCCACGAAGGTCGTGAGTATATCGAAGCACCAAGATGGGCTGATATCGGTATCGTTGTTGTTGTTCTTGTTTTCTACTGGAATATTTTTGCAACATATATGAAAGGTAAGCAGACAGGGATCATGACAGTAATGGTAGCCGATCTACTTGCACTTGCAGGTCTTTACTTAGCTGGTATGTTCTTTACAGATAACATCTCTATGGATCAATTCTGGTGGTGGTGGGTTATACACCTTTGGGTTGAAGCAACTTGGGAAGTATTTGTAGGGGTTCTTGCAGCATATGCATTGATCAAACTTATCGGTGCTAAACGTGAGATCGTTGAAATGTGGCTATGGATCGAAGTTCTTATGCTCTTTGGTTCAGGTATCCTTGGTATGGGTCACCACTACTTCTGGATCGGTACACCTGAGTACTGGTGGGAAATCGGTGCACTATTCTCAGCACTAGAACCGGTTCCATTGGTTGCGATGTTTGTTCACGTCCTTTACGATTGGGGTAAACAGCAAGGTGCAGCTAAAGCAGAAGGTAAAGAGGGTTCAGTTATTGCAAATGGTCCGGCTATGTCTTGGATCGTTATGAATGCATTTGGTAACTTCTTGGGTGCAGGTATATGGGGATTCTTCCATACTTTACCTCAAGTAAATATCTATACACACGGAACACAGTTTACAGCGGCTCATGGTCACTTGGCATTCTTTGGAGCTTATGCAACGATCCTTATAGGGTTTATGTATATAGGTGTACAAGGTGCTTATGGTGTGCAGCGTATGAAAGCTACATTTAACTCTAAAATGGGACTTATTCTTATCGGTCTTGGTGTAATGGGTATGACTGTTGCGCTGACGATCGCAGGGTACGAGCAAGTACTTGTTGAAAGAGCTGAACTTGGTGCAACTTGGAATGCATTCTTTGTGGCACAAGAGTTGCCTTGGTATGTTCAGGCACAGCTTTGGAGAACGATTATGGGTGTAGTTACATTCGTAGGGTTTATCTATCTTGTTCTGGATCTTCTTACTATCGGTAAGAAAGCTCAACAGGCTGAGGCTTAGAAAATATGGAGGGATCATTTCCCTCCATCTTAATTAAAAGGAGATTGAAATGTTATTTGAACCAATGACGGACATAGTACCAAGTTTTTTTGCTATGCTAAATCAAGGACCATTGACCCTGACTATCTTTTTACATACGGTAATTATCTTACCTATGTTCTGGATATACAAGCAGGAAAAAAAGAGATTACAAGACGAGCAATAATAATTAGGTAAGATTGATACTAATCAATCTTACCTTCATTTATTAGTGATATACTTATTTGGGATTTGAAAGAATTGTAAGTAAGCAATGAGAGCTGGGAAGAGCTCTCAAAATGTATATGAGTTGTCTTTTTAAAAAGACTCGCGATTATATCAGATTGGGCTTAAATCAAGCTCAATTTTTTATTGAAAAGGAGAAAAAATGAAATTGAACAAACTTTTAGGTTTAGCTGCAGCAACAAGTTTTGCAGCAACAATGGCTATGGCGGGTACGTCAACTATGAATTTTGCTGAGGTTTATGAAAAAGAGTGTCAAGGGTGTCACGGACCTATCCACCAGGGTGGTGTTGGATCAGATCTTAGACCTGCGGCTTTAAAAAAGAAAAGTAGAGAGTTTTTAGCTGAGGCAATTATGCAAGGTGTTGAAAATACTGCAATGCCAGCATGGAACACTTCATTCTCACCAGATGATGCTACTGGTATGGTTGACTGGTTGATGGATTGGAAAAGCACTGTTGAGTTGACACTTGATCTTGATGAAGTGAAGAAGACTTGGCAAAAACTGGCAGATGTTGATGCACTTGCTAAAAAGTATCCAAAACCAACAGAAGTAAAATCAGTTCTTGATATTACATTTGCAACAGAAAGAGATGCATCTTTGGTTGACTTTATTGATTCAACTACAGGTAAAGTACTTTCTCGTCATAAAGCAGGATTTGCTGTACACGTAACAGTAACGAACAAAAAGAATCCAAGATATGCTTACTCTATCTCACGTTCAGGTAAATTGACTATGTTTGATATCGGTGCTCCGGGACAACCTGCAGTAGCATCAGTTCAAGTTGGTCAAGAGTCTAGAGGTCTTGCAGTATCTCCGGATGGTAAATATGTAATCGCCGGTAACTATAACCCGGGTGGTGCAGTACTTTGTGATGCAATGACACTTGAGCCGCTTAAAGCGTTTGATACAAGCCGTGTAATTGATCCTGATGGACAGATCGGACCATCAAGAGTTGCATCTTTAGCAGATACTCCTTATGGACCATACTTTGCAATGGCACTTAAAGATGGTGGACATACATATATCATCGATTACTCTAAAGAAGGTTTCCCGATTGTTGGAGATATTCCAAACATTGGTAAGATCCTCCACGATGCATTCTTGAATGAAGATGAAGGTGAAGACTTCGGTAGATACTTTATGATCGCTTCTCAAGGATCTGATGTTGTTGGTATCGTTGACTTTAAAGAGAAAAACCTTGCTGCAAAAGTGCATACAGGTAAAAAATCTAAGCCACACCCAGGTCAAGGTTCTTCTTGGTACTCAAAAGGACAAAAGAAACAACTTCACGCTACGGTTAGTATGAACATTGGTTCTGTTGTAATTTGGGATTCTAACTGGAAAGTAGTGAAAAAAGTTGAAACTGCCGGTGGTGGTCTATTTATCGGTACTTCTCATGATACACCATACCTATGGGCTGACTGTGTACTTGGTAAACCAGCTAGCTACAATGAAGTACATCTTGTAAATAAAGATACTTTAGAAACTGATCGTATCATCAAAGTTGGTAAAACAAAAGGTCAACTTATAGATGCGAAGACGAAAAAAGTACTTCAAGAGTGGGATGCGACTCAAACTGTTGTAGCACCACAAAATGAAGTTGCTTCTACAATGAGTAAAGAGATGTTAATGCCGCATACTGATAAGTTAGGTGCAGCAGTGAAAGAGCCGGTACAACCAAGACTTCTTCACGCAGAGCCTGCTAACCACGGTGAGTGGACAATGATCTCTGAGTGGACAACTGGTAGAATTGGTATCTATGAGTCTAAAACAGGTAAATTCATCAAGTATATCAATAACTTGAGAACACCTACATTTACATACTCTGTTGAGCACAGACAACATATCCCTGGTGCTTAATATACCTTTTACTCTCTCCTTTTGGAGGGGGTAATTTATTGAAGTGATTAGATCTAATCATCTCAATAAGTTACCAAGGTTTTTATTTAATGAAACAAATAGTTCTTTTTATACTCTCTTTATTATTTTCTCTCTTTTTTTCTTCTCTTCAAGCCAAAGATAAATATCTTGATAACCATTCATGTAATGAGTGTCATGAAAAAATTTATGAAGAGTATCAAACTTCTGCTCATTCACACAGTTATTTTACCAATACCTTACATCAGAAGATAGCCGACAGCGTAAGCAAGGAAAAGTATTCTTGTGCTACCTGTCATATGCCCATGGCTGATAACCTAAAAGAGTTGCTCTCTGGTCAAGCCAGACCAAATAAAAGTAACAAAACCCATACAGATGGAGTCTCCTGTTTCTTCTGTCATACCATAGCCTATGTTAAAACAGCACATAAGCTCAACATCAACATCAAAGCACGACAAGCCAAAGGATATAAGCCTACACTTTATGGAAGACTCCATGACCCTGTTGATAGTGATAAACACTCTTCGGCTTCCAATCCTGTTTATGCCAAAAAAGTCTGTATGGGCTGCCATTCACATAAACTCAATGATGATAATACCACTATTTTTAGAGCCATGGACGATAGGCAAGATAGTATAAGCTGTATCGATTGCCATATGCCTGAAGTTAGTGGTGGTGCAGAGAAGATGGATAAACGATCCAGAGGACGTCATGCGAGTCATAAGTTTTTAGGGATCCATGATAAAGAGTTTAGAAAAACAGGGATGGATATCAACATCACAACAGCAGATAAAACACTCACTGTAACCCTTAAAAATAAAATGACGCATCCTCTTATAGTTCAGCCTGCACGTGCAAAGTTCTTAAAGATAGAGATAAGCAGAGCAGGAAAAGCGATCTGGAAAAATTATGAGAAAGAGCCTAGTGAAGATAAGCAAGGGTATTTTGCATATAGTTTTAAACAAGATGATAAAGAGGTGATCATACCTGCCCATTCAACAGGAAGTACAGTAAATAATGTTGCTGCCAAGTCAAGTAAAGTCTTGGATTATGCAGTACCTGCACTTCAAAAAGGAGATAAAGTTTCTGTTGCTCTTTATGTTCAGTTGGCTAAAAGTGATTGTGCCAAGGTTATTTCGTTGGAAGATAGTAACTTAACAGAATCCTCCTTGATGAAAGAAGTCATCTTTACACAAAATTGACATATGTCAACGAAGTTATTAAAGAGTTTTAAGTACAATAAACTCTATGATAAAAAAAGGATGAATTAATGAAATCAATATTGTCAATATTGTTGTTGAGTAGCATACTGTTTGCTGCTACACCAAGTGCGAGTGAAAAGCTTTTTGTAGTAGAGCGTGAGAGTGAATCTATTGCAATTATCAACAAGGGGCTTACCAAGTCTCATATGAAAAATGTACATAACATGAATCACGGTATCATCAAGTTTGATGGTGCCGATGGTTACCTCATAAGCCGTGACGGATATGTAGTACGCTTTGACCCTGTGAGTGAAAAGATACTAAACGAGTATAAAACATCTAAAAGTGCCATCGGGTTTGTCATAGGTAAAAACTATGTGGCTGTGGCTAACTATGATGATAAGTCTGTAGATATTCTTACCCGTGATCTTAAACCTATCGATAAAATAGTCACCGGTTCTAAAAATGTGGGGATCAAAATTTACAAAGATATGATCATCTTTGCTCAAATGGATAGCGATAAAGTGACTGTACTTAAAAATGAAAATGCTGGTAAAGGTTTACCAAAATTCAAGATCTTTAAAGAGTTCAAAGTAGGAGAGATGCCTTTTGATGCGATGATCAAAGACCATACTTATATAGTAGGTTTTTTCCTTACCAAAGCGTTTGGTGTGATAGATCTGGATAAGATGGAGTTTTCAGAGATTAAGGTCACTGCCAAAGATAACAAACCTGTACTCAAAGTCCCACATTTCGGTTTCTGGAGTCTTAGTGAAGAGAAAACGTTCATCCCTGCTGTAGGTGATAATGCCGTAATGGTCTATGATAATAAATTTAATTTTATCAAGAACATTGAGATGAAGGGGCTACCGGTATTCACAGCACTCAGTCCTGATAAAAAGTACTTGGCAGTAACTTTCTCAGGAAAAGACTTCCCTACGATTCAGATAGTAGATACGAAAACGTTAAAGATCATTGAAACATTTACATTTACAGCAAAAGTACTTCATGTACGTTGGTCTAATCTAGATGATTATCTTTATGTCTCGGTTAATGGTAATAGTGAGGAGCGTGATCATAATAAAGTAAATGTGATCAATACAAAAGAGTGGTTTTTAGAGCGTGAGATCTATCAGATCGCACATCCTTCCGGTATCTTTATTTATCAATTGGATGATGAAAAGAAATAAAAATAAACTGTAATAAAATGTAGGGTCGATTCACCGACCATTTAAAACAAATAGTATATTAAGTGGCCGGTGAATCGACCCTACGTTATATATTTTAGTTTTTCAAACCCCTCTTCAATACTTTCAACCTTATCAGTTAAAAACAGAATAACCGCAGCATTCAGTTGTGCAAGTTTGAGTAATTCATCACTTGGGTTTTCAACAAGTTCCAGTGAAGTATTCAAGGATATACGCTCTGCAGACTTAGCATACATGATCCCAAAATCTTTTGGATCGACCTTTATCTCTTCTACTTCACCATTTTGCACAATAATAATAGCACACTTTGAAAAGATCTCTGGAGTTCCTTCATTTCCTTTAATGATGATCAGTTTTTTATAACGGTCTTTAAAAAGTGTGATGTATTTCTCTACGAAAGGTTTATGAAATGCCCCGATGATAGCAGTATCACTCTGTGTAATATTCAGTAATTTCTCTATGGTGTTAAAAGATGAACGCAGACCAAGTTTCGCTCGCAAGGTAGAAAACTCATACAGTTCAGGAAAGTACTCTGATCTGTCAAAATAGTAAGTATTGTCTGTAAGAGGTGTATGATTACAGATCTCTTTTAATGTTGTTCCGCCTTTTGCAGGTTGCAGTAGTCCACCATGAAGTGACAGGTTAATGTTAAAGCTTTGCAGATATTTTGCTACAAGTGGAAATATATATGGATTTTTGACTTTACCGTCATAAGGGTAGCCAAACTCAATGGAGTTTTCAAGAGGTTCCTGCTTCACAAATTCATCAAAAACTTCTATGGATGCTGCGAATTCATCTAAACTTTCACCTTTTACCCGCCATCCAAGTAAAAACGCAGCAGCCTGTTCAGGTACTACTTCCCTTTTCAAGAAAGCACGCATTACTATTTTCATCTCATCTTTTGTGAGGTCTCTGTTACGCTTAGGACCGGTGCCAACAGTTTTGAGATAGGGTAAAAACTCTTCTGTAGTCATCATTTAAAAATCATTCAGGTCTATACTTGATTTTGCATAGTTTGAGACGTTACTCTCAAAGAAATTACTTTTGACTTCATTCATCTCTAAATGTTTGGTCACAAGTTTTTGCAGATACGTGGTATTGCCACCCTCAAATATAGGATCAAGTCCTATTTTTGTAAGTCTGTCGTTGGCATAATTGTAAACGGTTTGTTCCATCAACTCAGGGGTAACTCCCATAATGGGAAATTGATCCAGTAGATACTTCCCATACTCCAACTCTATTTTTACTGCATCTTCTATCATGGTGTAGGCAGTATCAATAGTACTGGTTTGGATCTTATTTTCTTTTTGAATGGTTTTGAAAATATTGGCAAAGAGAGGCAGGTGTGTATTGAGTTCATCTCTGGCGATGAATTTGATCATATCTCTAGCACCCGGGACTTTGTCTCCAAGTAGATAGATATAGCTAAAGCCTAAGAGGAAGTAGATACCTTCCAAGTTCACAGATGCCATAGCACTGAGCAGCATTTTATCTACAGAACCACCATCAATGTAACGTGCAAACTGCTCAGCTACCTGTTGGTTCTTTCGATTGAGGGCATCATCATACTTATAGAGGTTAAAGACTTCATCTGAGTTACCGCAGGCATCAAGCAGAACAGCATAACTCTTAGAGTGGTTGACCTCTTGCATGATCTGAAGAGAGATGACAGATTTGACCAGACGGTTATTTGCCAATCGTCTAAAGTCACTGAGGTACTCTTCTTGTGCAGAGTCATTGAAGCTCAACTGTGCAAAGGTCATTTTGTAGATAGATTGTTCATTGGGAGAGAGTTTGTCAAAGTTCTTTTTTTCAGAACTGGTATTGACTTCAGAGGGGAACCATGTGTTGGCATTCATCAGGTCATAGATGTTGCTGTCCCATCTGTATTTGGATCGGTTAAAGTCTACAAATCCCGTAGGTGAACCGCCAAATATTTTTTCATCGAGTATCTCTTCGCCGTGGGGGTTATAATAGCGTTTTACATCCATGGTATTCTCCTACTTATAATATAATCAGTATAACATTTTATCTTTCAGTTCATCTAAATCACTTGATAAGTATCAATCCATAAAGTTTTGATACTTATCAATACTATCTCTATGGGTTTACATTATAATGTTTACTTTGTAAAATCATTAAAAAATTGTTCTAATGACAGGAGTCAGTAACAGCTATGAGTGCTAAGAAAATACGTATTTTTATCAATGGTTTTGGGCGGATTGGCAGAAGTGCGGCACGTATCATACTTGAAGACAGCAGTTTTGAGTTGGTAGGTATCAATGACCTCTATAGCTATGAACAGATGGCGTATCTTTTAAAGTATGATTCTATCTATGGAACACTTGATCATGATATAAGTGTTAAAGAAGAGAGACTTTTCATCGATAATCAAGCAGTAAATCTTTTTTCTGAACCTGATCCTAAAAATATGGATATAAGATCTTTAAATGTAGATGTTGTTTTGCAGTGCAGCGGTATGTTTTTAACGACTGAATCCAATCTGCCTTTGATCGAAAATGGTGCAAAAAAAGTGATCATCTCTGCACCTGTAACAGATGATACCCCAACGTATATCCTTGGTGTAAACCATAAGGAGTATAAGCAAGAATCTATCATCTCAAATTCCAGCTGTTCAGCCAATGCTATTGTCCCTATATTTAAGATCATAGATAAGCATTTTGGTATAGAAAATGCTATGATGAGTATGTACCATAGTTATACAAGTTATCAGAACCTGCTTGATGGAAAACACTACTCAAAAGATATACGAAGAACACGTTCGGCTACACAAAACATCATTCCTCTTATGAGTAGTGCAGCAGAGGCAACGGCCTGTTTTTTCCCACATCTTAAAGAGAATCTTTATGCAAAAAGTATAAGAGTACCCATCCCTAGCACCACACTGTATGATCTAAGTATCAAACTTGATGGAAGTTATACAAAAGAAGAGGTCAATCAACGACTTGAGGCAGAGGTGAAATCTTTGTATAAAAACATACTTGATACTACAAATACCCCAAATGAGTCTGATGACTATATACAAAATCCTCACAGTGCCGTGATCAATCTTCCTTTTACCACTCTTGTAGGAGGAAACCTGCTTAGAGTTTCAGCATGGCAAGACAATGAATACGGCTATGCTAAAAGATTAGTCGATATGGCAAAAGTCATAGCATAATATTAAAATAAATTTATTGACTTCAATCAAAAACTAATTAAAACAGAACAATTAAATAAAAGATTTTTAATTTATTGACAGGTGTCAAACCATTTAGAAACAGATTCTATTATAATGATCTCTTGTAAAAGGATGGGAGAAATAGTTATGATAAAGACAATTATAAAAAGAGATGGAAGTTCTCAGAAATTTGTACCTTTTAAGATTGAAGATGTGATTAAAAAAGCATTTGAAAGTGAAGTGAAAGCCTATGACAAGGGTGTCTTTGCAGAGTTAATGGATACCATTAAAAACAGAGATGAGATCAGTGTCGAAGAGGTGCAGGACATCATAGAAAAAGTGCTTTATGTCCATCAGCATTTTGAAGTGATGAAATCATTTATGCTCTACCGTCATATGCACAAGATCCAAAGAGAACAGATCCTGGGATTGGATGAAGACACAACCTATATCAACTCCACACAAACCATCAGAGAGTATATCGATAAAGAAGACTGGAGGGTTAATGCCAATTCCAATACCGGCTACTCCAATGCTGGACTTGTCAATAATACAGCCGGTAAGGTAATCGCAAATTTTTGGCTGGATACGATCTACTCCAAAGAAGAGGGGTATGCACACAGGGATGGAGATTATCATATTCATGATCTGGATTGTTTGACCGGGTATTGTGCAGGATGGAGTTTGCGAGTACTTTTGGATGAAGGATTTAATGGGGTTAGAGGTAGAGTAGAGAGCAGGGCACCGTCACACTTTAGAGAAGCATTGGGACAGATGGCAAACTTTTTGGGAATTTTGCAGAGTGAGTGGGCTGGAGCACAGGCGTTTTCTTCATTTGATACCTATCTGGCACCCTATGTATTTAAAGACAGACTTTCGTTTGATGAGATCAAAAAAGCGATAAGAAGCTTTGTATACAACCTCAATGTCCCGGCACGCTGGGGACAAAGCCCTTTTACCAATATTACCATTGACTGGACGGTTCCTGCGGACCTTAAAGATCAAATACCAACAAGAAACCAAAACCATCTGTTTTCTGGGTTGGATGATGAAGCCTTATTGGAGAGCGCTAAAGAGAGAGATGAAAGTATCAACTCTTTGGAGAGTATGACCTACAAATATTTTCAACCTGAGATGAATCTCATCAACAGGGCGTACTATGAGGTGATGACTGAAGGTGACAAGAGTGGACAGCCCTTTACGTTTCCTATTCCTACCGTAAACATCACTGAAGACTTTGACTGGTATGGAGAAAATACAGATATCCTTTTTGAAAATACAGCAAAGATAGGATCTTCTTATTTTCAAAATTTTATAGGCAGTCAGTATATGAGAAATAAAGAGGGTGAACTCATACCCAATGAAGAGGCATATAAACCGGGACATGTACGAAGTATGTGCTGTAGGTTACAATTGGACCTTCGTGAACTTCTCAAGAGGGGTGGCGGTTTGTTTGGAAGTGCTGAAATGACAGGAAGTATCGGTGTTGTGACGATCAATATGGCAAGATTGGGATATCTCTATGCAGGAGATGAGGAGAAGCTTTTTGCAAGGCTTACCAAACTCATGGAGTATGCCTACGCAACACTTGAGAAAAAAAGGATATTTATCCAAGAGATGTACGATAGAGGACTTTTCCCCTATACAGCAAGATATCTCCCCGGGTTTAACAACCACTTCTCTACCATCGGTGTTAATGGAATGAATGAGATGATACGAAATTTCTCTAATGATAAGCATAATGTAGCTGATGCATTTGGAGAAGAGATGGCTATGAGGATCTTGGATTTTATGAGA
Source organism: uncultured bacterium (assembly GCA_965602275.1). Classification (GTDB taxonomy): domain Bacteria; phylum Campylobacterota; class Campylobacteria; order Campylobacterales; family Sulfurovaceae; genus Sulfurovum. The sequence goes on from CBFCXZ010000013.1 coordinate 21,967, forward strand.
GACCAGCTCAAAGAGTTTCAAGAAAGATCAGGAAACCTCTATAACCTGGAAGCAACACCGGCAGAGGGAACCACTTATAGGTTTGCCAAAGAAGATGTTAAAAGGTATGATGACATTATCCAGGCAGGAACGAAGGAGAACAATTACTATACCAACTCTTCTCAAATCCCTGTATTCTATACGGATGATCCTTTTGAGGCGTTAACGCTGCAAGATGATCTGCAGTGCAAATATACAGGTGGAACTGTATTGCATCTGTATATGAGAGAGAAGATCAGTTCTGCAGAAGCAGCCAGAAAACTGGTGAGAAATGTCATCAGTAATTTCAGACTGCCTTATATTACTGTGACGCCGACATTTTCCATTTGTGAAAAACATGGTTATCTCTCAGGGGAATATGAATATTGTCCTAAATGTGATGAAGAGATTTTGCAGAAGGGAGGACAATGATCAGTGCAGGTGAAGGACGGTATACCGTCACATTGCAGTCCCATAAAATAGGAAAGGATAGGCTTATCATCATCACAGGTGGTGAGGAGGAGCATATCGGTTCAGCAACATTGATAGAAGAGAAAGGTCATTTGCAAACTATAATCAAAAAAGGACATCAAGATCATGTCGTCTCAGAGAAAATGGCAAACATCATTTATGATACAATAGGAAAGGACCTCTTGGTAGTTTGCGGTATTCATATAGATGATGCGAGTAAAGAAGAGATCGATATCTTAATTGATAATGCACAAGCGTGTGTGGATAGATTTATTGAAAAGGAAACAGATGGTAGAAGAAGATTTTAAGGCACATGGTTATGATGTGACCAGTGAACAGGCAAAAGCGTTGAATGATCATTATCATGATCCCAAGAACCGTTGGGCATTGAAAGAATATAATGCCAGGGGTATAGGCAGAAACCCGGATAATTACGGACAGGTCGATATGTATCTTTTGGTGAATGATAATAAGGAGATAGAAAATGTGGGGTATGAGTTCAACGGCTGCCCCACTATCTCTTTTTCTGCTTCCATATTTACAGAAGATATAAGAGGCCTTCCTTTAAAAGAGGCATTTGATATGACAAAAGCCTCTTTTGATGAGATCATGGCAAAAGATAATTGTGAAGAGTGTACAACAATGATCTTATTAGCATTTTTGGCTGCTTATGAAAACTATGAAAAAAGACAAAACAGTGTTGATGAAGAATTTACTTTAAAAATGATAGAGACAACTTTGCAATATGCACAACAAACATGTGGATAAAAATAAAAAAGGATAAAAAATGAATCAAAATGAAATACTAAAAAAGTTAAACGAGAAAAGAACAAAATGCATTGTCTATACAAGAGTGATGGGTTACCATAGACCCGTTGAGAGTTTTAATATCGGTAAAAAAGGTGAGCATCAAGAGAGAAAGTTTTTTCTTGAAAAGGCATCACAGATCAATGCCGCTTAAACCTATTTATGATATTACTCCCTTTACAGCCTTAGATTACCCTGATCACCTGGCGACTATTTTTTGGTTTGCCAAGTGTAATATGCGTTGTGTATATTGCTACAACAGAGATATTGTCTTTGGAGAAGGGCAGATAAGTGAAGAAGAGGCATTGGCTTTTTTAGATAGTAGAGTAGGTCTTCTTGAAGGGGTGGTTTTGTCTGGAGGGGAAGCTACACTCTACAGTGATTTGGTAGAGTTCTGTAAAAAGATCAAGCAGAAAAAATTTAAGATCAAGCTGGATACTAATGGATTAAACCCCGAAATGATTAAAGTGTTGGTAGAAAACAGATTGGTTGATTATATTGCGCTTGATTATAAGGCACCCAAAGAGAAATATTTTGAGATAACAAAAGATAAACATTTTGACAGTTTCTCTAAGACACTCAATTTTTTGATCCAAAAACAGTTTCCTTTTGAGGTAAGAACAACGGTTCATAGTGACCTGTTAAGAGTAGAAGAAATTAACAGGATCATTAAAGATCTGCTCAAAAGAGGATACAGTGGTACGTATTATCTGCAGCCATTTATCTTTACAGAAAATACAATTGGAAAAGTGAAAGAAGAAAAAACACCTTTTGACATATCACGGCTTTCCAATGCGTTGGAAGTGGTTTGGAGAACATAAATAGAAAGTCTTATAAAAGTTAAACTTTTTTCTTTTTCATCCACTTCTTAAATGGCTGCAGTGAATCAATATACTCGGCAACATCTTTAAACTCTTGATCTTCCAAAGGAAGAGTAGGCATAGCATTGGCACTGTAGCCAAATGTTTTAGCAAGACTATAAGGATCTCTAACATAGTACTCAATCTCTGCCTTCCTTCTTGTGTAAGAGACTATATTCATATCTGGTCCCAGAGCACTGCCTCCGTTAACCGTATGACAGGTAGCACAGTTTGCAGAAAAAACTGCTTGCCCCTTCTCTATATCTGCCAATAAATTTGTTCCTGCCAATAATGCTAGTAAAATTGTTATTTGTTTCATAAGTAATTTCCTCATATGAGTTTTTAATTAGGATAAAATTACTCCTAATTGATTCTGGACGAAATATAGCTTAATAAAATGATACAATTCTTGATGTAAATCAATAATCGGATAAAAATACTCCTATTTAAAATAATATAATGTTTTTGATACTTGTCAATGTTGAGGTCATATTTTTTTATTATAATGATACATGATAAAAATTTTATTTATTCTATCTCTTTTCAATATACCTATGAATGCAGATCATATCCACTGGTTGGGAAACTATGATAAAGCGTTACAAAAAGCACAGAAAGAGCATAAACCTCTTATGGTACTCTTGGTTAAAAAAGAGTGTACTTCTTGCAATGATGTTATTAAAAAGTCTTTTATGGGACAGGAGTATGTTAAGCATTTGAATCAAAAGTTTGTTTCTGTTATAGTAACTTATGAAGGCAGGGAAAGTTATCCTATAGAGATGTTTTATTCGACAAGCTTTCCGACCCTCTTTTTTGTAAGTAGTGAAACTGAACAATTTTTATCTGAACCTTTTTATGCAGATCAGATAGAGAAGCGTGCTATAGAGAACTTTTTAAAGGAGTTATGATGAATACATTGATGAAAATATTGGGTATTACTGTTGTTGTGATCGTGTTTCTGTTGTCTTTGCCGACTTTTTTGCATAAAAAAACACCTCACTTAAATGATACGATGCTAAGAGAACGAGCTTTATCGACAAATATGTTGCCCGTTCCTAAAACCTATGCAGCATTATTGGAAGTAGTTGATAATCCGGATAACCGAATGAGTAAAGAAAAAATAGCATTAGGAAAAGAGCTGTTTTTTGATACACGCTTATCGAAAGATAAAACGATAAGTTGTGCTTCATGTCATAAGTTAGAAGCGGGTGGAGATGATAATATTCCTACTGCTATAGGACATCAAGGACAGGCCAATCCTTCTCATCTTAATTCCCCTACAGTACTGAATGCTGCTTTGGCACATGCACAATTTTGGGATGGACGGGCAAAAGATGTAGAAGAACAGGCAGGAGGGCCGATTCAGGCACCTTTTGAGATGCATATGACACCACAAGAAGTTGAACAGAGACTTAATGCAGACAGTAAGTATGTTGCAAAGTTCAAAGCACTATTTCCCGAAGAGAAGATCACTTTTGAAAATGTACGAAAGGCTATTGGTGCGTATGAGAGAACACTGCTTACCAGAGGAGCTTATGATAAATTTTTAGAGGGTGATAATAATGCAATGAGCCCACAAGCCAAAAGAGGAATGACACTTTTTCTTACACAGGGTTGTAAGGGCTGTCATGCCGGTATGAGTGTAGGGGGACAGAGCATACAAAAATTTCCATTGAGACATTACTTCACTGATTATGTTGGTTTATTATATTCTCCAGATATCACCCTTAAAGAGAGTCCATTTCCCTTTGCAAATAAGGGAGGGTTTTTAGGTAAAGATGAGCAGTTGAGATTTAGAGTCCCTATCTTGCGTAATGTGACTAAAACAGCACCTTACTTCCATAATGGTTCTGTAGAAAAACTGGAAGAGGCCGTACGGATCATGAGTAAGTATCAGATCGGTAATGAGTTTACCCCTGAACAGATAGATGATATGGTGGCATTTTTGAAGACACTTGAAGGGGAGTTGGTGGAGTATGAGATTAAATAAAATATAGGGTAGATTATGCTTATCATCCTCGTATCAAGCACGAGGATGATATATGAAGATTAAATCGAAAATCTCTTCTTCGTAAGTACAACAAATTCAGTCACACTCTTATCTGTGATCTCAAGCTTCTTAGCTGCTTTTGGGTTCACAACATAGTATCCGAATTTCACTACTACTGTATCACCTTCTTTGATCACATCATCATATTTGATTGTACGTGTCTCAAGTGCTTTGATAGAGGTATCAGAGATGATGGCATCTGCTAGCCATGGCATAGATGGTTTTCCATCCGTTCCGATCACTCTTGCAAAAGATTCTGTTTTAAGTTCTATGCTTTTACCGTCTCTCTCTATGCTCACTCTTAACTGGTTCAGTCTTAGAGGCTGAGGGAAAAGGGTGTGTGTTGCTTCATTTTTGATGCTTACATTAAATCCATTAGCATTTTTATCTAAAGAGAGTTTTATATACTTTGATAGTAGGGCTGGAGTAGAATTATGTATGCTCTGACCATGGAAAGCATGTGTTGCACTCTCTTTTTGATTGGCTAGTGAACCTTTCACTTGAGGGAGGTGACATGAAACACAATTCTCTTTAGAGTCTCCCTGTTTTACTTCAAGGTCACAAACTACGAAGCCTTTACTATTTTGTTTGTGAGAGTGACATCCCATACAGGAGTCACCATTATAATAACCTTCATTGCTGTAGTCTATATCATGGTATGGTGAACCGGTCTTAGTTGTAAGCATTCCAAAAAAGCTGCTCTTTTCTTTAAACTCAACTTTTGTACCTTTTAACGCTTTGTCAGCTGAGAAAAAAGTCTTTGGTTTGTTTGTAAGTATGTTTTTATTTGCTTTAACATGTTTTTCAACACTCTCTATCATATGACACTGTTGACAAGAGATAGGTTCTGTGCGTTGTATCTCATTATCTGCTAGTTTGCTTTTACCGTTCATTACATCGTGATCTGAAGGCGTGTGGCATTTAGCACACGTGTAGTTTCCTTTGGCTTTTGCAGGGTGCTTGTCCCATACAGCTTTGTGTACAGCATCTTTATAGATAGATGATTTACTGTGTATAGAGTTCTGATACTCTGCAAAGATAACAGGGTGACAGCTCTTACAAGTTGTATTTTCCAGTGCCGCATGCGTTTGTGATGTTGCTGCCAAAAGTAGCAGTAAAGTAATCCATGATTTCATAGATAAGTTCTCCTTTTAATAATTATAAGTTTAGTATTGTATCAAATCGGAGAAAATTTGTCTTGATTTAAATCAAGTACTTTTTTATTATAAAAATTGTCTAATGTTTTTACTTAAGACAATACTAAAATAATATACACGCTTACACCTTAATTCATAACTAATTATCTTATAAACCTTTTTATGGAATCTTATATTTAGTATAAAAAATCATATATGTTTATATTGTGTACAATATAATGATTAAAAAATAATCAATTGATTGTATAACTAATATAATTTATCAGTTATACTTATAGAGTAAAAACTTAAGAAAAGGATTTTAAATGGCGAAAAGTTTAATGAAGAAGGTACTAAGCATAGGGCTTGGTTTGAGTATAGCAGCGACTTACTCTATGGCAGAAATTGAGAAAAAAGATCTTAAGATAGGGTTTATCGCACTAACTGACTGTGCACCTATCGTAGTGGCTAAAGAAAAAGGTTTCTTTAAAAAGTATGGACTAAATGTACATGTATCAAAAGAGGGTGGCGGATGGCCTGGTATCCAGCAAAAGGTAATCTCCGGTGAGTATGACTTTTCACATGCACTGGCAGGTATGCCAATTGCTGCAACTATAGGGATCAACGGAGATGCACATCTTCAAGCACTTTTGTCTTTAGACTTTAATGGTAATGCGATCACTTATGGTAATAACATTATTAAAGAGATGGAAAAATATGGTTTAGATAAAACACAAAGACCAGTTTCAGCAGAGAATCTAAAAAAGTATATCGATGCCAAACATAAAGCTGAAGGTGACAAATATGAACCACTTAGTTTTGGTATGGTTCACCCTGTAAGTACACACAACTATGAGTTGCGTTACTGGATGGCAGCTTCGGGGATTGTTCCTGATACGGACTGTACCATTAAACCATTCCCACCTCCGACTATGCCTTCAAACTTGATCGCAGGTAACATAGAAGGGTATTGTGTTGGTGAGCCTTGGAACTCTAGAATCGTACTTAAAGGTAAAGGTTCAGCGCTTGTAACTAATTATGATATTTGGAACAACAACCCGGAAAAAGTACTTCAGGCAAGAGCTGATTTTGTCAAGAAAAACCCAGAAACAACCAAAGCAGTGATGAAAGCAATTATCGAAGCTCAAATGTGGCTGGATGCATCATGGGAAAACAGAGAAGAAGCAATCAGTTTCCTGGCTAAAAAGAATTATGTGAAAGCACCTAAAAATGTACTTAGAAAGTCAATGAGCGGTACTTTCCTTTATAACAAAGGTGTAGATAGTTCCAACCCGATGTTTAACACATTTGCAAACTACTATGCAGCGTACCCTTTTTACTCACACGGTATGTGGTTCATGACTCAAATGTACAGATGGGGACAGATCGATAAGCCTATAGATATGAAAAAAGTGATCGAATCTGTATATAGACCGGACTTGTTTGCTGAGGTGGCAAAAGAGGTTGGTTATACCCTTCCTCCATCAGCTTGGAAAAAAGATGGTGTAGATAAGTATAACAAATTCATCGATGGTAAAGTGTGGGATCCAAACAAAGCAGTTGACTATATCTTTGACTTTGCAGTTGTAAATTCTAAAGTAAGTAAAGAAGAATTACTTAAAGCAAATAGTTGGACCGTTGAAACGAAACAGCCAGAGTATGTTTGTCCTTATGGTCCTGCAGGATGTGCAGACCCTAAATTTGTAACTAAAAAATAAAATCTAAATATAAAGCATCATGCTTTGTATTTATAAGTGCCTGAAGGATAAGCCTCCTTTATAAATGCCATTTTTTTGCATGACATTGACTTCAGGTACCTATAAATACAAAGGTGTGTCCCCTTAAGAATCTCATGTGACTATAGTTACAGCCTATAATAGAGGCTAGAAATATGTCAAACAGACAGATAGAGGATTTTTAAGGGTTCACATAAAGGAGAAAAAATGAACAATGAACTTGCAAAAAAAATACTATTACCACTGTTGGTGTTTATCGCCATACTGGGTGTATGGACTGGTATCGCAAATGTGGTAGAAGATTTTCCAACCCCCAGTGATACTTATGTAGCTGCTTTTGGGGGTGTAAATGCGGATGGTGATGAAATAGAAGGTGTTTTGGAAGATCCATTTTACGTTGAAAATAAAGATGACAAAGGGCTCTTCTGGCAAATATTGAACTCACTTCAAAGAGTATTTGGCGGGTTTGCATTAGCCCTTATCGTTGGTATACCTCTTGGGCTTTTAATCGGTATGAGTAAAAATGCCCAGTATGCCTTTGATCCGTTTATACAGATATTTAAACCTGTATCACCATTGGCATGGTTGCCGTTGTTGTTGTTTATCTTTCAAGATATCAACATGACAGCTATTTCGACCATATTTATCACCTCTATCTGGCCAATCATTATTAACACGGCTCTAGGAGTGCGAAGTGTGAGCGAGGACTATATGAATGTTGCCAAAGTATTACGGTTTACAGCACTGGAAAAGGTTACACAGATTATTTTACCTGTAGCTGTTCCTTATATCTTTACAGGGATGAGACTTTCACTGGGGATTGCCTGGTTGGTCATCGTTGCTGCTGAGATGTTGACTGGTGGTATTGGTATTGGATTTTGGATTTGGGACGAATATAACAACTTGAATTATCATAACATTATTATCGGTATTATCCTTGTTGGTTTGGTTGGATTTATGTTAGATGTGATAATGGGTAAAATGGCAGATTTCTTTGATTATACAAAAAAAGGTAGAGCGTAATGAGTGAATTTTTAAGTTTAAAAAATATTGAAAAGAGATTCCCTATTCCTGGTAAAGAAGATTATATTGCAGTAACAGATGTGAATTTGGAAATTAAGAAAAATGAAATTATCTCTATCATTGGACACAGTGGATGTGGTAAATCTACTTTGCTCAATATGATTTCGGGTCTGGATAGGCAAACCGAAGGAAAGATCGTCCTTAATGAAAAGGAAATCAAAGGACCTGGACCGGACAGAGCAGTGGTATTTCAAAACCACTCTTTGCTTCCATGGCTTTCTGTATATGGAAATATTGAAATGGCAGTGAAAAAGGTGATGCCTGAACTGGATCCACAAGAGCTTCGTGAACGTGTGGAAAAATTTATCTCTATGGTAAACCTTGATCCTGCTAAAGACAAACTCCCAGGTGAGATCTCTGGTGGTATGAAGCAACGTGTCGGTATCGCCAGAGCACTCTCTATCAAGCCGGATGTATTGTTGATGGATGAACCGTTTGGTGCGCTTGACTCTTTAACCAGAGCCAATCTTCAAGAGCATTTGATGAGAATTCAGCAAAATGTTCAAAACACCGTCATCATCATTACACACGATGTAGATGAAGCGGTACTCCTTAGTGACAGGGTGATCATGATGACCAATGGTCCTGAAGCGACTATCGGTGAGATACTTGAAGTTAATTTGGAACGTCCGAGAAACAGGGTTGAACTTCAACATGACCCTGAGTATATTCGTTGTAGAGAAGCAATATTGAGTTTTCTTTATGAAAAATTTGCTAAAGAAGATGAATAGTAAAAGAACTACCTGGAGCTACATTATATATAAAGGCAAACATACATGAAAGAATTTATTAAAGTATATGAAGAAAATCAAGAAGATATTGAAAAGTTTATCATTACAACTTTAAAAAATAACGGTTCTATTTTGGCAGAGGCATCCAGAAAGTATAAGAAACTTTTTAAAACTTTTCCCTCTATGGAATTAGCCTATGTCACCGATAAAGACTTTAATCAAAGTGATGCAAATGTCTTTAGGAATAAAACAGAAGTGTCAGCTAAAGGTAAAAATAGAGCTTATATGAGTACAAAAGTGATGCAAAAAGATGAAGTATTTTCTATAAGTACTCCCTATATCAGTTCTGCTACAGGACATACTTGTATTACTGTAATGAAAAAAGAAGAAGGTAAATATATTTTTCTCGACTTTAGACTGTCTGCATTACTGGGAAGACTTGGACTAGTGGAACTAAATCCTGCTTTTAATGAATTTACAAAACTCTTTTATAAAGCAGTGGGTTTTTCACTGATGGCATTTGCTTTTTTTGCAATCATTTATGCCATATTTGGGTATATTTCAAGTATCTTTATAAGTGGAGATTTTTCTCTTGATGCACTATTTAAACCTATCGTTGCTCTTACTTTGGGGCTTGCCATTTTTGACCTTGCTAAAACGATTTTAGAAAGAGAAGTCTTTTTTAAAAATTATAGCAAAGAAGATGAAGATGCAAATGTGTTAACAAAGTTTTCTATCGCTATTATCATCGCACTTTCTATTGAAGCATTGATGGTTGTTTTCAAAATTGCCTTACATGATTATTCGCAAATGGTACATGCACTTTATCTTATCATTGGTATCGCATTGATCATTCTATCATTGGGTGTATATAGCTTTTTATCACAGAAAAATAACTGTACTTAGATTTCCTTGTTCTAAATCAACTCTTCAATATCAAAAAATTGTTATCATCCTTCTATTATATAAAGGATGAAAGTTATGAGAAAAATATTAACGGCTTTTTTTATCATCTTAACATTATCATTTCCACTATTGGCAGAGAGTGGAAAAAAAGTATTTGAGACTTATTGTTGGGGTTGTCACCATCAAACAGCAGTGGCATTTGGTCCCTCTTTTGCCGAGATCGCTTCAAAGAGAAATGCAGATGAGATACGGGCGATGATCACTGATCCTGCTTCTGTCTCTAAAGCTTTTGGCTATAAGCGTAATGCGATGCCGGCTTTTAAATTGAGTGAAGAAGAGCTCAAAGCGATTACAGATTATATTTTAAGTTTCAAATCTGCAAAACCTACAGAAGAAGATCAGAATAGAATGAAGACAAAGCCAGAAGCATATCCCAATATCGCAAAAAATAAAGAGGTAAAATAATGTTCAGACTCTCCAATCTATTAAAGACAGTAACTGCAGGAAAGCCTGCGCGTGTACTGGATGGAAGTATAGCTATTTGGAATTTTACCAATCGCTGTAACCTCTCCTGTCTGCACTGCTACTCAAAAGCAGATCTGGATGCAGTAGATACACTCACGACAGACAACATCATGGATACTCTGCCAAAGCTCAAAGCCAACGGAGTGAAGTTTCTTATCTTTTCGGGTGGAGAACCACTTACAAGAAAAGATATTTATGATATCGCTGCACGCTGTAAAGAACTGGGCATTGTTACCTATCTTTCTACCAATGGGCTTTATGTTAAAAAGAGTAATGCAGAACAGATATTAGATACTTTTGACTATATCGGTATCAGTATTGATGGTAGTCCTGATGTGCATGATGCATTTCGTGGACTTAAAGGCTCATTTGTTGAGTCTATGAAAGCGGTTGATCTGCTCAACAGCTATGGAAGGACAAAAGTAGGTATCCGTTTTACGATCACCAAAGATACCTATGATGATCTGGCGTTTATCTTTGATCTGGCAGAGAAACATAATATCCCTAAAGTTTACATCTCTCATCTTGTTTACAGTGGTAGAGGTTTAGAAAATTTGGAAATGGATCTAAGTAAAGAGCAGCGTATTACTGCGGTGAATTATATTTTGGATAAAGCTTTTGAATACCATGAAAGTGATAGATACATAGAGATCGTAACAGGTAATATGGAGATGGATGCTATCTTGTTTTATGACAGATTCATTCAAAAATACCCGGAACATGCAGATGAGATGAAGTCAAGACTTATAGCCTGGGGCGGGAACAGTGCCGGAAGAAAACTACTGAACATTGACAGTGAAGGGTTTGTGAAACCAGACCCATTCTTCCCGGTCAAAATAGGGAATATACTCAATCAGGACTTTTCAGATATCTGGACGAATGAGCCAACAGAGTTACTGCAAAAACTAAGAGTACATCCAAGAGAGCTAAGTGGCAAATGTGAAGAGTGTCAGTACTTGAACATTTGTAACGGTGGCTCACGAAGTAGAGCGTATGCCATACATGGAGACATGTGGGCAGAAGATCCATCGTGTTATTTGACAGAAGAGAAAACAAGAGGAGAGAGATAATATGGGAAAAGTATATTTAACAGGAGCCGGTCCTGGAGATATTGAACTGTTGACCGTGAAAGCTTTGCGTGTAGTAAGAGAAGCAGATGTCATCATTTACGATAGACTTGCGAATCCTGATATTCTCGCAGAGGCAAAAGATGGTTGTGAGTTTGTCTATGTAGGTAAAGAAGACTCTCATCATACACTTCCTCAAGAAGAGATCAATGAAGTGATCTATCAATCGGCACTTAAATATGAGAATGTAGTACGTCTTAAGGGTGGAGACCCTTTTGTATTTGGACGTGGGGGAGAAGAGGGGATATACTTGTATGAGCGTGATATTAAGTTTGAGTTCATTCCCGGGATCACTTCAGCCATAGCAGTACCTGAGTATGCAGGTATCCCTGTAACACATCGTGGTATTACCGTTTCTTTTAGGGTAGTGACAGGGCATGAGTCAAGCGGTAAAGACCATTCACAGATCCCTTGGGATAACTATAAAAGTGATGATACCATTGTCTTTTTGATGGGTCTTCATCGTCTTAAAGTGATCTGTAAAAAGCTAATAGAGATAGGAAAACCGAAAGATTACCCTATTGCCGTGATCAGTCGTGGTACGAGACCTGATGAAAAAACGGTTGTGGGGACACTTGAAGATATCTATGAAAAAGCAAAAGATCTGCCTACCCCTGCACTTATTGTTGTAGGAGAAGTGGTTAATTTACGAAAACAACTGAGTTGGTTCGAGAAATCATAATACAAATTAATAAAACAATATTATAAAAACAATTTTTTAAGTAATAACTACTAAAAACAGTGCTATTATCGGGTATATATAGGAGAGATTTTATCTTTTGTACTGTATAGTACACTCTTATAGAATGAGAAAGAGGTATAGCGATGTTTAAACTTGAAGAGATACCAATGTTTTCGGCATTGGGTGAATCATACTTAAAAGAACTCCAAAACAATATACATATTAAACATTTCACCAAAGACAGTATTGTTTTTTATGAAGGTGACCAGAGTGATTATCTTCATATCTTGATGGAGGGGAGTGTAAAGCTTTATAAAACATCTCCTAAAGGCTCTCAGATACAGATCAACCGTTTTCATGCTCCATCACTCATCGCAGAATTTGCCTGTTTTGAGCAGGAGCCTTTCCCTGCTACATGTGAATTTGTAACTGATGGGGCCATCGGTTTACTTCATTTTGATAAACTTATTGAATATCTTAATCAACCAAAATTCTCCTTAGAACTCATCAAGTCTCTTACCGGAAAAGTAATGCTGCTCTCTGCATTGGTACATAAAGAGACCATTCTCTCATCAGAAGCAAAAGTAGCTGATCTTATGATCAAAAAAGTGGCTATATTTAATCGACTCAAAAATAATGAGATCGCTTCTATACTTAATCTTACACCGGAGACATTTTCGCGTATTATGACTAAGTTTAAAAAAGAGGGTATTGTCTCTGTTGAAAAACATGAAGTGACGATACTGAATGAAGATGCCCTTTATAACATCGTTGAAACAAATACGATGAAAGATTGTACCAATTGTATTGCTGATTTTAAGGCTAAGATAGGGTATATGGGAAATTAAAAGAATCTCAATTCTTGTTATCTTTGAACTTGATCTGAGAGTGCATACTTCAATCTATTTTTCAATTTCCCTCTTACTTTTACTCGAGGCATTGTTTCTCTCTTCATTTTTTTAGAAAAAACGAAGCAAAAAAGCGTCGTGCTCTCGAAACGCTTTGCTTTCAAGGGCGTTCGCCACGACAAGGCGCACTACGTGCGATTAATGGAATTGGTGTTAAACATCCTTTTCCCACGCTTCAAACGCATCATCAAAATAAACAAGACGTTGTTTTTTAAACTCTACCGTTGAGTAGAGTTTCCCATATTCTGTGAGTCCACTCTCTTTTGCCATCTCTTCGATGAGCGTATCACACTCTTCTTGGGTTTTAGCGTGTACCATAGCAAAGAGGTTGTATGGCCAGTTTGGGTAACTCGGTCTGAGGTAACAGTGGCTGACAGCTGAAAATTCTGCCATCTCTCTACCGATCTCTTCACCTTTTTCTTCCGGTACTGCCCAGACACTCATGGCATTGGCACCAAACCCAGCTTTTCTGTGATTAAGGATCGTAGCAAAGCGACGCATCACACCACTCTCTTTAAGCTCTTGTGCTATCTCAAAAAATTGTGCATAAGAGAGACCCAGTTTTTCAGCAGCTTTTTTAAATGGCTCTTGTGTAACTTCGATATCTTTTTGTAACTCTTTGATGACAGCAATGTGTAGAGGCGTAAGTTCTATCTCTTTATGGGCTAGCTTTTTGACTTTCTCTTTTTTAGCTCTTTTACCGGTAGTGTCCATCTTTACTGAGATCTTGAACATTTTAAGTGTAGGGAGGATGATGGCATCATCTGCACCTGTACGCTCTTTAAGTATCTCAATGGTTTTTTCCAAACCTAACTTAGAGTCCGGTGCAACTGCCATCGTGAACCAAATGTTATAGTCATGATTTCTAAGGTAGTTATGACTCACCCCCGGATGGGCATTGATGATATCTGCTGCTTGGTCTATTTTGTCTTCATCGACTTTAAAGGCAACCAAAGAAGATTTGTAGCCCAATCTTTTGGTATCAAAAATAGCAGAAGTTTGTCTGATTATTTTTTCATCTTTTAATTTTTGTACAAGAGAGAGTACCTCCTCTTCTGTAGTATTCAGTTTTTCAGCTACAGCTTTAAAAGGTCTCTGTGACATAGGGAAGGCATTTTGCATTTCAAAAAGTAATTCATTTTCCATTATTAGGTTGCTCCAATTTTCTTGTAATATATAATTATTTGTGATTATATTTAATAATAGTCTATCTAAGATTGATACACATCAAAACAATTATGATAAACTTTTGTTAAATTATGAATAACAATTGACAAAAGGGTACACATGTCTTTCTTCCCCATGTATATGGATATGCAAAATTTAAAAGTTTTAGTAGTAGGCGGTGGCTATATTGCTACAGAGAAACTTGAAAAATTGGTTGATTTCACTAAAGAGATCACAGTGATCGCACTTAGAGTAGAAGATGAAGCCGTGAGTCTCATTGATGAGAATGCTTTAACACTTCATCAGAGAGCCTATAACACAGGGGATATACAAGGCTTTGATATCGTTATTGTTGCTACAGATACTGTGGAGCTTCACAAAGAGATCTATGAAGAGTCAAGAGGAAGTAGAATACTTGTTAACTCTGTAGACAATACAGACTACTGTGACTTTATCTTTCCCTCTTATGTGAAAAAAGATGATTTGACTATAGCCTTCTCAACTGGGGGAGCCTCTCCGGCATTTGCAAAGCAGATACGTCGTCATTTTGAAAAGATCATTCCGGACTCTGTGGGTGAATTTTTACAGAAGATGAAAGCACTGCGTACTGAGATACCTAAAGGGAAAGAGCGAATGAAGTATTTTGATGGGTTGGTTGAAGAGTACTTTAAGAAAAATTTTAAATCTTAAATAAGCTTTTGACAATATTTGACATAATCTTGATATAAGTCAAGTTTATGTTAAAAATAAGTCATTATAATAATGGAAATCAAAATTAGGAGTTAGTATGTCTGAAATATTTAAAGAAGCTATAGAAGTAGAAGGATCTAATGTTCCATTTTTTACGTATACACTGGGAGAAGATCAAGTTTTTGAATTTGATACTTCAAAATGTGGACCACCCGATCCAATGGTAAATGCAATGGCAGGATTAAAACTACTGGATGCTCCAAATAAAAAAGTAGTGATGATTAATCACAAAAAACCTGGTGGACTTATCTCTAAGATCGGTGAGAATTATGACATCGAAACTGAAGATATGGAAGATGGCCGTGTAAAACTTACTTTTTCTTATAAAGCAGGAGAGAGCGAAAAAGCAAACCTGGCTGATAACACTTGTGGATAACATTGAATGAATCCTATCTCTAGAGATTTTGCACCGCCTCTCAAACTCATCGCCCCGTTCTTTCACTTTGGGGTGATCTTCTATCTGCTTTCAATGCTGGCTTTACTTTTCTTTGAACCTACGTTTAGCTATCAGCAGATGGATGTAGCAGGATGGATACACCTCTTTTTACTGGGCTTCGTGATGATGATCATCTTTGGAGCCATGGCACAGCTTATTCCTGTAGTACTTGAAGTAGGGCATGTAGTGGTGGATGTCTATTATGTTATCTTGCCACTTTTAGCTCTTGGTGCAGTAGTCATGGTCTTTGGATTTTGGCTGATGCCTGCACTGCTTCCCTATGGAGGTCTTTTAGTACTCATCGCGATGATCATCTTTGCTTTTGAGAACATTGCAACACTGAATAAAACAGAACTTAAAACCCTTACTGTTGATACAGTCGCTTGGAGTAACGGGTATCTGCTTTTAGGTATCCTTACAGGTTTTGCTATCGCTTTGGGTTTAAGTGGTGATTTGGGCATCAATGTCTCTTTGATGCTTAAAGCCCATGTATATGCAGTACTTGGCGGTTATGTTGTTTTAACCATTATGGGTCTCTCTTTAACACTCATACCGATGTTCTCACTCGCACATGGCTTTGATGAAACAGCAGTGAAGAGAGCATTTAAATTAATTATCTCTTCTGTGGCTGTAGTATTTGCAGGAGCAGTTCTAGGCTTTGAATGGCTGATGATGTTAGGGTATGCTCTGAGTTTTGCAGGTATATTTTTCTACATGTGGCAGATCTATATCATCGCCAAACTTACTGTACGCAAAGAGTTGGATGTTTGGGCAAAATCAATCATTTTTGCTTTTGTAACACTCATTCTCTCCATCATACTTAGCATAGTCTACTTCATCACAGACATAGAGAGTATTTTGCATGCATCTATCTGGTTTTTACTGTTGGGATTTGTTTCATTTTTTATCATAGGACACCTCTATAAGATCGTTCCATTTTTGGTATGGTTTGAACGTTTTGCTCCACTTGTAGGTAAAGAGAAAGTACCGATGCTTCATGAAATGTACTCTAAAGAGGGTGCATCCATCATGTTCTGGTTCTCTTCAGCAGGTGTATTACTGGGTGGAGTTGGACTACTGTTTGAGAGTGACATACTTTTTAAAGCAGGTGGAAGCTTTCTCTTTACGGGAGCTATCTTTTTGTATATCACGATGAAGAAGATGTTGGCGTATGGGGAATAATAAGCATTAATTAAATATATGAAATACGTAGGGTCGGTTTACCGACCAAAAATTAGATAAATATTATTCTAAATTTCTTATGATAAAAATATTTGTGGTGGTCGGCAAACCGACCCTACGAAAAAGAAATAATTAAAAAAGGAAAATAAAACATGTGTAACATAACAAAAGAGACAACTTTCGAAGCTATAAGTACAGTGATCGACCCGGAAGTAGGATTTAATCTTGTCGAGATGGGGTTAATCTATGATGCTATCGTTGATGATGCATGTAATGTACATGTAGTCATGACACTCTCCACACAGGGATGTCCACTGCACCAGATGATCAAACAGTGGGTAGGTGAAGCTGTAGAAAAGCTTGAAGGTGTAGGTACAGTCGAAGTAGAAGTGGTATGGGAGCCGGCTTGGAATATCTCTATGGCAGATGATAACGTGAAAAAAGCTTTAGGTGGAATGTAGTAAATATCTATACTTTTCTTCAAATAGGAGTCAAAAACTCCTATTTTCATCAACATAATTTAATCATATTTCTTACTTCATTTCTATAATTCATCTAAGACTTTTTTACTCCGAATTAAATCGTCACCCATTTGTTTGATTTATGACATTATTCAATTTTCTTGATATAAATCATCTTTTCTGTTGACCTTCCTATGTTAATATATATATGTTGTTATGAGTAAAGTTCCCTGAAGAACAGCTAGAGTTCTTCTGAGGACTTTACGAGATAACCAAAAAATCAATTTACGGAGGAAGTAATATGGCTTTAAATAGAAGAGAATTTCTTAAAAGTGCAGCGGCAGCGTCAGCAGCATCTGCAGCAGGAATTGCTGTTCCATCAAGTTTAAGTGCGGCGGCAACGGATGCACAGAAAGACTGGAGATGGGATAAAGCGGCTTGTAGATTCTGTGGTACGGGTTGTGGTATCATGATGGCTACAAAAGGCGAAGGTAAAGACAGAAAGATCGTAGCGGTTAAGGGTGACCCTGCTGCTCCGGTAAATAGAGGTCTTAACTGTATTAAGGGTTACTTTAATGCGAAGATCATGTATGGTTCTGATAGACTTAAGCAACCATTATTGAGAATGAATGCCAAAGGTGAGTTTGACAAAAAAGGTAACTTTAAACCAGTAAGCTGGAAAAGAGCCTTTGATGAGATGGAAAAACACGCTAAGAAGGCACTTAAAGCAAGTGGTCCTGAGGGCGTAGCAGTATTTGCATCAGGGCAATATACAGTTATGGAAGGTGCAGCAGCTCAGAAAATGATGAAAGCTGGATTCCGTTCAAATGCGATCGATCCAAATGCTAGACACTGTATGGCATCAGCGGTTGTTGGTTTCTACCAAACATTCGGTGTGGATGAGCCATCAGGTTGTTATGATGATATCGAGCTTACAGATACAGTTGTAGCTTGGGGTTCAAACATGGCAGAGATGCACCCGATCCTCTGGTCACGTGTAACGGACAGAAAACTTTCTGATCCAGATAGAGTAAAAATCATCTCTATTCAGACATATACACACAGAACATCAGATATCGCAGATGATGAGATCCTGTTCTCACCAAGTACTGACTTGGCACTTTGGAACTATATCGCTCGAGAGATCGTTATGAGAGACAAAAAAGGCGGTGGTACAGAAGATATCATCGACTGGGATTTCGTAAATAAACATATGGTCTTTACAGCTGGTCCGGTAAATATCGGTTACGGTATGAGAAGAACAGGTGAAAAATCTCTTAAAGAGGGTAAATACTCTAAAGCAGAGATGGAGATCATGGCTAAAGAGATGGAGACAACCGTTTCTGCTAAAGAAGCACCGGCATTGGCACCTTACGGGTACAAAGAGGGTGATACTATGAAGCATACTGCCGGTACATTGAAGCACTGGCATATCTCTTTTGAAGATTATAAAAAATCTTTAGAGCCATATACACTTGACTATACAGCGAAGATCTCAAAAGGTGATCCGGATGAGGATATTGAAGTCTTTAAAGCAAAACTTCAAAGATTGGCAGACCTTTACATCGAGAAAGGAAGAAAAGTCGTTTCTTTCTGGACAATGGGTATGAACCAGCATACACGTGGTACTTGGGTAAATACACTTTCGTACAATGTTCACTTTATGCTTAACAAACAAGCTAGACCGGGTGATGGTGCGTTCTCATTGACAGGACAACCTTCAGCATGTGGTACTGCAAGAGAAGTGGGTACATTTACACACAGACTTCCAGCAGATATGATGGTTAAAAATCCTAAGCACAGAGCAATTTGTGAGAAAAAATGGATGATTCCTGCAGGAACACTTAATGGTGTTGGTAAACAGCACATTATGGCAATTCACAGAGGAATCGAAGATGGTCTTGTGAAGTTTGCATGGGTAAATGTTTGTAACCCTTATATGGATTCTGCATCTGCTACACACTGGATCAAAGCAGCAAGAGAGATGGATAACTTCATTGTAACTTCAGATGGATACCCGGGTATTTCAGCGAAAGTTTCTGACTTGGTTCTTCCAACAGCGATGATCTATGAAAAATGGGGTGCATATGGTAACGCAGAGCGTAGAACACAGCACTGGAGACAACAAGTACTTCCAGTAGGTGACTCTATGTCTGATACTTGGCAGTGGGTTGAGTTCTCTAAAAGATTTACAGTAAAAGATCTTTGGGGTGAACAAAAACCATCAGGTCCAAGAAAGAAAGCACTTCCATCAGTAATCGCTGAAGCGAAGAAAATGGGTTATAAAGATGACACTACTATGTTTGATATTTTATTCAACAACAAAGTAGCTCATACCTATAAAAAAGATATGAATGACCCTATCCAAAAAGGATATGATGATACTGAGTCTCTAGGAGATGTTAGAGGTGTGATCGGTTCTGACGGTAAAGAGTGGAAAGGGTATGGATTCTTTATCCATAAATACCTCTTTGAAGAGTATGCAGCATTTACTAGAGGACATGGACATGACCTTGCACCGTTCGATATGTACCATAAGGTAAGAGGACTTAAGTGGCCTGTTGTTGATGGTAAAGAGACACAGTGGAGATTTAATGCCAAGTATGACCCTTATGCGGCAAAAGCAACAAAAGAGACTGGTAATTCACATGCATTCTACGGAACATTGGCAAAAAACCTTCTCCAAGGTAGCTTAACTGCTCCGGATAAAGCTAAAGGTAAAAAAGCGCTTAAGAACAAAGCGAAGATCTTTGCTAGACCATATATGGATCCACCGGAAATGCCAGATAAAAATTACGATATCTGGTTATGTACAGGTAGAGTACTTGAACACTGGCACTCAGGAACAATGACGATGAGAGTACCTGAGCTTTTCCGTGCGGTTCCGGAAGCACTTTGTTATATGCACCCACAAGATGCTAAAGATAAAGGTCTTAAGCAGGGTGGACTTGCGTGGGTAGAATCACGTCGTGGTAAGGTGAAAGCAAGAGTTGAAACACGTGGTCGTAACAGACCTGCTCGTGGTTTGGTATTTGTACCTTGGTTTGATGAAAAAGTATTTATCAACAAAGTATGTCTTGATGCAACTTGTCCTATGTCTAAACAGACAGACTTCAAGAAGTGTGCAGTTAAAGTATATAAGGCATAATAGTGGCTAACTCTGACAACAATAGACGAAAGTTTTTTGCGACGACCCTTCAAAGCGTAGGCTTAACAGCTCTTGGTGGATTGTTGTGGAGTGGCTATAGTGATGAAGTAAAAGCATCACCATTGGTACTTAGACCTCCAGGAGCGATCAAGGAAGAAGATTTCCTGACTGCTTGTATTAAGTGTGGTCTTTGTGCTGAGGCGTGTCAAAACCGTGATACCAATATAGATAAAGAGACAGGAAAAGCCAGACCGGGGACACTGATAATGGCAAAAGGTGGAGACCATAAGTTAATTGGTACACCATACTTTATACCAACAGAAGTGCCTTGCTATATGTGTGAAGATATCCCTTGTGTGCCTGTGTGTCCATCAGGGGCATTGGATATGCCTAGTCTTTTAAATGAGAAAGAAGAACTTGACATTAACAAATCTCGTATGGGATTGGCTGTGGTGCATAAAGAGTCATGTATTGCCTTTTGGGGTATACAGTGTGACGCTTGTTACCGTGCCTGTCCACTGCTTGATGAGGCCATAACTTTAGAGTATGCGAAGAACGAGAGAACAGGGAAGCATGCTTTCTTGTTGCCTATCGTTCATGATGATGTCTGTACAGGATGTGGACTTTGTGAAATGGCTTGTGTAACTGAGAAGCCGGCTATCTTTGTGTTACCTCATGAGGTTTCACAAGGTAAAGCAGGTTCTCACTATGTTAAAGGTTGGGATAAAGCAGATGAAAAACGTCTTATAGATGCCCAGGCTGAAGAGACAACCACTGAGAGATCTGAAAAGAGCTCAGTTGATTATCTGAATGCTGAGGAGTTGTATTGATGAGTAATATTAAATATCTGCTTCTTAGAAGGGTAACTCAGATCGGGATATTGGTACTTTATTTTGGTGCCAATGCCTGGGGTTGGAATATCTTGGCCGGAACCTTTGGCTCTTCTGTTCTTTTTGGTGTGATACCTTTGGCAGACCCTTATACCACACTGCAAGTGTTGGCGACAGGGTTTGTTTTAGGTGCAGATGTACTTTTTGGGGCTTTGATAATCACGCTCTTTTATTTCGTAGTGGGTGGTCGTGCTTTTTGCAGCTGGGTTTGTCCTATCAACATGGTGACAGATTTGGCCAATTGGCTCAGACGCAAACTTAACCTCGATAAAGAGGAAGTGAACTATAGATTTATCAAAAGAAAGGCACGATACTGGATCATGGTATTGGGACTTATTGTCTCTGCTGTAGTCGGTATCGCTGCTTTTGAAGTACTGAGCCCTATCACCATTATGCAAAGAGGTATTATCTTTGGTTTTGGTGCAGGGATCGCGGTAATTGTTGCGATATTCCTTTTTGACCTCTTTGGGGTTAAAAATGGATGGTGCGGACACTTGTGTCCATTGGGAGCAAGCTATTCTCTTATCGGTAAAGCAAGTCTTATCAGGGTCAAACATGACCATGAAGCTTGTACTGCCTGTATGAAGTGTAAAGTAGTTTGTCCTGAAAATCAGGTTTTACATATGATAGATAAAGAGAGTATTTCAGTTACGGACGGAGAGTGTACCAATTGTGGTCGCTGTGTAGATGTCTGTGATGATGATGCTTTAGGATTCAGTATTCGTTCTTTTGGCAAGAAGTAAAAACTTCTTAGCCAAGGGCGAAGCTTTAGAAAGATAACAAAAAGGAGAAAAAATGACAAAAATGATTAAGATAATAGCATTAGGTTCATTGCTAATAGGTTCAAGTCTTTATGCAGCAGACGTTGTTGATATCAATAAAGAGGCTAACTCAGCAGCTAACCTTAAAAAAGATGATCTAGGTAATAAAAAAGAAGTGACTGAGGCAGCACTTGGTTTGAGAAAAACAAATCTGTATGCAGAAGATGATACAACTGCTGTGAAAGTTCAGTATAATGATGCAGCACCAGGAACAAGTCAAAGAATCGAAAGAGCGTTCCAGGATGCTCCACCGATGATCCCTCACTCAGTTGAAGGTATGCTTCCTATCAAAACTGGAAATAACCAGTGTGTTGATTGTCATGAGCCTGCTGCTGCTAAAGCTGCAGGTATAGGTGCTACACCGATGCCAGGATCTCACTTTACAGATTTTAGACCTAAACATAAGTTAGAAGGTCAAGATTTTGCAAGGGTTACTGATGGTAATAAAAATGAGGTAGCTATTCAGAAGTTGGATAAGTTGTCTATGTCAAGATTTAACTGTTCTCAGTGTCATGCACCACAATCAACAGGTGCTTTGGCTGTATCAAATACATTTCAGGCTGATTTCTCAGATAAAGATGGTGGAAGCTCTTCTACATGGTATGATAGTATGAATAATGACCTGGATACTCTAGGTGATGCGTCACATGTTACAGAAGCAGATTTAGCAAATAAAAATTCTGCTGCTGGTAGTTTAGACCACTAAGCATGGAAAGAAGAGAGCTTTTTAGTTCTCTTACTTCCTCCTTCAGGGGAGAAGCAAGAGAATCCAAACAAGAGAAGATCTTGCGTCCCCCTTATTATGTGGATGAGAGTGCTTTTCACAAAGGTTGTACAGAGTGTAAAGACAAACCGTGTGCAACTGTTTGTGAAGAGCAGATCATTATTATCCAAGAAGATGGTACACCTAAACTTGACCTTAGTGTAAGTGGATGTACCTTTTGTGATGATTGTGCCATAGCATGTGAATTCGATGTGCTTCAAGTAGAAGCAATGCAAAAGATAGATGCGAAGATAGAGATAAATGTCTTAGAGTGTATGAGCTGGCATCAGACGATGTGTTTTTCCTGTAAAGATCCCTGTGCTGAAAAAGCCATTGAGTTCTTAGGGATGTTCCGACCTACGATCAATGAAGAAAAGTGTACTAATTGTGGGTTATGTATGCATACATGTCCGGTACAAGCCATAAAAATTACGGCATAATATTTTAAAGATTTTAAAAGGTAGATAAATGAGATATATAGCAATACTCTTTTTTATGTTCATCACTTTACTTGGTGCGAAAGAACTGCAACCAAGTCATGTTTACACAGGAAGTGGTGCAGTTACTGATCTAGTTTATCAGGACGGGTTACTTTATTCAGCTACGGCTGAAGGTGCTGTTGACATTTTTAATATTAAAGAGAAAAACCTCAAACAAACGATCACTGTCCCAACGATCAAAGATTTCACAGGGGAAGAGGTCAATGCAAAGGTCTATTCTGTTGATATCGCAGAGGGTAAGATCATGATAGCTTCTCAGGGTAAGATGGGTTATAGACGTATCCATATCTTTGCAGACAATGCTTTGACTGAAGTTATTTCTACAGCAAAAAGCTTTACTATAGCAAAGGCAAAATTTGTAGATGCAAACAACATACTTATATCACTTTTGAGTAATGAGTTGATCTTGTATGATATTAAAAATGATAAAAACCTTTATCGTGTACAGATTGGAGGCTCTAAGTTTTCAAATTTTGCACTCAATGAAGATAAAACCAAAGTGATCATCGCAGATGAGAGTGGTGATATGAAGTTGGTCAATGTAAAAGACGGAAAGATCATCAAAGTGCTTAAAGGGCAAAATCTTGATAATGTTTTTCAGGTTGATTTTAAGAATAGAACCATTGTTACTGCAGGACAAGATAGACGTACTGCTGTGTATGGTACAGAAAACTCAAGAGCTTATTATAAGCAGGCAAGCTTTTTGATCTACAGTGTTGGACTTAGTCCAAGTGCCAAACTGGCAGGATTTGCCAGTGATGAGTATAATAATGTGACTATCTTCAATACGCAGACAAAATCAGACCTATATAAGCTAGGAAATCATAGAATGACATTGACAAACATCCTCTTCATTAATGAGGAAGAACTCTTTACAGCAAGTGATTCTAAAGAGATTAACTATTGGAAGTTAAAATAAATTTAAAATATAGAAAATAAACAAAGGATAAAAAATGAATATATCAAGTGTAATAATACAAACTTTACCACAAAATATTGAGAGTGTTTTAAAGGCAGTAAATGAGAGTGATTTTTGTGACTATGAAGTACATAATGAGATAGGTAAGATCGTTGTGACCCTGGAAGGAAAAGATGCAGGCGAAGAGATAGAGAAACTTATCAAGATCCAGCAAATTCCTCATGTGATCGCAGCAGATATGCACATGACATACAGTGAAGATGAGCTTGACAGAGAGATGAAAGCACTAGAGAATGGAGATGTCGTTCCTGCTATGCTCAATGACCCAGATATCAAAGCCAAAGATATTGTCTATGGTGGAGATTTGAAAAAGAAAAATTTGCCATTTTAAAGGATAGAAACAGATGTCAGTAGTGATTCAATCCATCATTAAAACAAACCCAATGGGACGATGGTACATAGAACTTATAGACCCTAATGAAGAGGAAACAGAAGAGAGAGTAGTCTGTTTAGATATCTATGAATACGCCGAGAAAATAGAAGTCATAGCCCAGGAATATGGTAATGACATAGAAGTAGCGTGGGAATCTGAAGAGAATGTAACACCTATACAGATCAACGAAGTACGCCAACAGATCGTGGCATACGATGCAGAACAGGAAGCTAAACTGAATGATGCTCCACAAGGTGCTCCGAAAGATAGCGGAGAGTGGACACCTAACGGGTGAAAGCCCTAAAAGAAATTTATGGAGTAGGGATACTTTTTTTCTACTACATGAAGTATATCATTCTTATAGGATGGCCCCTGCTGCTCTATGGACTTGAGTATAAACCCAATATCATTATGGATCTGTTATGGGTGTATTGTTTGGCACTTATGACTAAAGATCTTATACATAAATTTATTTTTAAAAAACGTTATTGCGATATTAATTCAGATCGTAATGTCACAAACGAAAAAAAATAATCATTGACGTGTAGGGTCGGTTTACCGACCACCTTACATACATAATCTGAATATATTTTAGTCGGTAAACCGACCCTACAAACTTTTTTGTTATAATCAAATAACTTTACAAAAACAAGGCAATAATTATGTTTGGAATATTTGACAGTAAAACAGAAGTAGCAGAAGCGAAGATCTTTTTTGGTTCAACTGAGGACAATAAAGAAGAGCAACAGGAACGTAAGAGTCCTTTTGATGGTTCTGTGGTGAGTACTGCTCCGGTGTGTGATGCTGATGATACGAAGAAAGCACTTTCTATTGCAAAAGCAGCAGCAAAAGCAGCAGGGAACACACCTCTGTCTCAGCGTATTTTATGGCTTGAAGATGTGGCAAAGAGATTGACACAGGAGAGAGAAGCATTTGCACTGATTCTTGCAAAAGAGGTGGCAAAACCTATTGCCTTTTCTCGTATAGAGGTGGATAGATGTGTAGAGACCATCAAACTCACCATACTTGAACTGGCAAATCTTTCGGGTGAGACTATCCCTACGGATATTATGCCAAGCGGTAAAAAAACATTAGCCTATTACAGACGTGAACCTGTTGGTGTGGTAGCATGTATTACTCCTTTTAACTTCCCTCTTAATCTTGTAGCACATAAGATAGCTCCTGCTTTAGGTGCGGGTAATACCGTTGTACTCAAACCTACACCGGAAGCACCGATGACAGCGTACATGCTGGCTAAACTGTTTGTTGATTCTGAGTTTGCTACGAAAGATGCACTTTCTGTTGTGTATGGTGATGCTGAGGTGGGTTCAACTTTAGTGAAAAGTCCTATCCCAAGAGTGATCAGTTTTACAGGTTCTGTACCTGTGGGAAATATTATCATGTCTCAAGCAGGTATTAAAAAGGTGAGTTTGGAGTTGGGTGGAAATGCAGCGACATATATAGACAAAAGTGCAGATCTGGTTACGGCAGCTGCTCGTTGTGCTTTTGGTGCTTTCTATAACTCGGGGCAAGTATGTATCTCTTTGCAACGTATTTATGTCAATGAAGAAGTATATGAAGAGTTTGCTGAGCTTATTGCTACAGAGACTAATAAACTCAAAGTGGGTTCTCCGTATGAGGATGATACTTTTATGGGTCCACTCATTGATGATGAAGCAAGACATCGCACTAAAAGTTGGATAGCTTCTGCTAAAAATGAAGGGGCAAGGGTTATTGCCGGTGGGGATGAAATAGAGGGTATTTTCCCTCCAACTGTGATGGCAGATGTAACAGATGAGATGAAGATCATCTGTGAAGAGGTTTTTGCGCCTATTGTCAGTTTGGTTTCTGTATCTGGTTACGACACAGCCATAGAGAAGATGAATGACTCTCCTTTTGGTTTACAGTTCTCTATCTTTACCAATGACTTGAAAATGACACAAAATTTTATAGAAGATGCGCAATGTGGTGGTGTGGTGATCAATGATATTCCAACCTTGCGTTTTGATGTACAGCCTTATGGTGGTTCAAAACTTTCCGGTGTAGGAAGAGAAGGTCCTAAGTGGGCACTTGAAGAGTTTACAGAGATCAAATCTATAGTTATATGTTAAAAGGCAGTGTATGAATTATATGTTTGAAGCAGGTTTTTTAGGAACCAGAGCACCATTTTTTATGGATTTTGTAACACTTATTGTTGCACTATTACCTCTCTTGGTTGGTATAGCTATCTCTTTTGCAAGAAAGCAAAAGTATGAATTGCATGGTATCGTTCAGACACTTATTTTTGTCATTTCAATCATTATTGTGGGGTATTTTGAATATGGTGTACGCTTGGGTGGAGGTTATGAAGCCTTTGTACAAAATACCCATGTTTCACACGATTATCTGTTTGTTGTACTCATGGTACACATTGTCATTTCAGTTATTACACTGGGTGTATGGGCAAGTACGATCTTTCATGCAAGAAAAGAGAGTAAAAGAGGAGGCATACTGCCAGGCTCCTATTCTCTAGTACATAAAAAAGCAGGTTTACGTACCTTTGTAGGTATTGTACTTACTTCTCTTACGGGAATATGGGTTTATTTGCTCTTATTCGTATTTTAAATGAAAAAAGTTGCAATTTCTGCCTGTCTTTTAGGTGAAAAGTGTCGTTATGATGCAACAGATAATTATGATGCAGTTTTGTTAAAAAAATTAGAAAGGGTTGAACGCATTCCCTTTTGTCCAGAAGATCATGCCTTTGGTTCTCCTCGCCCAACTATGGATCTGATACGGACTGAACAAGGACAAAAAGCTATCTCCAATAGGTCAGGAGCAGATTTATCTGCTCCCATAAAACAATACGCTACAGCATTTTTTGATAAGCATCCGGATATAGACCTATTTATAGGAAAAGATAGAAGTCCAAGCTGTGGAGTCTGTTCTGCTAAACTCTATGATCAGGAGAAAAATCTTATAAGTGATAAAGAAACAGGACTTATGGCAAAAGAGGCTAAGATACGAGGTATCAGGTCTTTAGATGCAGAAGATTTTGTATCTACCTTACAATAAAAAAGGATTATATTTTATGAAACCATTATTTATTTTATTATTAAGCACACTTTTTTTAAGTGCAAATGTACAACAAGAGGATGTAACCAAACAAGCCATTGTCAAAATTTATACCACAGCGAAAATACCAAACTATCAAGCACCGTGGAGTAGTTCTATGCGTAGCAGTACGGGGTCAGGTGCTATCATAGAGGGAGGGTATATCCTTACCAATGCACATGTAGTAGCCAACCAGGCTTTCTTGGAAGTACAGCGTTACGGAGAACGTAAACGTTACATAGCCAAGGTGTATGCAGTCTCGCATCAGGCAGACCTGGCACTTTTAAAAGTAGAGGAAAAAACATTTTTTGAAGGAGTGAAACCATTGACTTTCGGTGCGCTTCCTGAAGTAGAGCAGAAGATAGTTGTTTATGGTTTTCCCATGGGAGGAAGTACACTTTCTGCGACCATTGGTGTAGTCTCACGGGTAGAACATCATACATATGCACATAGTGGAGAGACTTTTTTAGCAGTACAGGTAGATGCTGCAGTAAATCCAGGAAATTCCGGGGGACCGGCACTCTCAGAGGGGAAGATAGTAGGAGTGGTTATGCAAGTCATCAGCAAATCTCAAAATATCGGGTATTTGGTTCCTGTAGATATGGTGCAACATTTTATAACAGATATGAAAGATGGAAAGTATGATGGGTTTGGAGAATTAGGTATAGGGACTCAAAAGTTAGAAAATCCAGCCATGAGACGTTATTATGGTCTTGATGACAACATTAGTGGAAAGCTTATAGACAAGATCGTCTATAGCTCTTCATTAAAAGGTATGCTGAAAGAGGGTGATATTCTTACAGCTATTGACGGGCATAATATAGAAAACGATGGGACAGTTGCCTTTAGAAAACATGAATATACAGATTACAATTATTATGTAGATACCTATCAAATGGGAGATACTATAGATCTTGATATTATTAGAGATAAGAAACCTATGAAAGTTAAAGCAACACTAAAAAACCGTGCAGATGATGTGTATTTAGTGAAAACAACACGTTATGATAGTATGCCAACTTATTTTATCTACGGTGGGTATGTATTTTCCCCTTTAACCAGAAATCTCCTACGCGCTACAAGCCGTAACCGTTTAAAATTGAGTAATTTGGCTTTAAAATGGCAAAAAGAAGATAAAAATGAAGCGGTTGTACTGCTTAAAGTATTGGCTTCAGATATAAGTAGAGGTGACAATAACTTTGGTATGT
Source organism: uncultured bacterium (assembly GCA_965602275.1). Lineage (GTDB taxonomy): Bacteria > Campylobacterota > Campylobacteria > Campylobacterales > Sulfurovaceae > Sulfurovum. The sequence goes on from CBFCXZ010000013.1 coordinate 50,775, forward strand.
GGGCTATAGATAAAGTCAATGGTGAGACATTTAAAAACTTTAAAGAGTTTTACCAAAAGATGGAAGCAGTGACAAATCACTATATTGTTTTAGAAGATAATGATGGTGTGAAAGTGGTGATAGAGAAAAAAGAGGCACAGGAAAAACAGAGTGAGATACTTAAAAAGTATAATATCCAGTTTGATAAGTCGATTGATTTGAGGGATTAGCAAATGTAGGGGTGCCCCTTGTGGGTACCCTTGAACAGAAAAAATGCTACTGAATCCAAAGGGCAACCACAAGGGATTGCCCCTACAAATCATTATTCATATTTTTTGAACTGTTCCAGCCACTTTTTATCTTCTTCACTGAGTTTACCCACTCTTTCAAGTAATTTTTTCTTAGTAGAGATGAGGTCATCTATCTCCAGATAGGCTAAAAGAGCAGGGTTGATGGTTGGCTCTTCTCTACCATAAGAGATGAGTTTTTCTATATCTTTGAGTAACTCTTCTTTTGATACATTTTTATCCATAAATAATCCTAAATTATTAAATTTTAGCACTTAACATGTAGCACTTAACGCTATATTGTTATACTATCAAAAAATGTATAAGGATACAACATGTTAGAAGTTGGCGTAAATGCAGCAGAGTTTTGTTTGCCAAACCAGGATGAGGAAGAGATATGTCTAAGAGATATCAAAGGACGTTGGATAGTACTTTACTTTTATCCTAAAGATAACACGCCAGGTTGTACGACAGAAGCCTGTGATTTTACAGCAGCACTTCCAAACTTTGAAGATCTGAATGCCATTGTTTTGGGTGTAAGTCCGGATAGCCCAGAGAAACACAGAAAATTTATAGAGAAAAAAGAGTTAAAAATTACACTGCTTGCAGATGAAGACAAATCACTATGTAATGCTTTTGGTGTATGGCAGCTTAAAAAATTTATGGGTAAAGAGTATATGGGTGTGGTGAGAAGTACCTTTATCATCGATCCAGAGGGTAAGGTGGCTGCTGTCTGGCAAAAGGTGAGAGTTAAGGGACATGTGGATGATGTAAAAGCTAAACTCGAAGAGTTACAAGGATAATTATTACCGTACTCTTAGATCAAGGTTGTTGATTAATAATCTGAAATAAGAGTATAATAAAAAAATATTATTAAGAAGGGTTTTTTTATGGAATATCATAGTAAATGGTCTGATAGAAGGACAGCATCAGGAAATTTAAAACCATTTATATTTCTTATTATAGAGCTTACTGCACTGCTGATGGCATGCTGGCTTGTCTCTTTATTTGATATTTTATTTATTACTATACTTGTTTGTCTTGGAGCAATGTATCTTTTTATGACATCTTCCTTACCAAGATATGATAAAGTAAAAAAGCGTCAAAAATATTCTAAGCATTAAATTATTACACTTCTTATTGTAAAGGTGTGCCTGACATACTTTCTACTTTCTACTTTCTACTTTCT
>CBFCXZ010000014.1:0-50896 GCA_965602275.1 uncultured bacterium
TGGCCGGGAGAGGGGGATTCGAACCCCCGGAGGTATTACCCTCACCGGTTTTCAAGACCGGCACATTCGACCACTCTGACATCTCCCGACATTTGAAGAATAGAATATTATCTAAAAATAGATAAAATCTAGTTTATATATGGAGGAGCCACCCGGATTTGAACCGGGGATAGCAGCTTTGCAGGCTGCGGCCTTACCGCTTGGCGATGGCTCCGTATTATAAAAATAAATTAACCATGGAGGAGTCACCTGGAATTGAACACAGGGATAACAGCGTTGCAAGCTGCGGCCTTAACACTTGGCTATGACTCCACACTAAAAAAAAATATATCTACACACATCAAATAAACTCTGTTCTTTTGCTAGTGTAATGAGTGGTACCCGGAGCCGGACTTGAACCGGCACGGTCACAATGACCGGGGGATTTTAAGTCCCCTGTGTCTACCATTCCACCACCCGGGCTTAAAAAATAGATACCACATATATTTAAAATGTTAATTGTTTTATGGAGCGGGCGAACGGGTTCGAACCGTCGACCCCAACCTTGGCAAGGTTATGCTCTACCGCTGAGCTACGCCCGCAAATCCATACCAAAATAAAAGCAATAGGCTTAAATTTGGAGTGCGATTATAGCCAAAAAAGCTTTTAATGTAAAGAGAATTTAACGCTTTTGGCTTTAAAATCGAATTTTCTATGATTTTTTGAGTTTCATCTGCTATAATCCCTTAAATAATTAAAATATACATACAAAGGCTTTTCCATGAGAAGTGACGAAATAAAACAGGGGTTCAGCAGAGCTCCCCACAGATCTTTACTGCGTGCAACAGGCGTAAAAGATGAAGATTTTGAAAAACCGTTTATCGGTGTGGCCAATTCATTTATAGAGATCATTCCTGGACACTTTTTCCTCAACAAGGTATCTGAAGTCATTAAAGAAGAGATACGTGCTAACGGCTGTGTGCCTTTTGAGTTTAATACTATCGGTGTTGATGATGGTATCGCGATGGGGCATGATGGGATGCTCTACTCTCTTCCAAGTCGTGAGATCATCGCAAACTCCATAGAGACGGTAATGAACGCACATAAACTTGATGCAATGATCGCCATCCCTAACTGTGACAAGATCGTCCCAGGAATGATCATGGGTGCATTGCGTGTCAATGTTCCTACTGTCTTTGTCTCCGGTGGTCCAATGGCTGCGGGGCACAAGAAAGATGGTACACCTATCGACCTTGCTACTGCTTTTGAAGCCGTAGGTCAGTTCGAAGCAGGCGAGATAGACGAAGAAGAACTTACAGACATCGAATGTAATGCTTGTCCAGGTGGCGGGTCATGCTCAGGTATGTTTACGGCGAACTCTATGAATACACTTATGGAAGCAATGGGAATCGCTTTAGCTGGTAACGGAACGATCTTGGCACTTACACCAGAGAGAACAGAGCTTTACAAAAAAGCTGCCAGACGTGTGTGCGAGATAGCAAAATTTGACGCAGCAGAACGTGAAAAATATAGAATGAAGAATATCCTCAATGAAAATGCTGTACGCAATGCCTTTGCTGTAGATATGGCAATGGGTGGGTCTTCAAATACCGTACTTCATATGCTTGCTATCGCTAAAGAGGCCGATGTAGACTTTAACCTTGAAGATATCAATGCTATCTCTAAACGTGTATCACACATCGCAAAGATCTCTCCATCATTGACAACCGTACATATGGAAGATATCAACAAGGCAGGTGGCGTCAATGCTGTAATGCATGAAATGATGAAGCGCGGTGATGACATTTTACTTGACAATCTCAATGTAACAGGTGAAACTCTTTACGAAAAGGTCAAAGATACGAAGATCTTAGATACAAACATCATCCATACTATAGATAATCCTTTTTCTGAAGTAGGTGGTCTTGCTATCCTTTATGGTAACTTGGCTGAACAGGGTGCCGTCATTAAAACAGCAGGTATCACGGGAGATAGAGTATTCACAGGTACTGCTGTGTGCTTTAACTCACAGGATGAAGCGATCAAAGGAATCATCAACGGTAAAGTCAAAGCAGGTAATGTTGTTGTTATCCGTTACGAAGGTCCAAAAGGTGGGCCAGGTATGCAAGAGATGCTAAGCCCAACAAGTCTCATCATGGGTATGGGTCTTGGGGATGATGTTGCACTCATTACAGATGGTAGATTCTCAGGAGCAACCAGAGGTGCAAGCATAGGACATGTAAGTCCAGAAGCAGCAGAAGGTGGACTTATAGGTCTACTTGAAGATGGCGATGAGATCCATATCGATGTGGATAAGTATATCTTGCAAGCAAACTTAAGTGATGAAGTGATAGCAGAAAGAAAAGCAAACTTCAAACCACTCATAAAGCCGCTTGAGAGTAAATGGTTAAGACAATACAGGGCACTGGTAACCAACGCCAGTAATGGAGCGATACTCGAAGCGGAGTAACGCTTCGCGAGTGCAATAAGTTTTACATATTTTGTAAAATTTATCAATATTTCTACTACAAAATATCTTTATTCTTTCAAAAAACTTTTATATGCATTACCACGGACACCGTGCTAACGAGATTAATATTTCCCTCTTTTAAAAGAGGGAATTCAAACCCCTCTACCAAATCATAAATACAACAATATCTATTAGCCCACGTCAGTAGTTTGCATTTTGTTTTTTTGGGTTCGTTTTTTTATTTGTTGCATCGACAAATAAAAAAAGGAATGAATAGAAATACAAACAATAATAAAAACAGGGAAAATAATTTAAAAAAGAGGGGGGGGTGAAGAGCCGAAACTCCGCAAAAGAAAGAATTTAGATTATGAAGTCACTCTTCTCGCACCCTTATAACGCTTACTATAAAAAGATTTACTTAACCTTGTAATAACCACTTTCTTCTTTGCTGAACTTGCATGAATAAATTTATCGTTACCTAGATAAATACCTACATGATTCACATATCCTTTACGTCTTTTAGAAGTATCAAAAAAGATTAGGTCTCCTGGCTTTAGCTCACTTCTACTAATATATTTTCCGTGTTTTGATTGAGCTATCGCTCTTCTTGGAATACAGATACCATTTTTCTTACAGACATAAGAAGTAAGTCCTGAACAATCAAATGTATTTTTTTGCCCTACGGCACCCCAAACATATTTTTTCCCTAATTTCTTTTTAGCAAGTTTGGTGATCTTGGTAGACTTCGCATTTGGCTTCCCGCTAAAAAAGATATCTTCCAAGGAAAACTTATTACTCTTTTCCGCATCTCTTTTAACTATTCTTTTAGATTTTATATTCATAAGTGCTTTAGCAAGTTTTTGCTCTTGACGACTCTTTTTAGTTTTTGCTATTCTGAGTTTTTTCTTCTTTGCACTCTTGGCATAACTATTTTTAGGTACGTTTAGCACTCTTCCCAGTTTAAGCGTTTCCCCTTTTTTAAGACCATTCGCTTTTCTCATTTTTGTAATAGTAGTATGATGTTTGCGTGCAATGGCAGAAAGTGTGTCTCCACTTTTTATAACATATTTTGCTGATTTAGCAGATATCTTGATACTTATTTTTTTGTTAGTTTTTGTGGCAATTCTTTTGTTCTTGCTTTTCTTAATAACCTTCGCTATTTTTTTCTTTTTATCTGGGAAATACGTATTTTTAGGTACCTTCAATACCCTTCCTAACTTAAGTGTTTCCCCCTTTTTAAGACCGTTTACTTTTCTCACTTCTTCGATAGTGGTATGATGTTTACGTGCAATAGTAAAAAGTGTATCACCATTTTTTATAGCATATTTTGCTGATGTAGCAGACTTCTTTGTATTTGTTTTCTTGGCTACTTTTTTCTTTTTATCTGGGAAATACGTATTTTTAGGAACTTTTAATACCCTTCCTAATTTAAGCGTATCTCCTTTTTTAAGACCATTTGCTTTTCTCACTTCTTCTATAGTAGTATGATTTTTGTGTGCTATTGTATAGAGGGTCTCTCCATTCTTAATAGTGTGTTTAACTGTTTTTGTAGCTGCTTGAGCTGTAACTGTACCGAGTGATAACGTAAGTAATAGCGTATAAAGTTTTTTCAATGAATACTCCTAACAAATTGAAACTCATAGCATGGATTATAAAATCCATACTAAATATACTAAAAAATATCTAATAATTGTATCTACATATGATTAATAAAAAATAAATATGAATTGAAATTTAGCTTAAATCATACCTATACCGCAAAAAGAGAAAGAAATAGTGATAAATGCAGTAGTACGCAAATATTGGCAGTCTGGCGATCTTCATACTAAATGAAGACCCATAACTTTCTGTCCCTACTTCACAATAGGTTTAGCTTTTTCAACATCTCTAAAGTGATGATAACAAAATGCACTTTAAAATAAAATAAAATAAGATAAACTTAACTTTTACGTAATTGCTCTACAATATGATCACCCACTCTGAATGCATTGGCATAGATCGTCCAAGTATAAGGCACAGAACCACCTGTTGGCATGAAACTGGCATCAGCCACAAAAAGGTTAGGTACATCATGGGCTTGACAATATTTATTGAGTACTGAAGTTTTAGGGTCATTTCCAAAACGACATCCTCCTGCCACTAAATTTTGAGGAGGGGAAGAAGAGACAGAACTATAGATATTTTCTGCTCCCATCTCTTCGAGAACCTTTTCGCACTTCTTGGCAATGTATTTGCCTACTTTCAGATCTTGAGGATGAGCTTCTAAGCGAAGTTTCCCCACAGGCATACCATATTTATCTTTGTGCTTTTCATCTAGCGCTACAAAACAGTCATCGTTGGGAAGCCAGTCATTAAAGATCTCAAAGCGAATACTTTTACTTTGGGTAAATCGCTTAACAAGACGTTCGCCCAATGCCTTACCCCATACCAGTTTTCCATCCTCTTCATTGTTTTTATTTGCACGAGAAATGATGTTTTGATGTTCAAACATAAACTCTACAGAGCCCCCTTTGAACTTACCATCCCACCAATGGTCTATAAAATACCAGTCCAAGATAGAACGATTGACAAAAAGCCCCGTTGTCATAAGGTCTTCAAATTTGATATGCTTCAAGCTCTCTTTGTACAGCTCACCCTGTCCGGATCCTCCGGCTGAGAAGATCAAATTTTTCCCTAGCTCTCCACTACTGTTTGCCAAGCCATGAGAATGATACTTATTTGAGGAGTTGAGCAAAAGTCTTGCACTTTCATGTGCCTGTGCTGCTACCACAAACATCTTTGCAGATATACGCGTCTCTTTACCGGTAATCGTGTCTACCACAACAGCATACTCCACTTCATCTTTTTTACCTGCATGGAGATACTTGACATACGTGTTGCTCATGAGCGTCAAGTTTCCTGTAGCAAGTGCTGGTTTAAGCAGCGCTTCCCTTGAACTTCCTTTTGCACCCGAGCTGCATCCATAGCTTCCACAAAAGTTTGAATAATAACAAGCATTACGGTGTCCCTTATCTTGAGACAATACTGCCCGTGGTGTGACTAAAGGCACAATGTCAAGGGCTTTACAGCTTTTATCGATCAGTTTTACTACAGCATTCTCTTTAGTTGGAGGCTGAGGGAAGTCAGGAGTACTCCTTGGCGGTTCATACGAGTGTTTTTCGTACTTGCCTGTGATACCTACAAGTTCTTCTGCCAAGGCATAATAAGGTTCCAACTCTTCATAGGAGATGGGCCAGTCCACTACATTGGCACCTTTTATCTCTCCATACTTACTTTTAAGTCTGAAATCATCCGGGTGCATACGGTGCAACATCCCGCTCATCAAGTTTGACGATCCTCCTACAATGTTACCATTCCAAAAACTCCAACCAGACTCATATGTAGGTGTAGCTACCCACTTTCCCTCTACCTTCTCTTCTATAGTATGGTACTCCTCAAAAAGGTTTGGGGTGACGATATCTCTACGTGCATAGGCTAACTCATCTTTGGAAAACTCATCACGCTTGATAAGACGACCTTTTTCCAATACTGCCACCTTGTACCCTGCTTTGCATAAGGTATAAGCTACTGCACCACCACTGGCACCGGAACCAACAATAACTACATCATACTTCATAACTTTATATACCTTGTAGTCGGTCTGGGAACTCCACCGTATGAACCCAAAGATTTCCATCCTGCCTCTTTCACATTAGAACCATATATAGGATCTGATAACATCCCCTCCATCGTGAGTGTCATAATACGAGAGAGCCAGTTGCTCCCATAATGGGTTTCTTCATAGCTTCTTAATGCACGTTCTTTCTCTTTTTCGGATAAGGCAGTGAATTTTCCTTCTTCACGACTCTCTAACTCTTCTGCTCCCTCTATAACAAATACTCGGATATCTTTATCGTAGCTAGGATGCGTAATTGTCTCAAGTAAAAACTGTGTAACATTCATAGATCGGGCTGACGGGACCTGACTTCCTTCAGGAAAAAGGTGCTGCTGTACGGACTGAATGGTTTTTTCTACGCTCTTTAATGATTTGCTGAATACTATACTGTTATTTTTACCCATTAAAGAGGAGGAGAGTCCAAGCACTGAACTTAGGATTAAAAATTTTCTTCTTTTCATTATTGTTACTTCTTTATTTTATAGTTTCTAATCATAATCATCTTTTGTGCACTATTGGTGTAAACGCACTACACACCCTTTACACGTATTTAAGATTATACTTCTAACTGTCTAAAGGGTAGCTCTATTGAAACCCTTAAATTAAAAATAGGAGACAAAGATGAAAAAGTTAATTTTTAGTTCGTTGGTTGGTCTTGCACTTGTTGCTTTTACTGGATGTTATGGACCTACTGCTGATAAAACAGTAGAAACACAAAAATGCCAAGCGGGTAAATGTCAAGCAGGAAAATGTGCCGGGGCACCGGATAAAAGTAAAAAATGCGGAACCAGTTCGAAATGTGGTGATGCTAAAAAAGTTGTTGCAAAATGTTCTGGTGGTAAATGCGGAAGTAAATAATAGGAATTTAACACAGGAGGTGTTGCATGTTAAAAAACATATACCCACTCACAAAAAATATACTAAGCCATGGTCAGAGCTTGTCTCTTTTTTTGGCTAGACTTACTGTAGCTTATGGGTTTTATGAACCAGCTATGACAAAATGGTCTGACATAGGTAGTGTTGCTACCTGGTTTGGTTCCATAGGTATCCCTTTTCCAACACTGAATGCCTATATGGCTGCAAGTACAGAACTACTAGGTGTTGTACTTTTAACCTTAGGGCTTTTCACAAGACTTATCTCTATCCCATTGATGGTCATTATGGTGGTAGCGATCACCACTGTGCATTTAGTACATGGTTTTTCTGCAGGGAACAATGGGTTTGAGATACCTCTTTACTACATGCTGTTTTTAGCAATATTTGCTTCATATGGAGCCGGAAAACTAAGTTTGGATCATCTTTTATTTGGTGATGAACAATAAATAAAAAGGATATAAAATGAAAAAATTACTTCAATTAGGACTTATACTCGCCGGCTCTGTAGCCTTATCATTTACTATGGTGAATGCCACATGCGGTTCAGGAAAAGAGGCACCAAAAATAATGAAGTGTGAAAGCGGAAAATGCAACATCGGAAAGTGTGGTACAGATAAAAATAAAACAAAACCAGAGACCAATACAACCAAACCCTCAGCAGAAAAGACTGCACCTGCAAAAGGTAAATGCGGCGTAGGTAAATGCAGCTAACCTTCCAATCATTCTTCTTTCTCTTTCTGTCCCTTTACGGGGATAGAAACTTCACTTTTCTTCCACGAATTAGTGTATAATACTTCCTATAAAACAAATACACTTACGAAGGAACACTTATGAAACATATTTTATTTTCACTTATCCTACTACTCTCCTTTACAGGTTGTCAAGATAAAAAAGAGGAACAGGCACAACACGATGCTAAGGTAGCCCAAGAAGCAAGAGCCCAATTACTTAAAGAGCAGAAAGCTCAAGAAGAAGCAGAGAAAAAGCAAGAAGAGTTCGAGAAAAATAATAAGTTTTCTAAAATAGGCATTACATCAGAAGATGGCAAGATCATCATCGATACAAATAAGACCAAAAGCTATTTTCAAGATCTAGCCCATGAGATGAAAACCAAAATGGATAAGATAAGCAAAGATCTGGAAAAAGGTATCATTAAGAATGAAGAAGCTGGTATAGAGGCGAATGAGACCCATATCAATATAGATTTGAATAAAACGAAAAGTTTTCTTGACATTTGGGGTAAAAAAATGCAAGGATTCGTCAAAGAGTTTGATGATATAGCCAAAGAGTTTGATAACCAAAATAAAACAGTAAAGGATACAAATGCAACAAATTGATATGAATTCAGATGAGTTCCAGGCAGAGTTAGAAAAAACATCACAGTTTGTAGAGAAAGTAAATAAGCAGTTTGGTTTTGTACAAAACCCAAATGAAGAGGTCAACGAAGGTGTCACTATGGGGCTTGCAAGAAACAAGCTCATCTATGGCAAACGATTCTGTCCCTGTTTTATGGTGATAGGTGAAACAAAAGAGGAGCAGAAAGCTGCAGATAACCGTATCTGTCCATGTAAACCTGCTCTCGAAATTGAGATCCCTGAAGATGGTCTTTGTCACTGTGGGATCTTCTGTACACCTGAGTATGCTGCTGCACAACAGCAAAAAGATGAGATAGAAGAGATCGTACATGAACACTCCAGAGGCTTAACAAAAGAACAGGCAGAAACACTCTTGAAAGAGGAACAGCTTGACGGAGATGAACTCGAAGCACTGATAGAAGCAAGAAATCTTAAAATGATCGACTTTACACTCATGGATGTGCGAGAATTCATGGAGTTCCAAATGGGACACATCGTCGGTACAGATGCACTCGTTCCTACGTCTCAATTCTATGCAAAAGTAGAAGAGCACAACGACAAAAAACAGACACCTGTCATCGTCTATTGTCATACAGGAAGCAGAAGCTTTCAGGTACAACATGCAATGAAAGCTCTAGGTTTTGAACATGTGTGTAACCTGCGCCCAGGGATTATCGGTTATCAAGGTGAAACACAAAGAGGATAGGTGTGTTAAGAATTTTACGTGTTTTGTAAAACTTACCAAGATTTCTACTGGAAAAATATCTTTATCACTTTGAAAAACTCTTGTATGCATTACCACGGACACCGTGGTAACGAGAGCAAGCTTTCTCCATAGAAAGAGGAAGCACCTTGTAATAAGTAAATTAGCATACAAATACACTTTTTTGTCCACGACAGGTCTTCACATTTTCTTTTTTTGGGTTCGTTTTTTGCTTTGTTGTGAAACAAAGAAAAAAAAGGAATGAAGAAAACTCAAACCAAATACAAATTAATAATAAATTTTTAGGGAAATAATTAAAAGGGGTTGAGGAGCAAAAAGCCCCCCAAAAGATAGTTCTAGCACTAAATGCCGACATCTTTTTTGCTAAAGCAAAAAAAGATGCTACAAATTACTTAGCAAGTGCTGCTTTTGAAGCATCAGCTACTTTTGTAAAACTTTCAGGTGCATTCATCGCCATATCAGCAAGAATTTTTCTATCAAGTTCGATATTTGCAAGTTTAAGACCATGCATAAATGTTGAATAGTTCATACCATTCAATCTAGTCGCCGCATTGATACGAACGATCCAGAGTCTTCTGAAATCTCTCTTTTTTTGTCTTCTATCTCTGTAAGCATATACTAATGAACGCTCGAGTTGTTCTTTCGCTTTTCTGAAGTGTTTTCTTCTACCACTGTAGAACCCTCTCGCTTGTTTTAATAGTCTTTTGTGTCTTCTAGTTCTTACGACACCAGTTTTTACTCTCATGGTTATCCTTTACCTTATACTTGTACGGTAACTTGCAGTTCCGTTATAGTAGGTGTCAAACATTTTCTCTGTTTGAACTTGCCCCTAATCGGGGGATTATAGCTTGTTAAAAAATGTAACTAATACTAGTTGATCATTTCTTTAATGTTTTTAGCATCTGCGCCATCAACATATTTAGGACTTTTCATACTTCTATGGTGACCACCGTCAACCTTAGTAAGAATGTGGCTTCTATACGCCGTTCCTCTTTTGATCTTGCCGCTTTTTTTAACTTTAAAACGCTTAACAGCGCCTTTTACACTTTTCATTTTTGGCATATGCTTACTCCCTTATTAATTTTAGAACGCTTGTTTGGCAAAGCCAAACAAAGCTACGCTAACGCTGAGTTTCCTTCAACAGGAAGCTCATACGGCTAGCCGTATTTTCTATTTGATTTTCACTACAGCCAAGTAGCAGAAAATGGGACGGTATTATACCCAAATATTCTAAAAGGTTTATAAAGTGGAGTTCTAATGCTATTTGTGGTAAAATCTAACGATTAAAATAAAGGGAATTTCTACAATCCCTAAAGGGCAAAATTGGACAAGGCTACAGAAATACTTTCTAACAAAAAGAAGCTTTTAACAGAAGTCTATTTTGATCTACAACAGTATTTTGAAGAGAAGTATGGCAGGGATGCACTTATACTTATGGAGATCGGTACATTCTTCGAAGTCTATGAAGTGAACAACGATGAGTTTAAGATAGGGAAAGCAAAAGAGATAGCCGAACTCCTGAACATCCAACTCACAAGAAAAAGCAAAGCCATTCTTGAGAATTCCGTAAACAATCCTCTCCTTGCCGGAGTACCAGCTGTTTCTCTGGACAGATACCTTTCTCGTCTTATCGCTACGAAAAAATATACCATTGTTGTTGTCAAACAAAAAGGTGAAATGCCAAATGTAAAACGCTATGTTTCAAATATCATCTCTCCGGGTACAAATTTTGAGTACCTGTCCGAACCAAGCGAAAATAACATCGTTTCACTCATGATAGATGAGAATGCAGGCATTTACTCTGTAGGGTATGCTGCCATCGATGTCAGTACCGGCAAAACCATTTGTAATGAGATCCACTCTACACGTGATGACAAAACCTATGCCCTGGATGAAGCTTTCAATCTTTTACAGACCTACACTACTTCGGAAGTGATCATCACACTTGAAGGCAAAGAGATCGACAAAGAGTGGTTGATTCACTATTTGGAACTTGAGTCTCTTCATCACACGTTAAACACAAAACGATTTAAAATTCATTTTCAAAATGAACTCTTTACACGTGTTTTCAACATCAACTCTTTTCTCTCTGCCATTGAGTTTTTAGATCTGGAAAGACATCCTTATACCACAGAGTCTTTGGCTGTCCTGATAGATTTCATCATTGAGCATGATGAAAGTATCATTGAAAAGATGAACAAGCCACAGTTCCTGGGTAATAACCGTTATATGTACATCGGTAATAATGCCATGGAGCAACTCTCGGTCATATCCCGTGATCCTTCTGACATTACCCTGCTTGACCTCATAGACAAAACCTCCACAGCATTTGGAAAACGTCTTCTTAAAGAACGCTTACTCAATCCTATCTGCGATAAAGATCTTCTTGAAGAACGCTACAATTTGACAGAGTTACTGCTTCCAAGTATCGACCGTTTTGAGACACACCTTAAACAGATCTATGACCTTGAACGTATCACTAGACGTATCAAATTACGTAAACTGCATCCTGTAGAACTTACCTATATTGCTATGTCGCTTGAAGCTGTTTTAAACCTCCTTGACGATGCACAGAGCAACGGACTTGAGATAGAGAGCAGACTCTATGATGAAACCAAAGAGATGCTTAAAGTCTTAGATGACACCTTTGAACTGGATGTCTGTGCGAGATTTCGCATAGAACAGATCAATGACAATCTTTTTAAAGATGGCATCTACCCTGCTATTGACACTATCGTAAAGAGACAACAAAAAGAAGTGAATAAGATGGATGATGTAGCCAGCCATGTTGAATCACTTTTTGAAAAAGACAAACTGTTCTTAGGAACTACACGCTACACGACTGTCTCTTACCTGGAGAGTGAAGGTTACTTTCTCAACCTTACCAAAAACCGGTTTACACTCATTGAAAAGTCACTTAAAGACTCTTTTGTCACGATCGATGATCAACATCACTTTTTTAAAGATTTCAACTATAAGTATCTCAAAAATGCAGTGAAAGTACAGGCACCTCTTTTTGAAGAGATCACCAGAAACTATGAGACAGCACAAGTCAAACTTGTCTCACTTGTCAAACAGCGTTATGTTGAAAGTCTTGATCTTCTTGAAAACAGGTTCTCGTTACTGCTTGACAAACTCATCTCCTTTATCGCTAACATTGATGTAGCCATCTCCAATGCCAAATGTGCTAAAAAGATGAATCTTTCTCGTCCTCTTATTGAAGAGGGAAATTTCTATGAAGCTACCGCACTGCGACACCCGATCATTGAAGCCAATGATGAAAGAGGGATATATGTTCCCAATGATATGTTTCTGGGTTCCAACAATAACACAGCACATAATCATATCACTCTCAATGCAAGTGATGGGGAAGATGTTCTAGGTGTACTCCTCTATGGTATCAACTCATCAGGGAAATCCTCTTTGATGAAAAGTATAGGACTCTCTGTTGTCCTGGCACAGGCAGGATTCTTTGTACCTGCGGTGGAACTTCGTTTTGGACTTTACGATAAACTGTTTACGCGTATCGTCTCGCAAGACAATCTATATAAAGGATTATCTACCTTTGCTGTAGAGATGATGGAACTCAAAAATATATTTAACAGGGCAGATGAACGCTCTTTGGTTCTTGGTGATGAAATAAGTCAGGGAACAGAGACAGAATCTGCTCTTGCAATCGTTTCAAGTGCTATTTTAAAGCTGATCTCTCTCAAGTCGACCTTTATCTTTGCGACACACTTACACCAGTTAGGAAGCATTCCTCAGTTACAAAACCTGAAACATTTGATCTTCTTGCACTTAGGTATTAAATATGATGAGATAAATGATACGCTTATCTATAACAGAGTCTTACAGTTAGGCAGAGGAGACAGCCTTTATGGTTTAGAGTTTGCAAAATCATTACATATGGACAGAGAATTTCTACAGATGGCACAAACGATCAGAGAGAACCTTAACCATTCCGGCTCTGAGATAAAAAAGCTGCGAAAACAAAAAAGCAGTAAGTACAACAAAGATCTGTTTTTGAGTCGCTGTGCTCTGTGTGATGAGTCCGTAGAGGATGTCCATCACATCGCTGCACAAAAAGAGGCAAACAGTGACGGGCATATCGAGCACTTCCATAAAAACCACAAATACAACCTCATCCCTCTCTGTAAAAAACATCACACAATGGTGCATGATGGGAAAATAAATATATCTGGATTTGTTATGACAGATGAAGGATTAAAATTACATTATGAGGTGAAACCGTAGGGTCGGTTCACCGACCCTACGGTTTTATTTTTTTATTGGAGTAACGTACATATTGATGTAACGTCCTTCTTGACTTGCTTTACTCTCTAGGTTTCCTACATCTTCCAACATAGGCCAAACACGATTAAGCACATCAACTCCCCATTCCGGGTTTGCCATTTCACGTCCTCTTAGAAATACACGTAGTTTTACATGTTTTCCTTTTTCAAGAAACTCTCTTGCATGCTTTACTTTGTAAGCAATATCATTTTCCGCAATCTTACAAGAGAACTTCACTTCTTT
Source organism: uncultured bacterium (assembly GCA_965602275.1). Lineage (GTDB taxonomy): Bacteria > Campylobacterota > Campylobacteria > Campylobacterales > Sulfurovaceae > Sulfurovum. The sequence goes on from CBFCXZ010000014.1 coordinate 13,596, forward strand.
TACTTCGATGATCTTTTGATTTTTTCTTGCTTCTTTTTTCTTTTTTTCAAGTTCGTACTTGTGTTTTCCATAGTCCATAATCTTTGCAACAGGAGGCTTAGCATCTGGAGACATAAGCACAAGGTCTAAGCCTTTTTCATCTGCAATTTTCATAGCTTCATCTCTAGATAGGATACCGAACTGTTCGCCATCATCACCAAGAACTCTAAGTTCATTGATTCTAATAGCATCGTTCATGATCGTATCATCAGGCTTTTTTCTACCTCTGTTGTTTCTATCGTTTTGTCTACTCAAATTTTTCCTTCTTGAAGTTGTTGGGTTAATTCTACCATAAATTCGTCTTGTGTAAGATTATACTGTTCTCTGGTCCTTCTGTTTCTGATCGCTACAGAATTTCCTTGTACTTCTTCATCTCCAATGATCACTACATACGGCACTTTCTGCTTTTCTGCTGTACGGATACGTTTGTTCAAAGAGTCATTTTTGTCATAAACTTCTGAATCTATACCCTCAAGCACCAATGTTTTCTTAAGTGACTCTGTATAAGCAACGTGACTTTCAGAGATAGGTACGAAGATCACTTGTGTCGGTGCCAGGAAGAACGGGAACTCTCCTGCATAGTGTTCAGTCAAAATAGCAATGAAACGTTCAAATGAACCTAAAATAGCACGATGGATCATCACTGGCTGTTTACGTGTGTTATCTTCGGCCACATACTCTACACCAAATCTTTCAGGCAGGTTAAAGTCCACCTGGATAGTACCACACTGCCATTTACGACCAAGTGCATCGGTGATCTTCACATCGATCTTAGGTCCGTAGAATGCTCCACCCCCCTCATCAATTGTAAACGGTAAGTTATTTTCATTCAAGGCATCTTTGAGCCCCTGTGTTGCCAACTCCCATACATCATCATCACCGATGGCTTTTTCCGGTTTGGTTGAAACTTCCATCGTGTAGTCAAATCCAAAGAGCTTCATGACAGAGTCAACAAACTCTACTACCTCGATGACTTCAGAAGCAATCTGTTCTGGTGCACAGAAGATATGTGCATCATCTTGTGTAAATTCTCTTACACGAAGCAATCCATGAAGTACACCTGACTTTTCATGTCTGTGTACCACACCATACTCATAGAATTTTACCGGCAGGTCACGGTAGCTCTTTTGTGTCTGTTTAAAGATCTGGATATGTCCGATACAGTTCATCGGCTTGATACCGTACTCTTGCTCATCGATAGTTGTAAGGTACATGTTCTCGCCATAGCAGGCATAGTGTCCTGATGTTCTCCACATATCTGCTTTGAGGATCTCTGGACCTCTTACCGGTTCATAGCCTCTGACTTTATGTGCTTTGTGAAGGATATCTTCAAGTTTTGCTCTAAGCTTTGCCCCTTGCGGCATCCAGAAAGGTAATCCTGAACCTGACTCTTCATCAAACATAAAGAGTCCCATCTCCGCACCAATTTTACGATGGTCACGTTTTTTTGCCTCTTCAAGCATCGTCATATGCGCTTTGAGTGACTCTTTGTCTGCAAAAGCGATACCATAGATACGCGTAAGCATCTCTGCATTCTCATCTCCACCAAGATAGGCACCTGCAACTCTTGTGAGTTTAAAGTTATGCAAAAATCTTAATGCAGGTACGTGAGGACCACGGCAAAGGTCTTCAAAATCCCCTTGCTTGTAGATAGAAAGTGTCTCATCTTCTATGCGAGACATTACTTTTTGTTTCAAGTCATCATCAGCAAACTTGACCAAAGCTTCTTCTTTAGTCATTTCATACTTCTCGATCTTATACTTTTTCTTGATGAGATCTTTCATCTTTTTTTCGATGGCTTTAAGGTCGTCTTCGCCTATCTTCTCATCTACTCTAAAGTCGTAATAAAATCCTTCATCTACCACTGGTCCTACAAAGAACTGTGAGTTAGGATAAAGCTCTGTAATGGCTTGTGCCATCAAGTGTGCGGTAGAGTGTCTAATGATCTCCAGTGCATTGTCGCTGTTGTCGTATTCTATAGGTGTTGCCGTACAGTTATCTCCTGCACTTTGTGTATCTAATATGTTCCCTTGGTCATCTATGTAACCGATAAGATTTTCACTCAAATTAAGCCTTTATGTATCGCAACTTACTGTGCCACGCTTTAAAAATGCGATTATTATATCTAAAAGTTAAATAAGAATGAATTAAGAGGGAGGAAGATAAATACTAGAAAGGAATTTTTATCATAATTTTTTCTTTAGTCTAGCTAGGATAGAAAACGCTTGGGATGTCGTATATATGGTGCTCGATACAAGATTCGAACTTGTGACCACCTCCATGTCATGGAGGCACTCTACCGCTGAGTTAATCGAGCAATTATTTTATCACATAACTACCATGTCAAGGAAGTACTCTACCAACTGAGTTACGCGATCTTAACATTAATAAAACGTTTCTATGCTAAAGCATGACTTAGAAAAAAACTAAATTTTTTTCTGAACACTGAGTTCTCTTCAGCAGAGGGCTCAAAACGCTGACATTTTTATAGAGTGGAATTATATCAAAGAGATACTTAATAGCACCACTAATACACTATTGAACCCTCTAAATAATCTTAGTTACTCATATGATTCAATTAGTCTTGGCAGACCCAACTACTCTCTTTGCAAAGCTTATCAAGGTATGTACTTTATTCTTGTTAAATAAATGTCTCCGCAACAAATGTTTTAGTCACTTTCCCGCCAAAACGATATACCCCTTCTTCATAACTTACGTAGAGTTCATCCCCACTCTTGGGATGCACTTTTACCTGATCAGGGACTTTTCCTTCTTTATGCTTGCGTATAAAACATGCTACCATACCTGTTCCGCAAGCCAGTGTCTCATCTTCAACACCACGCTCATAGGTACGTACATACATTGTGTCACCCTCAACCTTGCAGATATTGACATTTGCGTTGTATTTCTCACGAAGTATCCTTGCATGTTCCAGATCAAACATATCAAGATTGTCACGTACAGCGACCAAATGGGGCACACCGGAGTCTATCAACCACCAATTCTCACCATACTCTTCAATATCTTCTCTCTGAATATCCGGTTCTACCATATCACTTACCACATAGACTCCATTGACTGTTGCATGTATAACACCTGCACCTGTCAGAAACTCTGAAGTGTTGTCTTTAGAGATACCTTTTTCATGCGCAAAGTGTGCTACACATCTGGAAGCATTTCCACACATATCCGCCTGGCTTCCGTCAGAGTTGTAAAACTCCCATTCAAAATCATACTCTTCATGTGGTAATAAAACCACCAAGCCGTCTGCACCTACACCGTTTTGTCTATGGCACAGTTTTCTGGCAAGTGCTGATCTGTCTGCTTTTTGTTTGGCTACAAACATAACAAAATCATTGCCATTGCCTGAATATTTAGTCACTGTCACTTGAAATCTCCTATTTATTTCTCATATCATACGAACAAAGTTCATATGATATTCAATCACTAAAGCTTCGCCCTTGGCGAGAAGGAGACAGGAAGTCTCCCTGAATCTCTTCTTTCACTCTCTCACACTCCTGCTGAAGCTGCTCTAGATCACCGGTATTATCTATGATATATGTGGCTTTTTTTCGCTTTTCATCTACATCCATTTGCGTCTCTATGCGCTTTAGTGCATCTTCGGTATTATACCCATCTCTTTGCATAAGTCTTTTTAACTGTTGCTCTTTTGTAGCATAGACAACAAGAGATCTCTCTATAGGATAACGTCCACCTTCAAAAAAAAGAGGGATGTCTATGATATAGGGCTTTTTTAATCTATCTTGTTCTGAGGCTTGTCGTTCTATCTCATCATAGATCAAAGGGTGTAGCAGTGCTTCGAGTGCTTTACGCTTAGCCGTATCTGTAAAAACGATAGCCCCCAGCGCTTTTCTGTCCACTTTATCATTTTGTATCAAGCCAGCACCAAACAGTTGTGCAATTTTTTGATGTTGCTCATCTAATATTTGATGGGCAACTTTATCTGCATCAATGACATAAAATCCATCACTAAGCAAAATATCTACTACTGAACTCTTTCCCGTAGCAATACTTCCAGTAAGTACAACAGCATAGTCAAATGCCATTTGGCTACCACTTCCTAAATGATTTCAACTGCATCTCATCGTAGCCGTATACATCATTACGAAACTGTAACTTTCCATCATAATCTACCCATGCCGTCAGGTAAATAACATCTATCGGTACTTTTTCTTTAAGATTAAAATATTTTTTTCTTTTTCCTTTGAGTGTCTTTTGTGCTTTTTCAAAGTTTATATTACTATTAAATATCGTAAAGGTATGCAGTAACTCTCTTGGTTTCTGTAAGCGAATACACCCATGACTGAATGCTCTTTTATCTTTTTTAAAAAGATGTTTGGTCGGCGTATCATGCATGTAGACTGTAAATTTATTTGGGAATAAAAATTTCACTTTTCCCAAGGCATTATGGGTACCCGGTGTCTGTGCAAAACGATATGGCATATGTTTACTGTAACGGTATTGACTCCAATCAACTGAAGTAGGATCGACCTTCTGTGCATCTTTCCCCCATCCTGTATAGACTTCTATCCTTTCTTTTGACATCGCATTTGGATTACGCAGCAACTTAGGGATCATCTCTTTTTGGATAATACTTTTAGGCACATTCCAATGAGGATTAAGAACAATTTGCTCTACCGTATCACTAAAAATAGGTGTAGGGTGTTTTGCCGTTCCGGTAATGACCCTCATCGTTTGTATCAATGCACCATCCTCTTCAAAATAGAGTTGAAAATCCGGGATGTTAATGATAACATGTCTTTTTTCCTGTCTCTCATTCAGCCATTTAAGACGATCCAGGTTCAGACGAATGGTCGTAATACGCTCATCTACACTTTTATTGAGAACCCGTAATGTTCCCGGACCTACAACACCATCTGCTTTAAGACCATTACGTGCCTGGAAATGCTTCACTGCTTTTTGCAAACAGTCTTCATACACAAGATCTTCCTGACTCTCTTCACAAGGTGTATAGTCTCCTGTCACACGTAGCCTTTCTCGAAGAGTATCAACACCTTTCATATGTTTTCCTGGTTTTAGCTTCTTAGAGAGAAACACGCTTTCCCAACCACCGTTGTTCCGGATAGTCATATATTTTTTTAGCTCTTCTTGTAATACTTTATAGTGATATGCCCGTGGCATAGCCGCTTGAAGTTGTTTTGTTAAACTTTGTCCGAGTGCAGCATTTTCAACCATACCAATAGGGTCCGCATCTGGTCTATGCAGTACCCATTCCGTACTTACACCATTGACTATGAGGTTGGAGATCCTTGCCTGAAATGCACCCCAATTGATACTTCCGAAATAGGTATAATCCGTATAGGCTTTATAAAGTTGGGAGATTTTAAATTCAAGGTTTATCTTCTCTGCAAGTGTTCCACCGTTCGCATATACATTGCGGGCTTCCTCTTCCAAGAGAAAAGAGTCTTTATAGAGTTGACCATTTTTATTAAGTGTTTCATCATTTTGGATCTGTGTAAAAAGTTCTTTTGCAGAAGAGGAATAAGAGCTCTCATGCATCCAAACCGGCATAAAAAGCACGCGTGTATAAAGTTTTCTTAAAAAGCTGTGCTTAGGTTGTCCCTGAAGTGAATTCAACATCAGATCTGAAGCATTTTCCTGGAATGCCAAGCTGCCGGTTCTTGCCAAGGCACTCTCTCCAAACAACAATACAGAGAAAAGTCCGATACCTATAAGTAAACGTAGTACTCTATTTTTTAATTTTATCATCTATTTTCATCCATAAAAATTTTCAGCACTAGTATATCAAAATAATTTACGAAAATAATTTTTTATGTATTTTACATTGAATACATGCTAAAATCTTTCTATGCATTTTACATTTGGCTCACCCTACTTTCTGGTCTTATTACTTCTTCTGCCATGCTTTTTATGGTGTAAAGAATACAGTAATATCTACTACTTCCCTAAACTGGAGTGGATCAGGAGACAAAGCCCTTTACTGAGCTGGGAGCCATGGCTTAAGATGATGCTCTTTTCTCTCATGGTTTTTGCACTGGCAAAACCTTTTGTCTATGATGCTTCCAGCAATCAACACAAGAAAGGGCGAGACCTCATCTTGGCTATTGATGCAAGTGGTTCTATGGCACAGAGCGGCTTTGACGGGAAAGACAGATTTAAAAACAAGTATGAGACAACCGTAGATCTCTCCAAAGCCTTTACTCAGAAACGTTTTGATGACAATATGGGTGTGGTTGTTTTTGGCACCTTTGCATACACTGCTTCACCACTTACCTATGATCTTGAAGCACTGAGTGGCTTACTTAAGATGACAACCGTTGGTCTGGCAGGAGAGAGTACAGCCATCGGAGATGCACTCATGCAGTCCATGCGTACACTCTCTTACGGAGAAGCAAAAAACAAAGCCATTATCCTGCTTACTGACGGGTACCATAATGCCGGTAGAACTTCTCCAAGCACTGCTGTGGCTAAAGCTAAATCTCTGGCTATCAAGATCTATACCATAGGCATCGGGAAAAAGTCTGACTATGATGTAGCACTGCTGGAGACCATCGCTAAAGAGAGTGGAGCAAAGAGTTATAATGCGAGTTCGGCAGCCGAACTTTCAAAAGTCTATGAAGCGATAGATGCACTTGAGCCCAGCCCCATACGAAGTGAAAACTATCTGAACCAAAAATTGCTTATTCTTTTTCCTTTAAGTATTGTGTTTGTCCTACTCTTGCTCTGGGTACTCTACCCAAAGAGAGAGATACTTACGGGAGGCAAAGTATGAGTATCCTCTACCCTGGTTTTTTATGGTTATTTATCCCTCTGTCACTACTTTTTTGGGCTAGAGAAAAAAAGATGATCGAAACCGTGCATCTCATTATTTTAATGCTGCTTGTTTTGGCACTGAGTCGTCCCGTCATTAAACAGGGGCTAGAAGAGAGTCCCATAGAGGCAAAAGAGTTTATCATCGCACTGGATGTCTCATACTCCATGAAAGCAAAAGATATCAAACCTAGCCGTTATCTGTTTGCTAAAGAGACTGCCAATGCGCTTTTGGCTTCCAACCCGACAGATAACATCATGCTCATTGCCTTTACAAGTAACCCTCTGCTTCTCTCTCCTCCCACTACAGACCATGCTCTTATATCCATAGCGCTGAAGAGTCTCAACCTGGAGTATATACTCACCAAAGGGACATCCCTGGAGAAACTTTTTAAGAAAGTTGCCTCTATGAAAAGTGAGCAGAAAAATCTCATACTCATCACAGATGGGGGAGAAGAAAATGACACAGAAAAACTTAGCAATATCATACAGAATGCCAACATCTCCTTAACCATCCTGGGCTTAGGGAGCAGACAAGGTACCACCATAGAAAATGCTGACGGGTCATTGCTCAAAGACAAGGAACATCACCTCATCATCTCACGTATCAATCCTCTTTTAGAGTCATTGGCTTCCCAAACAGGAGGCACCTATATGACTGCTTCTTCTACACCTGCATCAACTGCAAAAGCACTCTACGATGCACTTGAGATGGATGATCAAAAGGGAGAACTCATCACCAAAAAGCAACATCGCTACAGAGAACTCTACCAGATACCTTTACTCTTTGCGCTGCTACTCTTTTTGATGCTGCACACACGTGCTGTCAAGTTTCTTCTGCTTACATTTACTCTGTTGGGTATATCTGCGGAAGCATCTATTTTAGAGAACTACTATCTTGACAAAGCCTATCAGTCGTATCAGGGCAAAGAGTTTAATACCACAAAAATCTATCTTTCCAAACTGGACACACCCTCTTTGCAAAGCCGATTTGCTCTGGGCAATACCTATTACAAACAAGGTGCCTATAAAAAAGCTTTAAAAACCTACCTCTCCATTCGTTCCACCTCACCTCTGATCAAACAGAAGCTCTACTATAACATCGCAAACTGTTATGCAAAGCAGGAGGCGTATGAGAAAGCCAAGATGTACTATACTAAGGCTTTACAATTGGGTGATGACAAGGATGCCAAAGCGAATCTGGCACTGGTAGTGCTTTTGGCAGATAAAAAAAGTGCCCAACTTGGCATCGCTCACCCTAAATCACAAAGTAGTGACAGTTCTAAAAGCCAACAGCAAGAAGGGAAAGAAGAAGAGACCAGAAATGAGGATGAGCCTAGCTCCGGAAGTGGTGATGGTGGAGAAGAGAGTCAAAGTAAAGAACAAGAGAAAAACAAACTTATACTTGATTCTAAACAGGAAAAACAGCCTCTCAGTTCTAAAGTCTATGAGCTTATAAATAAAGGATATATACATGAAAAACAGCCTTGGTAAAGTACTACTTATTTTGTTATGTAGCCTTTGGCTGAGTGCAGAAGATTTTAAATATCACTTTAACCTGAATAAGTCATCTGCCTATGTCAAAGAAGCTGTCATCATGACACTTGACCTGGAACAAACCAATAAAAACAAAGTACTCTTTTTTCATTTTGCACTTAAAAAAAGCCCTGATTATGAATTTCATCGTCTTAACGTCAAGGAGACAGATGAACATCATACCGCACAGGTACACTATGAGTATCTCATCTATCCTCTTCGTTCAGGGGAGATACAACTTCATTTTAACCTTATACAAAAAGCCACTACAGAAGAAAATCTTGCTTACAGCTTTTCAGGTGACAGAGATAATGTCAAAGGCTTAACCACAGTTGATACTCAGATCGATCTACCACCATTGGCACTTAAGATAAAATCACTCCCTAAAGATACCTCTCTGGTTGGTGATTTCAGCTTAACATATAGCCTCAAAAGAGATGAAGCCAAAGCCTATGAACCTCTGCCTTTTCAAGTGACTATCAAAGGTTCCGGCTATCCAGCACTTTTAGAGGATCTATTGCCTGAAAATATCAATTTCACCCTTTTTAAAGAGAAGCCCATCGTCAATGCTCTCAACAGTTCCCAAGGGACAAGTAGTACTGTTATCTACCCTATGGCACTTTCACACTCTAAAAGTTTTAACCTGGAACCTATAGTGATCAAAGCATTTAACCCTAAAACCAAAAGAAGTTACAAACTGACTGTACCGAAACAACATTTTAACATTAGCAAAGTAGATATAAAGAGCCTGGTTGACAAAATAGACAGTCCCAAGCCTTTACAAAGTGACTGGTCATGGTTTACTACCATACTTACAACCTTACTCTCTTACCTTGTGGTTTTTGGGGCAGGGTACTTGACAGCTATCAGCTTAAAATGGAAGAAAAAGAGCACAGCACAAATATCTCATCCACTCAAAGAGAAGATAGAAGCCTGTAAAAATGAGAAATCACTGCTGCAACTACTTATGGCAACAGACTCTAAACAGTTTGCATTAAGCATTGAAAAGCTGGAGAAAGGTTTATATGGAAATGGTAAAATCAATTTTAATAAAGTTAAACAAGAGGCACAGGAGGTGATAAAATGAATACAAAAATAATACAACTTAAACAGGAACTAAGCAAAGCGGTCATCGGACAAGAGACGATGATCGAAGGTCTGCTCATTGGGCTGCTTTGCGATGGGCATATTTTGGTAGAAGGTGTACCAGGGCTAGCTAAGACCACTACTATCAATGCTTTCTCCAAAGCACTTGGACTAGACTTTAAACGTATCCAATTTACTCCTGACCTTTTACCTTCAGACATTATCGGTGCACAGATCTACAATCCTCAAGACCATAGCTTCAGCATCAAAAAAGGTCCTCTCTTTACCCACCTTCTCCTTGCCGATGAGATCAACCGTGCTCCTGCCAAAGTACAATCTGCTCTGCTTGAAGTGATGCAGGAGAGACAAGTCACCATCGCAGAAGAGACGTTTAAACTCGAATCTCCTTTTCTGGTCATGGCAACACAGAACCCCATAGAACAAGAGGGAGTTTATGCCCTGCCTGAAGCACAGTTGGACAGGTTTATGATGAAGATCGTAGTAGAGCACAATTCTGAAGAAGAAGAACTGGAGATCATGCGTAAGGGAGCAAGCAAAAGTTTTGCAGAGGTGCAAAAGGTACTTAGCATAGAAGAACTGCATGCTTTACAGAAAGAACTGGAGAAAATACACATAGACAAAGAGTTGGAGCAGTACATCGTACATCTCGTCTCTGTTACGAGAGACCCTGCCAAATTTAACTTAGCTTCTATCACGGAAAGTATCATGTTCGGAGCAAGCCCGAGAGCTTCCATAGACCTCTACAAAGCAGCCAAAGCCAAAGCCTTTTTGCGGGGTAACAACTTTGTCACCCCTGCAGACATAGGTTATGTAGTGCATGATGTGCTTCGTCATCGGATTGTGCTTTCTTATGAGGCTCGGGCTAAAGGGGTGAGTGCAGATGAGATTATTTCTACTATTGTTGAGACGCTTCCTATTCCATGAAAAATATAACATATCGTAGGTCGGGGTGCCCTCACCCCGACCTACAACACCAAGATATATTTAGATGAACACTGCCTTTAAAGCTTTACAACTCAAAGCCAGACATCAAGTCTATACACTGCTGTCTGGACATAACCTCTCCAAACTTCACGGAGAGGGTTATGACTTTTCAGAGTTGCGAGAGTACCAGATGGGTGATGATATCCGTAAGATAAACTGGACTATCACGGCAAAGCTTGGAAAACCCTATATAAAGGAGTTGCATGCCAACCGTGAACTCTCAGTCGTTGTGGCTGCTTTAATGGACGGAAGCCTCTATTTTGGCTCGGGAAATGCTAAACAAACCAAGCTTACAGAAGTTGCTACTCTTTTGGGCTACGCAGCACAGCAAAATGCTGACTTGTTTACAGGCATAAGCTATGAACAAACTCAAACCAACACCACAGCACCTACAAAACAACTCTACCACATAGAGAAGTTTTCTAAAACACTGTTTGAAGCTTCTTTACTCGGTACAAAAGTAGACTACAATGCCTCCATACAAGACCTCTTCAAAAGAGTGCACAAACCTTCACTTCTCTTTATTATAGGTGACTTCTTGGAAGAAGTAGATCTGTCTCTCCTTGCACAGAGACATGAAGTCATTGCTATCATTATACGGGATAGAGAGGAAGAGTCTCCCCAAAAGCTTGGGGAGGTGACACTTAGCAGTCCTCAAGGCAAGGCTAAGATGGATACCTATTTTGGAAAGAAAAGTATAGAGAAATATCTTGCACGGCTACAAGAAAATGATAAAAAACTGATAGAGCATTTTTCCCGTTATGATATTCGGTATGTGAAAGTTTATACAGATGATGAGGTGGTTGGGAAACTGGTTAGTTTATTTTCGTAGGGTGCGTTTGCCAACGCACCTTTTTAAATCATAGATAAATTTATATCAATACCTATTGTTCAATTGGTGCGTTGGCAAACGCACCCTACACAAACAACAAAAACGCGAACACCACAAACAAGATCACATGCAAGAAACCTTCAAGGACATTCGTCTCTCCGTCATTGAAGTTTACGATACTCACAAGCAGGGTCAGCCCCAGCATCACACCCTGTACCGGAGTAATAGCAAGATCTAAACCCATGTCCATATAACGTGTCACAAGAATCACAGCCGGTATCGTTAAAAGAATGGTTGCCAAAGAGGCACCCAACGCGATGTTTACAACGGTTTGCATACGGTTATCTACTGCAGCACGTACGGCAGTGATGAGTTCTGGAGCAGCAGATATGACGGCTACGCCTACAGCTCCTATAGTCAATGGCAACCCATATGTTTGTAAGGTATTACTCATAAAGATAGCCAATATTTCAGAAAGTACACCAATAGCAATGATCGCCACGATAAGGTTGATACTGTGATACCATCCGTTAATATCGTGATGCTCGCACTTTTCATCTGCTTTACACGCCTCAACCTCTTCAGTATTGTATTCAAAAAAGTACTTATGTGACGTCACTTGGATACGCGTAAACGTAATGTAAAGCAAGACGAACATGACAACATTAAACATCATATACATATCGACATGCGCAGCATCGATGAAGTGTGGTACAACCATGGCGATACCTATAGCAACAAGCAGCATAGAGAGGTAAGAGTTGGAAGAGTCTACATTGTAAGGCTGTTCTCCGTACTTGATACCGCCTATAATGGCAGCTATTCCCAAAAGGGCATTAATATCCAACATAATGGCGGCATATATAGTATCACGGGCCAGAACAGGGTTATGCTCATGCAGCATCATAATAACGATGATGACGATCTCGACAACAACAGCAGAGATCGTTAAAATAAGTGTCCCATAAGGCTCTCCAAACTTTTCCGCAAGCATCTCTGCATGATGTGCCACAGACATAGCTGCATACATGATGACTGCAAACAAAATACCAAATCCTATGAGGTTTCCTACTGTTGTCTGTACCAAAGTATGTTCAAAGTGGCTGATAACAAAATAGGTAATGATGGCAATAAAGAGACTGTACTCTTTTGAAAAATCTTTAAGCAGTTGCATTAGGCTAAGAGATCCTTATATTTCTTGTTTGCATTGAGTTTAAGTTTCCCATCCTCTTTCATCAAACGTGCATCTCCCTTTTTATATGCTTTTTTCAGACTTTTCAATACTTTTTCTTGCTGCTTCTCTTTCGTGACACCCAGTTGTTTGAAAAACTTTTTAATTCCTATCCAACGATCTTCTACAACCTCAACGCTATCCTCTTCTGTGACCACTTCGATAGCCTCTTGCGGTCTTTTCTGTTCAAGTCTATGTACATACAATGTACGCATTTCATGAAATGCTTCTTTAAGCAGATCTATTTCACTTCTGAGTGTGGTTGATATCTGCTTGTTGCTCTTTTTCAGGTCTTTAACCGTACCCTTAAGTACAGCGATCGTTTCATCTTTAGCTTCAAGAAGTGCTTTGTAATCTTTTTGGAGATTTTCTGTAGAGGCAGATGTTGTTTTAGCGGCTATAGGTTTTTGTTTTGGTTCTTGCACAGGTTTTGAAGTCTCATTTACTGTTGTATTGTCAACCACAATGTAAAGTTTACCCTCTACACTTTTAGCTGTAAGTATGCCTCTTTTTATCTTTGCATAGACTGCTTGTCTCGAGATACCCAGTTCTTTGGCATACTCTGCCGGCTTCATCAACTTTTCCATTCCTGCCCCTGTTTACAAATTTACAGATAATAGCATAAGTTTAATGAAAGGTTTACAGTCTAAAAATATTCGTAGGGTCGGTTCACCGACCAAATACTTAAAGTAAAATTATAAAGATTACGCAGACAGGTCTATATGTGGTCGGTAAACCGACCCTACTATTTCTGAGTTCCGTCCAATACAGGGACAAAAAGACACTGCTCAATACTTTCTGAAGTGATACGTCCATTTCTTTTATAATAACGGGTAATGAGATGATAGTCTTGACTCTGTTCAACAGGAGCGATCAAAATACCCCCTTCTGCCAACTGTTCAAAGAGTACTTCAGGGACCTCTTTTGCTGTAGCTGAAAACAGGATACGTTCAAAAGGAGCATACTGTTTCCAGCCTCTCTGTCCATCATCAAAACGTGTAAAGATATTGTGCATTTCATGCTTGGAAAAACGCCCTTTAGCCTCCTTAAGAAGCTCATCGATACGCTCTATGGTAAATACACGACGACAGACCTTGCTCAGAATAGCCGCCTGATATCCGCTTCCACACCCTACTTCAAGTACAGAATCAACACCATCAAGTTCTAAATGCTGTGTCATTTTTGCTACAGTCAAGGGTGAAGATATCCACTGGCTTGCAGCTAAAGGAAGTGCCTCAAGCTGATACGCGAGGTGCTTAAATTCATTGGGTACGAATATCTCTCTATCTACAGCCAAAAATGCCCCTTTTACGTGAGTATCCAGTGCAAAGTGTTTCTCAATTTCTGCGACAAGATTTTGTCGCTGTCTCGCTTTTATCATACGCCCTCTTCCCCAAAAGTCCTAAATATTAGGGGATTTTATCTAAAATGTGATTAATCCATCACGATATAACGACGCATCTTCTTAATTTCTCTAAAATCCACTACCCCTTCTACGACCTCTTTTTCATCATCCATGACAATATTGCCATTGGGGGCAATGATCGCGGATGAACTTGCCATATCTATATCAGAGCTGTTCGAGAGGAGTACATAACACTGATTCATGACTGCCAATGCACGAGAGAGTATCTCCAAGTGTTGTTTACGAAGTAAGCCCCATCTTGCCGGGACAAGCACCACATCTGCACCCTCTATCTGCTTCCATAAGTCTTTAAATCTTAATTCAAAACAGATAAGCAACGCATACGTGACACCTTCTATCTCAAAAGGCTTTATCTTTTTTTCTTTCCCTGCAGTAAGATATATATCTTCATCACCCAGCTTAAAAAGTTTGACCTTATCTTGTCTATGCACCACTTTGTGTTTGTGTATCACTACTGCCTGATTGACAAACTCATCTCCATCTTCAAGGATAAGTGTTAAGACGACTATCTGCTCATCTACTATCTGTCTAAGGGTTTTGAGTGCTTTAGCCGAAAACTTTGCAGCAGTACTCAGGTGCTCATAATCATAGGTAGTAAGGTAGACTTCCGGTGCGATGATGATATCTTTATCTTGATAGGTGTGAAGATAGTCAAGCAGGGTATCCAGATTCGTCTGGTAGCGTTTAGCTGAAGGAAGCTGTAGTAAAACAACTTCCATTTCTTTAGGTATTTTTATCATTATTGTCTCTCTTTCCAAAGTGACTAGTCACTTGAGCTTACTGCTGAAGTAGACCTAGTGTCAGCGCAGGATAAGGAACTTTGTTTCTTATCCGTTCCATTAATCAAAAGTCATCCAGATCAAGACTTCCTTTTGAGTAGTTTGTTACATTCCCCTCAAAGAAGTTTGTCTTTTGGTCATTAAATTGAGAGAAGTTCTCTACCCATTTGATAGGATGCTCTACATTATAAAGCTTTTCCAGTCCTACTGCGTGTAGTCTCTTATCTGCGAGATGCTGAATATACTGCTCGATGATCTCATCAGTAAGCCCCAGTATCTGGCCTTGGGTAATATATGAACCCCACTCACACTCAAGTTTTACAGCATCTCTGAACATTTGATATACATCATCTATGAGTTCTTTAGTGAAGAGTTCCGGTCTCTCTTTTTTTGTCGCATTGATCATGTTTTGAAAAAGTAAAAGGTGTGTTACCTCATCTCTTTGGATAAACCTGATCATCTGTGCTGTTCCCAGCATCTTGTCTGAACGTGCAAGTGTATACATATAGGCAAAACCGCTATAGAAGTAGATACCCTCTAAGATCTGGTTGGCAAACATTGCTTTCACGATGTTACTGTCAGAAGGATTTGCAGAAAGCTCATCATACACTTTTGCGATAGCATCATTTTTAGACTTCAGCTTCATATCTTTACGCCAAAGCTCATAAATCTCTTCTGAATTTGTAGAGATACTGTCCACCATTACTGCATAACTTTGAGAGTGCAATGCCTCTTCAAATGCCTGTCTTACCAAGATAAGGTTAACCTCTGGAGCAGTGATAAACGGGTTAAGGTTATCAATGATGTTATTGGTTTGGAGTGAATCCATAAAGATGAGTTGAGCAAGTACTTTGTCATACGCTGATTTCTCTGCATCTGTAAGATGTTTATAATCATTGACATCTCTTGTCATATCGACTTCTTTAGGAAACCATGTGTTGTTAAGCATCATCTCCCAAAGGTTATAGGCCCATTGGTATTTGATATCATTAAGTTCAAATATTCCTGTTGGATCTCCTCCAAATATTCTTCGTTCGCTGGTCTTTTCCTGAGATTCAGGATTATATATTTTTTTACGTTGCATATGTATACCTTGATAAATTTATTCTGATTTATTTTAAAACATTATACACATTTAGACTGATTTTTAGCTACACTTACCCTATGAAAACATTAGAAGAAGACAAACTAAAACAACTGCTGCAAATCATTCAAGACAAACCTGGACAACGCATCGTACATTTCTCCGATGGTTCTCATATACTCACTAAACACTTAAGTGATTTTTGCAAAACACATGAGAGTGATTACTACTTAAACTGTACCAAAGATGCTTGTTATGATAAGTCCATTACCAAATATACAGAGCAGCCGCATATCAAGGTTTCAAGATTTAATCTTAGTCGTCCCAGATACAAAATGCAAGCTATAGAATATGATTATCTTATTGCAACACTGGATTTTACCCAGGAAGATAAAACAACATTTTTAGAAAAGTGCTACCCTATCATTAGAACTGGAGGTAATATTATTATTTTCATCCCAAACAGCAGCTATGCCCAACGAGATGAGTGGAGAGATATTCTTACAGAACAATACTATGTCTCAACCAATATCATAGATGATCTTTTTGAACATTATGATGTCATTGTTTCAAAACGTATGCATGGCTGGGGTGATATATAGGTAGGTAATTAATGGCAGCTTTTCTGATAAATAATTACAGGAGTTTGTGCCCAATAAGGGAATAAGAGCACAAAATAAAATGAAAAGCTACCTAGAAGGTCATCCCATCACAAGATGGGGCAGAGCACCTTAACAAGGGGAAGGGAGGAGATGCTCTGCAACCTTCACAAGAGAAGTATAGCTTTCTTTTGTGAACTATTTGTGTAGTGTCTATAAATAAGAGCAACAATGCTATCCAATAGAACGTTTCCAAGGCAAAGCCTCATAAACTACCTCAGCGGTAAGCTCTCGCGACTAGTCGCTCTGTCTTATTCTACAAATAAGAACAACAATAGTCAGTGATCGTTTTTACATTCACTTGAAACTTGCTATCAGCAGGGACATCAAAGGAGTCTCCACCCTTAATGCTTATCCATCTGTCACTCCCGGGAAGTTTTACATCCAACTCACCTGAAGTGATCTCCATAAGTTCTGCTGCAGCCGTTCCAAACTCATATTCACCCGGCAACATAAATCCTAAGGTTTTTTTACTTCCATCTGCGAAATTAACGGTACGGCTGGTTACGGCACCATCAAAATAACTATTACCTTCCAATTCTATACTTACATTTTCAAAATTCTTCATCTATAATATCCTTTTTTACTATACAGAACGTATATGAGGCAAAGCCCCATATACTACGCTAACACTGGGTTTGCTTCAACAGCAGGCTCACGTAACTAGTTACGTATTAACTTTATCATACAGCCATTTCTAATTTATTTATAAAATTATATCAAAACAACATTACACACCAATTCTACAATACAAGAATATACTCAATTTATACTAGATACAGGGATAACCTATGGAAAAAGAAGGTTCATACTATACACAAGTAGCCATCATTGGTGGTGGTATCTCCGGTACGGCACTGCTTTTTATGCTTGCCAGATATACAAACATCGAATCTCTCACTCTTTTTGAGAAATACGACAAGCCTGCAACACTGAACTCTTCTGCTAAAGCAAACTCTCAAACCCTGCATATCGGAGATATAGAGACAAATTATGATCTTAAAAAAGCAAAAAAAGTCTCTGCCTCTTCCTCTATGGTCGCAAACTTCATTACCCATTTTAACTATGAAGATACGATAGGTTTTAGAAAGACCAAGATGGTTTTAGCCGTAGAAGAAGAAGAGATCACACGACTTAAAGAACGTCATGAAACATTTAAAACCCTTTTTCCTTATCTTGAACTTTGGGATGAAAAAGAACTTGGGGATATAGAACCACTGCTGATCAAGGGTCGGAAAGAGCCTATCATGGCATTAGGGGCAAAAGATAAAATTACAACGGTTGATTTTGGGAAATTAAGTCAAACATTTATAGACCTCTCAAAAGAAGAGACCTGCAGTGTTGATCTTAACTTTGATACTAAAGTAACGCAGATCACCAAGAAGTGGGATAAATTTGTCATTCATACCGATAGGGGTGAGTTTATGAGTGATGTGGTGGTGGTAAATGCCGGTGCACACTCTCTGCTTATCGCCCATGAAATGGGCTATGGAAATGACTATGCCATGCTGCCTATAGGAGGAAGTTTCTACTTTGCCAAAAAGCAGTTGCTTAATGCAAAAGTCTATACGATGCAAAATCCAAAACTGCCTTTTGCAGCGGTACATGGAGACCCGGACCTTACTGCAGAGTGGAAAACACGTTTTGGTCCTACTGCTTTTGCGATGCCTAAACTTGAACGCTATCACAACATGGAGATACTCAATCTTTTTGACCTGCTTAGTCTCGATGGCAGTGTTTTGGGTATTTACTATGACCTCATGAAAGATGAGGACATCCGTGCCTATATCATACGTAACTTTGCCCATGAACTCCCGGGTATAGGAAATGAATTCTTCATAGAAGAGGCACAAAAGCTCATTCCCACTTTACACAGTGATGACATAGAATATGCCGAAGGCTACGGCGGTATGCGTCCCCAGATCATCGATAAAAAAGCCAAAACACTACTTTTAGGAGAAGCGAAAATAGATACTGGCAAAGGAATCATCTTCAACATGACCCCTTCACCTGGTGCCTCCAGCTGCTTAGGAAATGCCTTTGAAGATGCAAAGATCCTTTGTGACTTTTTAGGTGTGGATCTACTCAAAATAAAAATAAAAAAGGAGTTATGTGATGAAAAAGAATACTGTTACATTAATCGACAATAGTGTTGGGAAACGATACGAATACAACATTTTAGATAGTACAAGAGGTCCTTCTGTCGTAGATATACAAAGTTTCTTTGCAGATACAGGTATGTTTACCTATGACCCGGGATACACATCAACCGCGAGTTGTGAATCTACTATTACCTTTATAGATGGCAAAAAAGGAGAGCTGAGGTATCGTGGTATTGCCATAGAAGAGTTAGCCAATAATCATAGCTATATGGAAACATGTTACCTTCTTCTCAATGAACGCCTTCCCTCAGCAGAAGAACTGAACGACTTCGATCTGGAGATACGGCACCGTGCATTTTTACATGAAGGCTTGCGTCACCTCTTTAACGCATTTCCAGACAATGCACATCCTATGGCAACCCTCTCTGCTGCGGTCACTGCACTTTCCACTTTTTACAATGATCACTTGGATATGGAGCACGAAGAAGAGTATCTAGAGATGGCGCATCGTATCATCTCAAAGATCCCTACCATCGCAGCCTTTGCACACAGGCACTCTTTAGGCATACCTTTCATTCAGCCCGATATAGATCTGGGTTTTACAAAGAACTTTTTAACGATGATGCGTGCCTACCCCGGAGGTAAAATGCATCTCTGTGCAAGTGGTCACGAAGAGATCAAAGATGTAGAGGTACGTGCACTTGACACCATCTTCACCCTGCATGCTGACCATGAACAAAATGCTTCTACCACAGTAGTTAGAGGCGTTGCCTCCACCGGAGCACATCCTTATGTTGCGATCGCTTCAGGTATCTCAGCACTGTGGGGTAGAGCTCATGGAGGCGCCAACGAATCAGTCATTGCACAACTCGAACTGATAGGTTCAGTTGATAATGTAGACAAATATATCGCAAAAGCCAAAGACCACAATGACAACTTCAAGCTTATGGGCTTTGGTCATCGGGTCTATAAAAACTTTGACCCACGTGCAAAAATACTCAAAAAACTCCAAGATGAGCTCAAAGAGGAACTCAACCTTGATTCACACTTGATGGAAATAGCAGGCAAGATAGAAGAGATAGCATTGAACGATGAATACTTTGTTTCACGTAACCTCTACCCAAATATAGATTTTTACACTGGTATCATCTTAACCGCACTCAAAATCCCAAAAACGATGTTCACTCCTATTTTCGTCATAGGAAGAACTGTAGGATGGATAAGCCAATGGATAGAATTTAAAAAAGATAAAACTTCTAAAATTGCTAGACCGAGACAACGGTATACAGGTGCGTAATAAAAGTCATTATTTCATCGTCAATTTAGCCTCTTTTTAGAGGCTAAAATAAGCGTTTTTATTTTATTTTTCATATCTGAGGTTGAAAAGTGTATTAAAATGCTTTATTTTATGATTTAGATGTCTTATTTTGGATTGTAGCCATTATCCATATATTTTCGTAGGGTACGTTTGCTAACGCACCTTTAATTTGCACACAATTATCTGTTTTTTCATTTTTGAAATAAATTTGTATGATTTTTAAAATTTCCTCTTGTCCAATTCGAGGCGTTGTTTCTCTCATCATTTTTTTTAGAAAAAAACGAAGCAAAAAAATCGTCGTGGCTCTCGAATCACTTTGCTTTCAAGGTCGTTCACCACGACACTGTTTTTTATTAATGGGAGGGGAGACGAGTTGACAAGTCAACTCTAAAAAATATCATAACTAGCCAAATTCTAGATCCCCGGGTCAAGCCCGAGGATGACGAAATATTGAAATAAGTAATCGAAAACTCATTTACTCCTTAAAAATTCAAAAGAGAAATAAAAATCTAATTTCCAGCGTTAGCAGTTTGCATTTTTATCTATGCGTGGAACGTGCTTTTTTTGGGTTCGTTTTATTCTTTTGTTGCATCAACAAAGAAAAAAACGAATGAAGAGAAAAGATATAAAAATTTTAGATGAAAAAATATTGAAATATGCGTTACCACGGAAACCGTGGTAACGAGAATTAAATTATTGACAACCCACACATTCTTGTGAACGATCCTCAACATCATCAGAAGATTCAGGCGACTGACTTCTTAGGTAGTAAGTAGACTTCAATCCAAACTTCCAAGCATTCATATAGATATCATTCAAATATTTACCACTCGCTTTATCAAGCGTAATGAAGATGTTCAGACTCTGCCCCTGGTCTATCCACTTTTGACGGATAGCTCCAGCTTTAATAAGCAGGTTTTGATCCAGATCATAACTTGGTGTGTAATACTGCCATGTATCAGCTGAAAGATTTGGTGCAACAACCGGGATGAGCCCTGAAAGGTTCTCTTCAAACCATTTACGTTTGTATACAGGCTCGATGGCTTGTGTCGTTCCTGTCAAGATAGAGATAGAAGATGTAGGCGCAATAGCCATCAAATACCCGTTTCTCATACCATCCGTTTTAACTTTCTCTTTGAGTGCCTGCCAGTCATGGCTGTAGCCGAAGAGTCCACCTCTGTCAACCAGTTTACAGGCATTCTCATTTGCCTTGTCAATAGGGAAAATACCTTTCGACCAGTCAGACCCTTCATAGGTAGGATACTGTCCTTTCTCCAACGCCAAATCACTTGAAGAGCGAATAGCATAATAAGAGACAGACTCCATCACTTCATCTACTTTAGTGAAGTGCTCATGACTTCCCCACTCTATCTTGTTTTCGGCAAGCATTTGTGCTTCACCCATCACCCCAAGACCGATGGATCTTGACTTTTCATTGGTTTTTTTCACTTTTGCAAGAGGGTAGAAGTTAAGATCAATAACATTGTCAAGCATACGGATAGCCGTAGGCACTACCCTTGCGATATCTTCTTGTGTATGGATCTTTGACAAGTTGACAGATGCGAGGTTACAGACTGCAGTGTCTCCATCGGTTTTTTCTTTATCAACGATCCATATCTGTTTACCGTTCAAACTATCAAGTGCTGTCACTTTCTTAGCCGGTTTAGTCATACCGTTATCAACTGTAAGCATCTCATTTTCATCATAAGCTTCCACTGAACCATCTTCAAAAGTAAACTGTGTTTTGTATGTGTTTGGTCCTGTGTTTTGGAAGATCTCTGTACAAAGGTTTGAACTTCGGATGATACCAACATGTTTGTTAGGGTTTGATCTGTTTGCAGCATCTTTAAAGGTAAGGAATGGGTTTCCTGTTTCAAAATAACTTCTTAGTATCTCTTTCCAAAGTCCCTTGGCAGAGATCACTTCTCTTGTGATATTATCATCTGATTTCTCTAACTCTTCATAGCGTGCTTCAAATGCTTCACCATAAAGCTCTGTAAGTTCTGTCACTTCAAACGGATCAAAGAGTGTCCAAGTACTGTCCTCTTCTACTCTTTTCATAAAGAGGTCGTTGAGCCACATAGCAGGGAAAAGGTCATGTGCTCTACGACGCTCTTCACCCGAGTTTTTCTTCAAGTCAAGGAAATCACGGATATCAATATGCCAAGGCTCTACATAAACAGCGATAGCCCCTTTACGTGTACCCAGCTGATCAACAGCGATGGCAACATCATTGGCTATCTTGAGGAATGGGACGATCCCTCCAGCCGCATGTTTATGCCCATCAATGTACGAGCCCATACCACGAACCAGTGACCAGTCCCAACCGATACCACCACCAAATTTAGAAAGCAGTGCCATCTCTTTGTAGCCATCAAAAATACCTTCAATGTTATCAGGTGTAGAACCGATGTAACATGAACTTAATTGGTGTCTGGGTGTTCTGGCATTTGAAAGTGTAGGTGTTGCTGCCATCACTTCAAATTTACTCAAAATGTCATAAAACTTTTTTGCCCAAGTTTGACAGTCAAACTCGTTTTGTGCCAAGAACATAGCCACACCCATAAAAAGTTGCTGAGGCAGTTCGATAGGAACGCCATTACGGTCTTTCAATAAATATCTGTCATAAAGTGTACGTATCCCGAGGTAATTAAATTGCAGATCACGCTCAGGTTTAAGATAGTCATTGAGATCATCAAGGTCATACTTCTCTTTGAGCCCAAGTACGATACGCCCTTCTTTCTCTCCACGTTCAAAGTGGTCACGAAGGTGATTGTATCCTGTAAAGCCTGTTACTTTATGATAAATGTCATAGAGGAAGAGTCTAGAAGCCACAAAGGTCCAGTTAGGTCTGTCAATATCGATCTTGTCAACTGCTGTCTTTATAAGTGTTACTTGTATCTCTTCAGAGCTGATCATGTCACGAAACTGGAGCTTGGCATCGACTTCTAATTCACTCTGACTTACGTTATCTAAACCTTCTACCGCTGCTGCTGTATATTTTTGGATCTTGGATACATCCAAGGTCTCTACTCTTCCGTTTCGTTTAACAACTCTAATCATCTTTGCTCCCAGTTTTACTTCATTTTTATAAAAAATACCTCTATTGTAGAGATGAAAATATTAAATGATTCTACAGAAATTATGCTTGCAGATTTGTTAATTTCTGTATCATTTTTAGGCAATATTTTTATAAGAAAATGTGATAGTTTCTGGAGTACCGATGGGGTGGGAGTTTAATGGATTAGAAAGTTTTTAGCCCTAAAACTTAAATAGGTTTAGAGTACGTTAGCTTGTGCTGGAGATTTCTAAGCTGTACATTCCGTACAGCGTGAAATATCCAGTGCAAGGTGATGTGCTATAAGCCTATTTGAAAACTCTAGCGAAGATTTTATCTACATTTTTAGTGTAATAGTCAAAATTGAAACACTCTCTGATCTGCTCTTCAGAAAGTGACTCTCTTAACTCATCATCAGCAAGCAGATACTGAAGGTAAAGTGATTCACCCTCATCATTGGTAGTAGGCTTCCCTTGTTGAATCTCTTCCCATACTTTCATTGCGTTACGTTGTACAATCCTGTATGCATCTTCACGACTCACACCAGCGATAGGAAGTTCAAGAAGTACTCTTTGAGAGAAAACCAACCCACCTGTAAGGTTCAGGTTTTTCATCATGTTCTCTGGCATTACAGTAAGGTTAGCGATCACGTTGTTCATACGGTGCATCATAAAGTTAGTTGTGATGAATGCATCTGGTAACCAAAATCTTTCTGTAGAAGAGTGAGAGATATCTCTCTCATGCCAAAGTGCTACATTTTCCATAGCTGGAGTAACGTAAGCTCTTACCATACGAGCAAGCCCTGTAATGTTTTCTGTAAGGATTGGGTTTCTTTTGTGTGGCATAGCCGAGCTACCTTTTTGCCCTTTTGCAAAATACTCCTCAGCTTCATACACTTCTGTTCTTTGTAAATGTCTCACTTGTACTGCAAATTTTTCTACCGAGGAAGCCATAAGGGCTAAGGTTGTTGCTAGTCTTGCATATCTATCTCTATGTACTACTTGATTTGAACAAGGCTCAGGTTTTAAACCTAATTCAGCCATTGCATACTCTTCAAGTTCTAATGGAGCGTGTGCAAAGTTACCCATAGCACCAGAGATTTGACCTACAGCAATCACTTCCATAGTCTCTTCAAGGTTCTTAAGATGTCTAGCCATCTCATCATACCAAACTGCCAAAGTCAAACCAAACGTGATAGGTTCTCCATGAATACCATGGCTTCGTCCTACCATTAAAGTCATTTTGTGTTCTTCTGCACGCTTTTTAATAGACTCCATAAGCATCTTTGTATCTGCAATGATAATTTCTAGAGAAGCTTTCATTTGAAGTGCAACACCTGTATCAACAGCATCTGAAGAAGTCATACCATAGTGGAACCATCTAGACTCCTCTCCAAGACTTTCACTTACGCTAGTATTAAAAGCAATCAAATCATGCTTTGTAATAGCTTCTATCTCTTCTATTCTTTCTACTGAGAACGTAGCATTTTTAACAATTTTTTCACAATCATCATCAGGGATAAGCCCTAATTTATTCCAAGCTTTTACAGCAGCCTTTTCCACTTCAAGCCATGCTGCATATCTTGCTTGTTGTGTCCAATGTTTTGTCATCTCTTCTCTTGCATATCTTTCTACCATTTCTATTCCTTGGCGTTTTCACATTGTATCTTTCTGTTCCCATAATCCTCATTCCCATAGTCCCTATGGGAATGCATATTTCAATACAATAGTTAAACAAAATTTTTATGCTAGAATTCTACCAAAATAGCAGTTATAAAAGGGTTAGCAAAAGATGCCATTTGTCAAAGAGAAATTTAACGTACCAAAGAAAATGCCGGCATTTTTGTTCATCATGCGCACCTTCAGCTTTACTCAAGGGCAAGCACAGCGAGTATTGGCAAAAGGTAGATTGCTCATCAACGGAGAATCTATATTTAACACGGGGGAATCCATAGAAGGTGATATAGAAATAGTCTACTTCAAACCCTCATCAAAAGGAAATACCCCACTCTTTCACAACAAAGATTTCATGGTATTTGAAAAATATTCTGGTGTTTTAGTCCACCCCAATACCATGGCAACCCCCTACTCTTTACTCGATGAGATCCGTACCATTTCAGGGGACAATGCCAATGCTGTGCATCGTATAGATATGGAAACTTCTGGTCTCTTGCTCGCTAGTAAACACAAGAAAGCAGAGTCATATCTGAAGATGTCTTTCGAAGACAGAAGCATCAAAAAATCTTACCTTGCCTGGGTCGATGGCAAACTCACAGAACCCTTTTCTTCAAGCGAATCCATCAAAATAAACAATGACTACAGCCAAACCAAACACAAGGTATTTATCTCTGATGAAGGTAAAGCTTCACATACAGATTTCATTCCCCTTGAATATGATGAAGAACTTGATGCCACACTTGTAGCATGTTACCCTCAAACAGGAAGAACCCATCAGATAAGAGTGCATTTGTTTCACGTGAAACATCCTATTTTAGGAGACCCTATCTATGGAACAACCTTCAAAGCTGCCAATGACTACCTGGAAGATGAACTCACTCCTGAAGACCGTATGACAGAAATGGGTGCAAGCAGACTAATGCTACATGCACAGAGCCTAAGTTTTGACTTCGGTCCTAAATTTCATATAGAGAGCAAGTGTGATTTTAAGGGAATGAAAAGTTTGATTTGTGAAAAAGAGAAGAGAGTTTTTAATAAAGTGTAAATTGATTTTATAGATTGCCCTAAATGCTAACGTAGAAGCGTTGTTTCTCTCGTCATTTTTTTAGAAAAAACGAAGCAAAAAATCGTCGTGGCTCTCGAATCGCTTCGCTTTCAAGGGCGTTCGCCACGACACTGTTTTTTAATATGGCTAGGCTATCGCCAGTGGCAAAACTTACTAAAAACAATGATAAAACTACAAGACAATTACTTTACTCCTTGCACTTCAGATTAAAAGTAAATCATATTTCCAGCGTTAGCAGTTTGCATTTTTTTCTTTTGGGTTCGTTTTCTCTTTTGTTGCATCAACAAAAAAGAAAAGGAATGAAGAAAATCAAAGAAGAAATAGAAATTCAAACAAAGAAAAGAGTCATTGATTTGCGAGAAAAAAAGGGAGTTTTTAATAAGTAGGTTTTAACGTTCCCTGAGCTTGTCGAAGGGAAATCACTCTGGCTTCGACAAGCTCAGTACCGTTATTTTTCATCCTCTGACCGAGAATCATAAATAAACCAACCCACACCAATTCCTGCGATAAGCACAATAAACCCCAACATAAAAAGTTCTAAAGCTGGCATACTATACCTCCCCTTCTAATTCTTGTTCTCTAAGCTGCCCACAAGCAGCAGAGATATCTAAACCTTTAGACTCACGAATAGTACAATGTAGTCCTCTGGAAGTCAAATACTCTTGAAATACTTTCATGTCTTTCTCTGAAGGACGTTTAAATTCAGTCCCCCCATACGGGTTAAAATAGATCAAATTCACTTTGGCTTTTATACCATCAAGAAGACTCAAAAGTTTCTTCGCTGCAGAGATATCATCATTGACATCTTTAATGACAAGATACTCGAACATCACTCTTTTTCTGTCGTTGATAGGAAAGTGCTTCACTGCATCTATGATTGACTTGATATTATATGCTTTGTTAATAGGCATCAACTGTTGTCTTAACTCATCATCAACTGCATGTAAAGAGATAGCCAGATTGATACCAAGCTCCATTTTCCCCAGCTTCTCTATCTTGGAACTGAGTCCTGAAGTTGAGATCGTTTGACGATGTGTAGCAATCGCCATCCCCTCAGGATCTGCAAATATTTTTACAGATTTTACTACCGCATCCAGGTTGTCAAGTGGTTCACCCATACCCATATAAACCAAGTTGACACGACGGTTGGCATCTATGTCATTATCTTTCTTTATCATCCGTACCTGCTCAACGATCTCACCGGCTGTCAGATTACGCATAAAACCGCCCTTTGCCGTCAAACAAAAGGCACAACCTACCTTGCACCCTACCTGAGAGGAGATACAGACTGTATAGCGTTCCTGATGCTTTACAGAGCCATCTTCATGATACTCCTTCTCTTTCATCAAAAGAAGTACGGCTTCAACCGTATGCCCATCATGAAGTTCAAAGAGATATTTACGACTTCCGTCTATACTGTCTTGCACCATAAGTGTTTTGAGTGGGGTAAGTGTGTATTCAGCATCAAGCTTTTCACGCATCTCTTTTGGAAGATTTTTCATCTGCTCAAAGCTATCTACATATTTATGATAGATCCAAGAGTAG
Source organism: uncultured bacterium (assembly GCA_965602275.1). Lineage (GTDB taxonomy): Bacteria > Campylobacterota > Campylobacteria > Campylobacterales > Sulfurovaceae > Sulfurovum. The sequence continues at coordinate 40,851 of CBFCXZ010000014.1, forward strand.
ATCTGCTTTGCTCTAAAAGAGGGTTTGATCAATTCACTTAACTCTTCTTTTGTAAAGTCTTGTATTATTTTTTTACGACTCAGCATTTAGTGCCTCGCTTGTACTGAATTTTAATTCTTATATTCATATTTATTCTTTCCGTAGGGTCGGTTTACCAACCATACTCATTAAATGGTCGATAAATCAACCCTACTTTTTTACTTTATTTTTCACATAAGCATCTAATTTTTTCATCGCCTCTTTTTGATTTTTTAAAAAATCTTCATGTGCATTTTCATCACAGTAATTTGTTACTATAAAAATACCGCCTGCTGAAATACCAAATGATTGAGCTACTTTCAATACGGCATAATATTCCATGTTTTCCAAATGGATATTTTGTGCCAGATAATATTTACCTAAACTTTTATCTGTAGTAATATAGTTAGAAGAGTTCACAAGTGTTTCACGTGAAACATCTTTTGTTGTAGAAACAACATTATCTATAGGGGTATATGACCCTCCTGTAAAAAAACTATTTTCTATATTGCTGGCAGTTTTTGACTCTATGATGTCAAAAATTTTCTTTTCTCCATAGGAACCTGCTGTACCCACAAAAAGTATAAACTTTGGTTTTTTAGACATACACAATCTTGTTAAGTTAATAGCCACCTCTGTCATACCGATACCTACGGGCTGCGCAAAATCAAACTGCTCACTTTTTCCTGCACATACTATATATGATTCATTCTCTTGCATTACATTCTCACCGGGATATTTTTCCCTCTAAGATAGCTTTTTAGTTCCATAATGTCAATCTCTTTAAAGTGAAAAATAGAAGCGGCCAAAGCTGCATCTGCATTGCCAAGCGTAAATGCTTCTTCAATATGCTGCATTGTACCTGCCCCACCACTTGCGATCACTGGGATATTTACCAGTTCACCTATCTTTTTATTGAGCATGTTATCAAACCCTGCTTTAGTACCATCTGCATCCATAGAGGTCACCAAGAGTTCACCTGCACCTCTCTCATAGACTTCTTTTGCCCACTCAAGCGCATCGATACCTGTATCATTGCGTCCACCATGGGTAAAGACATGCCACTTGTCATCAGCTACTCTTTTCGCATCTATCGCCACAACAATACACTGAGAACCAAAACGTTTTGCTCCCTCTTCAATGAACGCAGGTCTTTTGATGGCAGCAGAGTTGATACTGACTTTGTCACAGCCTACATTCAGTAAGTTATAAATATCTGAGAGTTCTCGGATCCCTCCACCAACCGTAAGGGGGATAAACACTTCTTTTGCAACTTGCTTCACTACATCTACGATGGTATCTCGTCCTTCATGTGTTGCACCGATATCAAGGAAAGTAATCTCATCTGCACCCTCTTCGTTATAACGATATGCTACTTCAACAGGGTCACCTGCATCACGTAAACCAACAAAGTTGACACCTTTTACCACTCGTCCATTATCTACATCTAAACAAGGTATGATGCGTTTTGCAAAATAATCCATCTGCTTCTCCAATTAATATGGTAGAATTATACAAAAATTATCCCAAATTGAGGATAAGTATAGAGTATAAAGGTAGATTATAGTATGATTATCGAAAATTTAGCCGAGTTTGCAAGTAAGAAATTTGGTCAAAACTTTTTAAAGAATGATATCTATCTTCACAAAATCATCCAAGCGATGCCCAACGACAACTTGAAAGTTGCAGAAATTGGACCTGGCTTAGGTGATTTAACCAAAGAGCTTGTAAAAGCAAGAAATGTCACAGCATTTGAGGTTGATAAAAGATTATGTGAGCATCTTACTACTGAATTTGAGGAACCCATCCGTCAAGGGAACTTTGAACTCAGATGCGGAGATGTGCTTGAGCGTTGGGAGTCAGGGAGTCTGCTGGATGAGCCTTATCATCTGGTAGCCAACCTGCCCTATTATATCGCGACCAATATCATCTTAAAAGCATTTAAAGATGAACACTGCCGGTCTATACTGGTCATGGTTCAAAAAGAAGTTGCCGTTAAGTTCGCTGCAGTCGCAAAACAGAAAGAGTTTTCTGCTCTTTCTGTACTTGCTAGCAGCGTAGGAAAAGCCACACTCTGTTTCGAGGTTGAGCCCGAAGCATTTGTGCCACCTCCAAACGTCACTTCTGCCGTGCTTTTAATAGAAAAAAACCAGTCACGAGACGATGAGAAGTTTGAAACGTTTTTAAAGATTGCATTTCAGCAACCACGTAAAAAACTCTCTAAAAATCTTATGGCAGCTTTTTCTAAAGATATTGTAAATCAAACTTTCGCAAAACTAGAACTAGATTCTAACTTGCGACCTCATGAAGCTGAGACATCTATTTATCATCACATATATAATGAATTAAAGGATTATTTAGATGGAAAACAACAACCAGAACAACGAAAACTCTCAAAATCAAGGGCAAAAGCCTCCCAGAGATAGAAGACCAAACCCACATAGAGCAAACAATAATACACCAAACCCTAACAGAAAGCCTCAAGAGGGCAATGTGCAGAGTACCAATACGCAAGGTGGGGATACAAGTAGCCAAAAGCCTCAACGTGAAAACAGACCAAACCCTAACCCAAATAGAAAACCACATCCAAACAGAAAACCAAACCCTAACAGAAGCCAAAATGATGGAGAAAATTCTGAAGGACAGAGCAGTAATCAAAATAGAAATGCCAACCGTAACCCGAATCAAAATAGAAGACCAAACCCTACTCAAAAATCAGGGAACAAACCTAATAATCCGAATCAAAACCGTAGCGGTGGCGGAGGAAAAGGCAGAGGCAAAAGAAAAAATGTTACCACTGTAAATGCTGAGATGAGAGCTTCGATCGAAGAGAATGCTCGCGTTAAAGACGCAACCATGAACCCATGGAAACAGATAGACATGGCAAGCAAAGGGAAAATCCGTTTTACCCCACTTGGCGGTCTGGGTGAGATCGGTGGGAACATGGCTGTTCTTGAGACAGAAACAACTGCTATCGTCATCGATGTAGGGATGAGTTTTCCAGATGAAACCATGCACGGTGTTGATATCTTAGTACCTGACTTCTCTTACTTGCATACGATCAAAGACAAGATCAAAGCTATTATCATCACACACGGTCACGAAGACCACATTGGTGCGATGCCTTACTTATTTAAAGAGTTAAAATTCCCTATCTATGCAACACCGCTTGCACTTGCGATGATAGAGAACAAATTCAATGAGCATGGACTCAAGGCAGATACAAAACACTTTAATTTTGTTACACTGCGAAAACAATATAATATTGGTGATCTGCAAATAGAATGGCTGCATAACACACACTCAATTATTGATGCATGTTCACTGGCTATTGAGACACCTGCTGGGACCATTATCCACACAGCTGACTTTAAAATAGACCACACTCCGGTTGATGACTATACTATGGACTTACACCGTTATGCATACTATGGAGCCAAAGGTGTACTTTGTCTCTTCTCTGACTCAACAAACTCGCATAACCCCGGCTTTACTAAAAGTGAAAAAGTAGTTGGAAAAACATTTGACACACTTTTTGACCTTGCAAAGGGAAGAGTGATCATGTCAACCTTCTCTTCAAACGTACACCGTATCTTCCAAGCGATGGAAAGAGCGGTACAGCATGGTAGAAAAGTCTGTGTAATCGGGCGTTCAATGGAGCGTAATGTTGAAACAAACAGAGCCTTAGGTTTTGTGGACATTGAAGATAAACACTTCATAGAAGTGCATGAAGTACCTAAATATTCTGAAAATGAAATACTTATCGTAACTACCGGCTCGCAAGGTGAAACGATGGCAGCACTGAACCGCATGGCAACAGATGAGCATCGTCACATTAAGCTTAAACCATCGGATACAGTGATCATTTCAGCTTCTGCCATTCCGGGGAATGAAGCTTCTGTTTCCGGCCTCATGAATAAACTTGTCAAAGCAGGTGTCACTGTACGTTATAGAGAATTTGGAGACATCCACGTCTCAGGTCACGCTGCACAGGAAGAGCAAAAACTCATCTTAAGACTCATCCAGCCTAAATTCTTCCTGCCTGTGCATGGTGAGTACAACCATATCGCAAAACACGCACAAACTGCGGTAGCCTGTGGTGTAGATGAAAGAAACATTCTTCTTATGAGTGATGGAGACCAGGTTGAGATCACACCTAAGTACCTCAAAAAAGTTAAAACAGTCAAAACAGGTAAAACTTACATCGACAACCAGAACAATATGACTATCGAAAATGATGTTGTCCTTGACAGACAAAAGCTTGCTGAAGATGGTATCATCAACGTGGTAGCACAAATTTCTCAAAGTAACCAAAAGGTAGTAGGTAAACCTGTTATCACCACACACGGTCTAGTTCCGGACAAAGAAGATAAAAAGTTCCAAAAAGAGATAGAAGTGATGCTAGAGACAATGTTGCTGAACATGAAGCCAGAAGCATTGAAAAATCATAAAAATATCGAAGATGATATCAGAGGCAGTATCAGAAAGCATGTAGTCCGTACTAAAAAGAGATACCCACTTATCATCCCAACCATTTTCATCGTTTAAACCCAAGTGGACCTCTTATGAGGTCTACCATACTATACTCTTTGCCCTACCTAACCTTCACTATGATATAATCATTCATCAAAACATAAAGTAGTCTCCATGGATCTTATTAAAATCGCACAAGAAACTTTTCACATTGAAGCTGATGCACTCTATAAAGCAGCAGAGCGTCTTGACCAGAATTTTTTGGATGCTATTGAACTGATCATACATACCAAAGGTAAATTGATCATCACCGGTGTAGGTAAATCTGGTCTTGTAGGGGCTAAGATGGCTGCTACTTTTGCAAGCACAGGGACATCAAGTTTCTTTTTACACCCAACAGAAGCACTGCATGGCGACTTGGGAATGATAGGGAAAGAGGATACACTTATGGCTATCAGCAGCAGTGGAGAGAGTGAGGAACTGACAAAGATACTCCCTCATATCAAACGTTTTGATATTCCGCTTATCGGGCTTACAGGAAACAGGAACTCTTCTCTTGCAAAATATGCAGATGTTTTTCTTGATATCTCTGTCGAAAAAGAGGCTTGCCCTCTAAATATAGCCCCAACTACCTCCACAACACTTACAATGGCACTGGGTGATGCACTGGCTGTTGCACTCATGAACAAAAGAGGTTTCAAAAAAGAGGACTTTGCCTCTTTTCATCCTGGTGGTTCTTTGGGTAAAAAGCTTTTTATTAAGATCAAAGATCTGATGAGAACAACCTCTTTACCTGTTATCAATGACAAAACAGCACTTACTGAAGCTATTGCTGTCATGAGCGAAGGAAAACTTGGTACAGTGCTTATCGTAGATGATACAGAAAAGCTGATAGGCTTACTTAGTGATGGTGATCTCAGACGAGCACTCATGCAAAAAGATTTTAATCTGGAACACCCTGCTATACATTATGCAAATAAAGAACCAAAAAGCTACCATAACACAGAGCTACTTGCTTCTGAGGCACTTGAAATTATAGAAAATGACCGTATACAGCTTCTCCCTCTCACCAATGAAGCAGGGAAGATCTTAGGGGTTTTACATATCCATGATTTAGTCAACGCCGGTATTAAAAGCAAATGAAAATAACAATAAATACGACTAGTTGTATGAGCCATCTACTGAAGATGACTCAGCGTCAGCAATCAAACTTTAAAAAGGTGCTACAACGCACGTTTTTCAATTTGACCATACGAAGCTTTGCTTTGTATGCGTCCTAAATACAAGAAACGAGATAACAATGAGATTAAATAAATATATTTCACACAACACAAAATATTCAAGACGAGAGGCAGACAAACTCATAGAAGAGGGTGAAGTTACACTCAACAAAAGAGTACTGAAAGAGTTTGCCTATGAAGTAGAAGAAGATGACCACATCTATATCAAAGGCAAACAGGTTAAACCCAGCAAAGAACTCACTATCATCGTTTATAATAAACCCAAAGGGGCTCTTGTTACCAAAAAAGATGATAGAGGGCGTACAACTATTTACCATAAGCTAGCAGGTAAATTCAGGCACTTTATTCCTGTTGGCAGGCTGGACTATGCCTCAGAAGGACTTTTGCTCTTAACGGATACGCCAGAGGTAGCAACAGCGCTTATGGAGAGTGGTTTGGACCGTACCTATAACTTAAAATTGGACAAACCTATCACTGAAGAGATGATCACTGCGATGAAAGAGGGGCTTGTACTTGATGATGCACGTGCAGGCGGGCATGAAAAAAGTAAGATATTCAGTATGGAATTTGCTCCTTTTGCACATTTTGAAATAAGAGCCGAAGGTAAAAACTTTTCTAAACTTCGCGTAACGATTACAGAAGGTAAGAACAGAGAACTTAGACGCTTCTTTGGACACTTTGAAGCTAAGGTACTTGACCTTAAGCGTGTGGCTTTTGGAGGGATAGAGTTGAATAATCTTCCTGAGAACAAAACACGATACTTTACACGAAGAGAGTATGATGATGTACATAAGTTCATGAAACGTAAAAAAGAGAATGAAAAAGCAGACATCTATAACAAAGCCAATGCACAGAAACAGGAAGAAGAGAATAAACGCGAAAAAGAATATCAGAAGCATAAAGCACTTAAGCAAAAAAAGTTTAATAAAAAAGACTAAATCTTGATAAATCTTGCACTAAAATATCGTCCTAAAACTCTTGATGAGATCATAGGACAGTCTCATCTTTTAAGTGGATCATCTTCCTTGCGAAAACTCATAGAATCCAATGCCCTGCCCCACTCTTTTTTCTATGGACCACCAGGATCTGGAAAAACCACACTTGCCAGAGTCATCGCTACACAACTGGACAGACCCTTTTATGAGATGAATGCCACCACCCTCAAAATAGATGATCTGCGTAAGATATTTAAAGAGTATGCCAACGCTTTACAAAAACCCCTTATCTTTATAGATGAAGTCCACAGACTGAATAAAAACCAGCAAGAGGTACTTCTGCCTTTTATGGAAAACAATGCTGCTCTCGTTATAGGTGCATCGACTGAAAACCCCTACTACTCTTTAACTGCTGCGATGCGTTCACGCTCTCACCTTTTTGAACTTGAAACACTGACCTCAGAAGAGATGTTTGGCTATCTACAAAAGATCATAAAACTGGAGTCTGTCTCCATTGAAGATGATGCAGCAGAGTACCTCGTATTTTCCAGTGGCGGTGATGTGAGAGCCATGTTAAATCTACTTGAGAGTGGACAGATAGTCACCACACCCATCACTTTAAATACACTCAAGCAGATAAGACCTCATGCAATGCAGGCGGGCAGCTCTGAAAGCGAGAGTCATTATGAACTCACCTCTGCCATGATCAAAAGTATTCGAGGGTCTGATATCGATGCTTCTATCTACTATCTTGCCAGACTTATCGATGGTGGAGAGCCGGCTGAGTTTATCGCCAGACGTTTAGCCATACTTGCAAGTGAAGATATAGGCAATGCAAACCCCCCTGCCCTGAACCTGGCAAGTTCTACGCTGAACATCGTGAAACATATAGGATATCCTGAAGCAAGGATATCCCTTTCTCAACTGGTTATCTATCTTGCTTCTTCACCTAAATCAAATAGTGCATATATGGCTATTAACTCTGCGTTAAAGGCCATAAAAACGGGAGAGATACACCCTATTCCCTCTCATATCAAAACACATGCTAAAGATTATATATACCCACATGATTTCAAAGGATGGGTTGAGCAGTCTTATCTCTCTACTCCTTTACACTTTTACCAAACACAACACATAGGATTTGAAAAGACTTTATGGCAGTGGCATGAAAAAATAAAATCTATAAAAAGTTGACACATTTTTAACACATTTCTGTGCTATAATTATTTTCATTAAGAGAATAAAGGTACAAAAATGAAAAAAAATATCATTAAAGTACTCGTTGCTTCAAGTGCGAGTATTGCCATATTAAGTGGTTGTACAGGTACAGAGGCAATGCCCAGTAACGCAACACAAACAGGTGCAGTGACTGGAGCCCTAGCTGGATCTGTCATAGGATATAATACTTCTAATCGTAACAGAGGGAGAAATGCCGTCATCGGTGGTCTTATTGGTACAACGGTAGGTGCCGGTGTAGGAAATGCTATAGATAATCAAAATCCTGAACCGGAACAAACTGGCGGATGGCAATAAGCCTACACGCAACACGTTGCGTTATTGTATATAAGATCTTACTTTATATACTTACCAAATAAAAAAGGAAATAAAATGAAGATAAAATTACTTAAACCGATACTTGCCTCTACTGTGGCAGTTTTTATGCTGGGAGGATGTTACAATCAACCTGGTCTGGTACAAGATGAAAGTTATGATCGTACAAAAACAGGTGCAGCCACAGGTGCAGTGGCTGGTGCTATGATAGGATATAACACGGGCAGCCGCAATGCAACAAGTGCCATAATTGGTGGACTTTTAGGTGCTGCAGCAGGTGGTGCTATAGGATACAGTATGGATAACCAGGCAAATGAGATAGCACGTGCACTTGGGACAGGAGTAAACAATGATCCGCTCGCTGCATTGGATCCAAATAATGATCTCATTGTGTCAAAAACCAATAATTATGTAAAAATTATGTTTAGAGACCGCATGATGTTTGCTACGGGCTCATCCACCTTACAGTCCAGAGCCAGATCGAAAGTAAAAAAAGTGGGACAACTTTTAGCGAACTATCCTCAAACGGTTGTAGGTGTTGCAGGGTTTACAGATAACCAGGGAAGCTATACTTACAACCAAGGTCTTTCACAGAGAAGAGCAAGTACTGTAGCAAATCTCCTTGCAGTCAATGGCTATCCCAAAACAAAAGGATGTTCATACGATAAAGCTATCGCACCAAATAACAGTAATGCGAATAAAGCACTCAACAGACGTGTAGAAGTCTATCTCTATGCAGATAGAAATAAAATGTCTGATCCTTGTCGTTAAACTAAGCTATTTTAACGAGTCAAGCGCACGCTTGGCTTGTTCTACATTCATTGTTCCAGAAAAATATTTACCCTCTACATCATCAACCATTTTAAAGAGTTTTGCCTGCAAAGCATCTCCTCTAGTTCTCTCTTTTGCAAATTTTTTCATAGCATCAAAGTCAGGAAAAAGTGTAAGAAACTCTTGTTTAAGTCTACTCTCTTTCCATGCGGCTATCTGTGTTGTAGTATCAGCCCCGGTAAGATCTAAAATTTCCTGACCTATACTGTCAACACTCTGATACTGATCATACTTATGTTTTTGTTGGTATTCCTGATTTTGATACTTATCATCTGCTTCCTGAATCTCACCCACAAAGTTAGTAATAAAATAAAGAAATCCTAGTCCTATTGCGATAAATATAAGTAAGCTTTTGTCCATTATAAATCCTATATATAGTCAATTATACGATTATACTATAATTTTTAAAAAAATATTGGTTAAAAGAACGTAATGAAAACAGATACATAACCTATACAGAGATAAAGAAGATAAAAAAAGATTTTAAACTCAATCGATTGTATGATTGATTCTCTCTTTATTATTGATAAGTTGTAGAAGATGCTATAATCACCCATTAGAGAACGCTAAAGTTAACGAAAATATAATTGAAGTCAAAGAAAAAAGGAAAGGGACATGAAGAAAACAGCATTAGGATTATCAATACTTATTATATTACTATTGAGTGGGTGTTCCGGAAAGTCAGGAGTGTCTGCCTCTGGAAGCAATACTCACTCAATTACAAACCAAGAAGCCACAGGTTTCGGTGGTTTGCAAGACATTAGACAATGGAATGAGTGTTGATACATCTACTGGTACAGTTTATAAGGCAGAAGACAAGGATAACGATGAATACACTTGGGGAAAATTAATTTCATTCGAAAACAAAGATTAAGATAAACGAAAAAAGGCATAAAAAGAGTTTTTTTGAAATAGTTGTGTTACCCAGGGTTAATAAAATTAGGGGCTAGACTAGTTTAGAAGGTATAAAGTACTAGAAAGGTACGATATAACCGAT
>CBFCXZ010000015.1:0-50172 GCA_965602275.1 uncultured bacterium
ACCCCTCTTTTTTACTAATCTGCAAGTGGCTCAATATATAACTTTATAAGGTTTTGAAGCAAGAATATTTGGACGATGAAATTTAAATTTCTTTATATGGAAGCGTAACAATATTATAAGCTTCCGGTAGAGAAGCAGAGGGTAGACATTTCCATTTTTTGGTCAGTTTTTGTTTGAGTGCAAGAGAAAGTGCTTGAAGTTGTAACTCTGCTTCTTGTAGTGGAATATTATCTACTTCTATAAAAACTTGTATTTTCTCTTCATCTTTACCTTGGTAGATATGATAATTTTCTATCTCAAGCGTGTTAAAAAGATGTTTTACAAGATGATGAAATCTCTGGTGCTCATCGCCTTTATACTCAAGTACCAAATAGTTGGTATGATTATCTTTAAGAAGCGGTACGGCAATAATATATTGTCTATTGAGATGTTGTTTAAGTAGCAGGGGAGTTAGTGGTTCATCTATACGTTCAAATTTTGCATAGAAGGTACGATTGTCAAACTGTATCTGTTCAACAATCGCAGATCTTTTAATGTAGTAGTGGCTGTCAAAAAGCTCTAGATCGAAAACTTTTATTTTAGAGTCCTAATAGATAGACTTTTCATAAATTACAAAATCAGAAGCCAACTCTTTCATCTCATCTTTGATCTTTGCATGAAGTGCATGATCATTAACATTGTCAAGTACATCCGCGATCTTGTTTGCGATGATCTCAAACTCTTTCTCTTTCATACCTCTACTTGTAAGTGCAGGAGAACCGATACGCACACCGGAAGTGACAAATGGACTTCTTGTCTCGCCTGGAACGGTGTTTTTGTTTACAGTGATACCTGCTGCACCAAGTGCTGCATCAGCATCTTTACCCGAGAAGTCTTTGTCTAGGAATGAGACTAGTACAAGGTGATTGTCTGTACCGCCAGAGACTACATCATATTCTCTTGCTACAAGTACTTCAGCAAGTTTATTGGCATTTGCTTTCACTTGTTTCGCATGTACTTTCCAAGCATCAGACAGGTTGTGCTTAAATCCAACAGCTTTAGCTGCGATCACATGTACAAGTGGACCACCTTGAAGACCTGGGAAGATAGCAGAATTGATCTTCTTAGCTACATCTTCATCATTTGTCATGATCATACCGCCACGAGGTCCTGCGAGTGTTTTGTGTGTCGTTGTTGTGACCACATCAGCATATGGGAATGGGCTAGGGTGTTCACCTGCACATACCAAACCGGCAATGTGAGCAATGTCAGCAAACAAGATAGCACCCACTTCATCAGCGATCTCTCTAAACTTCTTGAAGTCAATTTCTCTTGCATATGCAGAAGCACCACATACGATGATCTTTGGCTGTACTGTCTTAGCAATTCTAAGTACTTCATCATAGTTGATGCGACCATCAAGCTCTACACCATAAGTAAAGCTAGAGTAGTTTTTACCAGAAAAACTTGGCTTAGAACCATGTGTCAAGTGACCACCATGGCTTAAGTCCATACCTAAGATCTTCTCTCCGGCTTTAAGAAGTGCTGCATAAACCGCACCATTTGCCTGAGATCCTGAGTGTGGTTGCACATTTGCGTAGTTACAGTCAAAAAGTTCACAAGCTCTGTCGATAGCAAGTTGTTCAACTACGTCAGCAAATTCACATCCACCATAATATCTTTTATATGGGTAACCCTCAGCATACTTGTTTGTAAAAACAGAACCCATAGCTTCCATAACAGCAGGGATCGTAAAGTTTTCACTGGCGATCATTTCTAGGTGATCTGTTTGTCTTTCTCTCTCGTTTTCTATTGCCTCAAAAATCTCTGGGTCAAAAGTTTCTATTGCATATGACATGGTATTCCTTTGTTAGGTTTATTGTTGGATTTATATCCAAAGTTTACTTTTATTTTCTTTGTAGAGGGGAGAATAAAATGATTTACTTTCCCTCATTCTTCTCTTGAACTCTTTTTTTACATGCAGCTACATCTATACAGAACAACCCTTTTCCTTTTTTAGCAGGCTTGAGTTCATCAGCATTTTCATTACCACATTTTTTACATTTATTCTCTTCTGCACAGATAGGAGCAAGCTCAGGTCTTGGTGCTTCCGGCTTCATTGCCGGGAATAGAAGTACATCACGGATACTGTGTTGATCGGTAAGCATCATAACAAGTCTATCGATACCGATACCTTCACCCGCTGTTGGTGTCATACCGTAGCTGAGTGCTTTAACATAGTCTGTATCCATATGCATCGCTTCATCATCACCTGTCGCTTCTTTTGCATCTACCTGTCCCTTAAATCTCTCATACTGATCGATAGGGTCATTGAGTTCAGAGAAACCGTTGGCTATCTCTTTGCCTGCCATAAAGAGTTCAAAACGCTCTGCAATATCCGGATTGTCATCAGATCTTCGGGCAAGTGGTGAAATATCTACCGGGAAATCCGTGATATAGGTTGGGTTGATCAGTTTTCCCTCAACAAACTCATCAAAGAGTTCAGCTTGTAAGTAACCTAGAGTAAGATTAGCATCCACTTTTACATTATTTTGTGTTAAGTAAGCCAGTGCTTTTTCTTTGTCATTTGCTACATCTGCCGGAACACCACCGATGCTTGTAAGTGACTCAATGTATGGAATCTTTGCAAATGGGGTAGCAAAGTCTATCTCTAAGTCACCATAAGGAAGTTTTCTCTCAAGTTTAAGGTTGTCAAAGAGGTAGTCAAATAACGATTCGGTGATCTCCATCAACTCGATGTAGGTTTTGTAAGCCCAGTAAAATTCGATCATTGTAAACTCAGGGTTATGGGTATGATCCATCCCTTCATTTCTGAAGTTTCTGTTTATCTCAAATACTGCTTCCATGCCACCCACGATAAGACGTTTGAGGTAAAGCTCTGGTGCGATACGCAGATAACGCTCAACATCCAAAGCATTATGATGTGTCACAAATGGTTTAGCATTTGCTCCACCGGGGATAGGGTGCATCATAGGTGTTTCTACTTCCAAGAACTGTTTCTCTTCAAAGAATCTTCGTACCAAAGAGACAATTTTAGAACGCATAATGAAGTTTTCTTTCACTTCCGGGTTCATGATCATATCGAGGTATCGTTGTCTGTAACGAAGTTCATGGTCTTGGAGCCCGTGGAACTTTTCCGGAAGTGGGGAGATGGATTTAGAGACAATTCTCATCTCTTTACAGTGCAGTGTAAGTTCACCGGTCTGCGTTACAAAAGGGTAGCCTTTCGCTTCTATGATGTCACCCACCTCAAAAAGTTTCTTCGCAATATTATTATAAAAACCTTCAGGAAGTTCATCTCTATTATAATAAATTTGAACCAAGCCTTCTGTATCTTCTATTTTCGCAAATGCAGCTTTTCCCATAATACGGATAAACTTGATTCTGCCTGTAAGTGAATAGGTTCTGCCCTCATCTTTTTTCTCATCAGCATCTTGTTCTTTGATGTAAGCACACTCTTCTAAAAATTGTTTAGAAGGGGTTCCTTTTTGTATTTGGTTAGGATAAGGGTTGATTCCCTCTTCTCTTAGTTTCTCAGTTTTTTTAATGCGTTCTTGAATATATTGATTTTCAAATATCAAGGTTTCTCCTGTGTTGTTATTTATTAAATGAACGTTTATAAAGCAAAGCTTCATAAATTACGTTTCTATGCTAAAGCATGACTTAGAAAAAAACTAAATTTTTTTCTGGTCACTGTGACTACTTCAGCAGTAGGCCCATGCGACTGGTCGCATTTAATCCAAGTATGTAAAGAAAAAATTCATTAACTGTGAAATTTTCTCTTTTTTGATTTGGGTTCAATGGAATTCTTTATTTCTCTTGACACTTTTCACAAAGTCCAACGATCTTCATCGTATGGTCTGTCATTTGGAAATTGAATTTTTTGGCGATCTTTTCTTGTTGTTCTTCAATGGTTTCATCAAAGAACTCAATGATCTCTCCACAAGCGGTACAGATCAGATGATCATGGTGTTTTTTAAGACCAAGTTCATACTTTTTACCTTGTGCTCCAAATGAGATAGAGCTTGCGATATCTGACTCTTCAAGCAGGGTTAATGTACGATAGACCGTAGCAATGCCGATGTTGATCTCCGGATACTCTTTTTTAAGAAGCACATAAATGTCTTCTGGTGTAAAATGACCCTCATTTTCATAAAGGAACTTTAAAATAAGTTCTCTTTGTTTAGTGAATTTGAGTGTATTGTTTTTAAGCAATGTTTTAAATTTTTCTAAAAGAAGAGGATATGTAATCATAATATACCTTTAATGAGTTGCCATACTTGTATTGTTATCTACCGTTGTATTTTTCTCTTTTGTACTTACTTCTGTATTATTTGTTTCATTTAGATTTGCAACTTCTTTAAGTACTTCTGTTGCCGATGATTTTTCCAAACCCAGTACCTTTGGATCAAGATTGATAATGCTTGAACCTGCTGCTTTCAAATAAGGATAAAGTACAGAGTCTTGGACATATTTTTCTAAATTATCTTTTACCAGTGTTACATTTGAGAGGGCTGTAACGATGAGTGCAAAAATAAGAAAATATTTTCCTCCTCCAGCGATAAAACCAAAAAGACGGTTTATAAAGCCTAGTCCACTGGCAGATGTAAGTTTTGAGAAAATAGAACCCAATATAGTTGCACTCAACCAAACAATGATAAGAACAGCAAGAAAACCAAGAAGTTTAAGCAATGCAGTGTTTTCCAGATGAAGAAAGTTTGTATCTATGAATGCAGCAGCTGTTGGGGCAAAACGAGAGGCAAAATAGACACCACCGACAAGCCCAACAAGTCCAAATACTTCTTTGATAAAGCCATTCATAAAACCTTTAATACCCAAAATAAGTACTATGGCTCCAATAGTAATATCAAAATAGTTAAAGTCTATCATTGAAAAATTTTCCATATATTCCTCTTTAATTTACTAGTTTTTTTGTATTGTATCTATAAAACTTACTAAAAATGCTTTGTTAGTAGGCTTGTGTTGCTTTTGAGAGTTCATCCGCTTTATTGGCATACTGTAAAGCAATATCACGAGAGATCTTTCCATCTTTAAGGAATTTCAAGAGTGCCTGTGTCTGCGTTTGCATACCGGTATCACCTTGACCTAACTGCATTTGTGAATAGATCTGGTGCACTTTATCTTCACGGATAAGGTTGGAGATCGCATGGTTTGTGATCAAGATCTCTGAAGCAGCTACACGTCCACCGCCAAGTTTAGGCAGAAGTGCCTGAGCGATAACCGCTACAAGTGATGATGAGATCATAGCTCTGATTTGTGGCTGTTCATCTCCAGAAAATACATCAATAATACGGTTGATCGTACCAGGTGCTGAAGAGGTGTGAAGTGTACCAAAAACAAGGTGTCCGGTCTCTGCTGCCGTGAGTGCAGCTTCTATGGTCTCTTTATCCCTCATCTCCCCGATGAGTATAATGTCCGGATCCTGACGCATTGCAAACTTGAGTGCTGTGGCAAAACTTTTTGTATCTTCACCGACACCCCTGTGCGAGAAAACACATTTTTTATTTTGGTGTATAAATTCCACCGGATCTTCTACTGTAACAACATGTTTGTGTTCATATAGGTTAATTTCATTTAGCATAGCAGCAAGTGTGGTTGATTTACCCGAACCGGTTGGACCCGTTACAAGAATGAGCCCTTTTTCTCTTTGCATAAGTTTTTTATAGATTTCCGGTGCGCCAAGGTCATCCAAGGAAGGTATATCTATAGGAATGGTTCTAAATGCAGCAGCAGTATCACCTAAAGTACGATAGTAGTTTGCTCTAAAACGACCAATACCGGGAATTAAAAGTGCAAAGTCAAGTTCATCGTACTCTTCAAAATGTTGTTTTTGTTTTTCCGTGATCAAAGAGTAGCACATCTCTTCAATATCTTCACCCGTAAGTTTAGGAAGATTAACAGGTTTGAGTGCACCATCAAGTCTGATCTGTGGTTCTGTACGACTCACAAGGTGCAAGTCGGAGGCACCGTGGGAAACAACACTCTGAAGTAGTTTTTTTATATCGAACGCAGCCATATTTATCCTTTGGGTTTTTGTAGTTTTTCTAGATATTCTGATTCATTATACCCAACTATGATATTGTCATCAAATGCAATAACAGGTCGTTTAATGAGCATATTTTCTTTGCTTAACCATGTTTGTTTATCATCATCGCTTAGGTTAAGTTCTTTAAGTTTTAGTGTTCTGTACGTAGTACCCCTGGTGTTAAAAAGTGTCTTTATGTCAGTATGCTTGAGCCATCCATCAACAACATCTTTTGTAACTGGTGTTTCCCGAAAATCTACAAACACATAAGGTATTTCTTGTGCCTTAAGATACTTTATGGCTTTTCTGACACTATCACAGTTTTTGATCCCATAAATTTTCAACATTTAGTATTTATTTACTCGATAATTGCAGGTACTATAAAAAAGTCATCTTGACTCTCTGGCGCATGTGAAAGGATATCTTTTGCAATATCATTTGCTTCGCGTGGAGTATCTTCTCTAAGTGGGGTACCACCTTCGAGTGTTGAAAAAGAGGCATCCAATGCATCGGTGTCAAGTTCATTGAGGTTATCTATGTAGCCAAGTATTTCAGTGAGTTGCCCCATGACTTCTTCTTTTTTTGAGTCATCTATACGAAGATGAGAGAGTGTTTCCAGTTTAGCCAAGACAGTATTATCTATTTGCATTATGTGCCCTAAAGTGATTTTTCTTATTATATATTAATTTAGTTTAAGATATAACTACAAAAGAAAACAACATTAAGGACAGATGATGATGCAGCAGTTAGATATGAACTCAGAAGAGTTTAAAGCAGAGTTGGTAAAAACAGAAAAGTTTACAGATAAAGTATGTGAGAGTCAAGGCTGGGTATATAGTGCCAATGAGGATGTGAACGAAGGTGTGACTCTTGGTCTTGCACGACATAGATTACTTTTTGGTAAAAGATTTTGTCCCTGTTTTATGGTTGATCCAGATGAATCTAAACCAGGTAAATTTAAAAGTTCAGATGACAGAATCTGTCCTTGTAAGCCAGCCATAGAAAAAGAAATACCTGAAACGGGCATTTGCCATTGTCAAATTTTTTGTACACCAGAGCATAGAGAAGAACAGATCAAAGAAAAAGAAGCTAAAGCATTAGCAAAAGAAGAGTTGAAACATGTGGCAGAAGAAGAGATGTCAAAGTAAAATATAATTATTATTGACTATAATTCGAAGTTATTTTAATATTTAAGGATAGTAGTGCACGAATTATTAGTAACAGATAATATTAATTCAGAAAATTTGGAAACACTCCTAAAAGCAAGAGAAAATGGTGAAGCAGATTTTCTTTTAGTTGATGTACGAGAAGATATGGAGTATGAGATGGGACACCTTAAAGGTGTGGATATGCTCAAACCTACTTCAGATTTTCAATCATGGGCCCAAGCGTTTTTTGAAGAAGCAAAAGATAAAGTGGTTATTTTTACTTGTCGTACAGGACACAGAAGTGGACAAGTCCAAAATGTTTTTAGAAGTAATGGGCATGAAAGAGTGATCAATCATTCCGGTGGTATCGTCTCTTACCGTGGCGAAATAGAAAGATAAGAGATGAATGTAGTAGACTTACTTTTAAAACTGTTAAGTTTTGAATCTGTAACGCCGGATGATGCCGGGTCTTTACAGTTCATTGAAGAGTACCTTAATGGGTATGAAGCTATCTATGTCAACAAAGAAGGGGTGAAAAATCTTTTTTTGACTAAAAAATTCTCTGATGGTCCACACCTCTGTTTTGCAGGGCATGTTGATGTTGTACCTGCAGGTGATGGCTGGAACACCAATCCTTTTGTCCCTGTCATCAAAGAAGGGTCTATCTATGCGCGTGGTACACAAGACATGAAAAGTGGTGTGGCTGCTTTTGTGCAAGCATGCAGTGAGGCAGATCATTTTGAGGGAAGACTCTCTATCTTGCTTACTTCAGATGAAGAGGGAGAAGCAAAATACGGAACACAGATCATGCTGGCACATCTTAAGGAGATAGACCTTCTGCCTGAAAGTTGTATCGTAGCAGAGCCGACATGCGAGAACATTTTTGGTGATGCTATCAAAGTGGGACGAAGAGGTTCCATAAATGGTGTGATAGAAAAACATGGTATGCAGGGACATGCAGCATATCCTGAAAAAGCAACGAATCCTATTCATAAAGTGGCGCAGGTCTTGTCTTCAATGGCAGGGGTCAACCTGGATGAAGGTGATGCATACTTTGGACCAAGCCAATTTGTGATCACCGATATACGTGCCGGTATGGAAGTAACCAATGTTACACCCGGTAAGCTGAAAATGATGTTCAATGTACGTAACTCTACGAAGACTTCCATTCAGGATGTAGAAGATTTTGTGCATCATTATTTCTCTGGTATGAAGTATGATCTTACACTGAGTCAATCGGCAAAACCTTTTGTGACAGAGACGGATCGTCGAGTTGTGCATGCGATGGATGAGAGTATTAAAAAGGTATGCGGTATTACACCTAAGCACTCCACAGCAGGCGGTACGAGCGATGCACGATTCATTGCAGCGTACGGCATAGATGTGATCGAGTTTGGTGTGATCAACGATACGATCCATGCACCAAACGAAAGAACCTCTATTGAAGAAGTGGAAAAGCTTCATCGTGTTTTTTCTGAGTTGATAAAAATTTTTAATAGTTAAAGGATGGATATGCAAAAATTATTATTAAGTATGTTTTTACTTGCAGGAACACTTTTTTCAACGACTCTCTTTGCAGAAGAAATTGTGTGGCTAAAAGATATTGACAGTGCTTTTGAAATGGCGAAAAAAGAGCAAAGAACGGTGATGGTTCTTGTAGAGGGCGAGAACTGCAGATGGTGTAAAAAGATGAAGCATCGTACACTGGGTGATGAAAATGTACAAAAAAAACTCAAGTCATACATTACAGTAAAAGTGATGAGAGAAAATGAAGATGATGTAAAAGATCTGCCGATCATTCATGGCGTTCCCAGCATCTTTTTCATGACACCTGAAAAAGAAGTAATAGAATCAGTGGTCGGTTATTTTAATGTAGAGGATTTCTTGAGTTATATTTCTGATGTTGAAAAGAAAAAACTAAAAGCAAAAAGTCTGTAAAATGACAAGAAGTGAAATTTAATACAGAGAGGCACTACATGTTTAATCTTAAAAATATTTTTTTGAATCTCTTACTTGGTATCATGATCTTATCTTTGACTGCTTATAGTGATTCGAAAAATAGTGTGCCGGAAAAAATTACTATTAAAATACATAATACTCAAAAAACTGATACAAAAGTTACACTTACATGGCAAAATGATGTTAAAACTGCTTTTGAATTGGCACAAAAAGAGCAAAAAAATGTGATGGTGATGGTAGAAGATGTGCGATGCAGGTGGTGTATCAAGATGAAAGAGGGTGCTCTCTCAAATGTAGAAGTTCAAAAAAACCTTCAAAAATATATTTTATTGAAAATAGACAGAGCTGATAATGAAAGTATGGAAAGTCTCCCGGGTCTTAGAGGGCCTATTCCCAGTTTTCATTTTTTCACAGCCAAAAAGAAACCCATAGATAAAATAGCTGGATATTACCAGGCAGAAGATTTCCTTGGTTACATCAAAGAGATAGCAGAGGATGAACTTTAGTTATGCTGTTTACACGTCCACACTTTAAAGAGTATGTGATGGCTAGGCTGGTTACCATAGCTGTACTTCTATTTATAGTGTTTTCTATATTTCTCATTCTTACAACACCTGATACACAAGATGGGATAACCCCTATTTTTCTTATTGCTTTAGCATTTTCAATTTTCATTTTTTTCATTTACCGTGGTGCAGCACGTATGCAAAAAGAGTTGATCATATTAAATAAATATTTGGAAAATCTGGAAGAAATAGATCAGATCGACTACGAAGCACATTTTTTTACACAAGAGTTTGAAGAGATAAACCAAAATCTTATCCAGGCACTTAAAAAAGCTAAAAAAAGAGAAGATATCAAGCAGCGTTACAACGCAAAACTCAAACTTAAAAACCGGCAACGTGCGGATATGATCTCCGCTATCGCACATGAATTCCGTAATCCTATTGCTTCTATCATGGGATACTCACAAACCCTACAGGATGATCCGGATATTCCTAAGCCATTGCAAGAGAAGTTTTTAAGTAAAATTTATAACAATGGTAATAAAATAGAAGCACTTTTAAGTCGTCTGATTCTGTGGAACAAGTTTGAGAGTGGTGAGGCAACACTGCATAAAAGCTCTTTTGACATTTATACTTTAACGCTAGAGATAAAACTTGCATTGGAAGAGCAGTACAAAAACAGGGAGATACTCATAAAAGGAGAATCTCATGTTGTAGAAGCAGACCGCACACTCATGGAAGTGGTACTAAAAAACCTTATAGAGAATGCATTGAAGTATTCTAAAGATGAGGTTCTTGTACAGATAGAAGAAAATAGTATCTCAGTTAGTGATAAAGGTGTAGGTATCAGTGAAAAAGATATAGATAAAGTCACTAAAAAATTCTACCGATCAGGTACACATAACTGGGACAATTCCATGGGTCTGGGACTCTCCATCGTTAAAACTATCCTTGTATTGCATAAGAGTAAACTTGACATTCAAAGTAAAGTAGATGAAGGATCTACTTTTTCATTTAACCTCTAACATATATTTTTTAACATTCATTTTTTTTATAATCTCTATGAGAATGATTGAAGCATTATTTTGAATTGAAACAAAAGCACTCATTTTTACTCATAATCTTATAAAAAATACCATTTATTATAAAAATCATATGAAGTTAACAGTTTATACAATACAATTAAGACGTATTCAAAAAACTTATTTACTATAATAAGTATATACTGATAATTAATATCAAGGAGGAAGTATGAAACTAGGTTTCTTAGTTGACCTTAACCTATGTATGGGTTGTAAAGGTTGTGAAATCGCTTGTAAAGTGGAAAATGAAGTACCACTTAGCTCTTGGCGTTTACGTGTAAAATATATTGATATTGGGACATTCCCGGATGCATCAAGATCTTTTACGCCATTACGTTGTAACCATTGTGAGAACGCACCATGTGAGCGTATCTGCCCGGTATCAGCATTACATTATCTTGAAAATGGGATCGTGAATGTTGATAGTGCAAGATGTATCGGTTGTGCCGGTTGTATGATGGCATGTCCTTATGGTGCGATCTATATGGATCCTGAGACAAACACAGCTGATAAATGTACGTATTGTGCACACCGTATCGAGAGTGGTATGATGCCGGCATGTGTGGTTGCTTGTCCGGTAGAAGCAAATATCTTTGGTGATGTTGAAGATGACACAAGTCATATTTCACAATACATCATGCAGCATCAAGGTGGTGTTCAGGTAAGAAAACCTGAAAAACATACAAATCCTAAACACTATTATGTTGGTGGAGGTACTTATACACTTGATCCTCTTGCGCATCAGAGAATCGAAGGGTACAGTCTCTTTAACAATATTACGCATCTTGAATCTGTAGGTGATAAAAATCATGGTGTACTAGATAGATTTTTAGCTCCGTTTGTAGGGCATGGTGAATTAGATAATAAAAGTTTGATCGAATCAGCAACAGATGCTGAGTCACATGAGCAAGAGGGAGGTCACTAAGATGGTAGAAAATACAATACATGCAACACAAGCAATTGTAACACTGGACGTTGCACTTCCGGGTATTATCTGGGGTTGGATGATCACACTGAATATGTGGGCAAAAAGTATCGGTACAGGGGTTATTCTTGTAGGTGCATTTTTACTCTATAGACATAAAAAAGAGGAGATGCCTAACCTTAGATGGACGATGCCTCTTATCTCATTTGTGGCTTTAAATGTATTCTTACTCTTTACCTTGGTGGATCTTCACCAACCGTATAGAATGGTCAACATCTTCTTGCACCCACACTGGACTTCAGCGATCACCGTAGGTGCATGGATGGCCTCGATCTTTACAGGACTTATCACAGTGATGATGCTTATCGGTGGATTTGATGCATTTCCTGACTTTAGAAAGCACTGTCCTGTTGGGAAAAAAGTAAGAGGAATCAGTGATTTTTATGAGAAAGTTTTTCCTTATGTTGTCTTTTTAGCGATTCCGGTAACGACTTATACTGCGATCATCATGGCACAATCAAGTGCTAGAGAGTTATGGCAGGCACCAACGGAAGTCATGCAAATGATGTGGGCAGCACTATTAGCCGGTTCAGCTGCACTTATCTTTGTATCTGATGCCTGGAGCAGAGAGACCAGAAAAGATTTGGCACTTGTTTTGGCGGTCTCTACATTCTTTGGTTTCATGATGTATATGGGTGAGTATTTCTTCTCATATAAATCAGCTGAAGCAGAAGCAACATTAGAATATGTCCATTCAGGGGGTTCATATAATGTTGAATTCTGGTTTGGTATGGTTCTTGGATTTATCATTCCATTCTTCCTGGCTGTAAGCAACATGAAGAGTGAAAATAAAACGTTGCTTAGATTTGCAGCTATTTTAGCATTGATCGGGCTCTATCTTGTAAAAGATGTATGGCTTAAAATTCCACAAATGTTACCGTTGAGTTAAGGAGTATATATATGACAAAATCAATGAATAATAATGAACAACCTACTTTTGTAGAGAGTAGAAGAACTTTTCTTAAAGGTACAGCATACTCTGTAGCAGGTGCAACACTTGCTGCGGGTGTATTTAAAACAGTAGCGGATACACCGGCTGTTGCAGCTGATAGTAAGTTTACCCCTACGCCTAAGACACTTTCGTTTTACCCGCCACTTGAAGAGTGGGACAGCTTTACGGAGTTGGATGGTGATGACTGGAAAAGAGGTGGTACATTAAGAAATGGTGTACAAAGTGAAGACAACCCTGATGGGATCAAAGCAACTGAATATATGCTTGTTCCTACATCATGTTCAAACTGTGAAGCATCATGTGGTTTGACAGCATGGGTTGACCTTTCTACCTATAAAGCAGGTGGACAACTTGCGGTACGTAAATACATGGGTAACCCGCTTCATGCAGGTAGCCGTGGTAGAAACTGTGCCAAGGGTTATGCAACTCAGTCACAAATGTACGATCCGGACAGAATCCCTTTTCCACTTATGAGAGCTCCTGGTTCTACAAGAGGTGAAGGTAAGTGGGTAAGAACCACTTGGGATGAAGCGATGGCGAAAATCGGTAAAAAAATGCACGATACGCTTAAAAAAGGTGATGAGATCTCTAAGAAGTCGATCATGTATCACGTTGGTCGTCCAAACGAAAATGGTTTCGGTCACCGTGTACCACATTCTATGGGACTTGATGGGTATGATTCTCATACAAACATCTGTTCCGCAGGTGCGAGACAAGGTACGATCCAGTGGTCAAATGATGATAGAAACTCTCCGGATTGGACGAATGCGAAGTTGATCTTCCTTCAGTCTTCTCACGCAGCAGATGCAGGTCACTACTTTCAGCAGGCAGCGGGTCGTATTGCTGAAGCACGTAAAAAAGGTGCAAAACTTGTTGTTATGGATCCAAGACTTTCTAACTCTGCCGGTATGGCAGACTTATGGGTACCTTGTTGGCCAGGGACAGAGACAGCACTTTATCTCTACCTTGCAAACAGAATCCTTAATGAAAAAGGTCTTAATGGTGAAGATCTTGTGAATCACGAATTTGTGAAAAACTGGGTGAACTGGGACAGACTTATGAAAGACAGAGAGTATCTTGCATACCTTGTAGAGAAAAAGTATATCAAATCTGTGCCGCAAGGTGACACATATGAAGAGTTCATCACTATGATCTCTGAAATGTACAGTCCTTATACACTTGCTTTTGTAGCTGAAGAGTGTCGTATCGAAAAAAGAATCGTAGAGAAACTTTATGATATGTTCATCGATGCTGGTGCTAGAGTAGCAACATATATCTGGAGAGCAGGACCGATCGGTCACAAGGGTGGATGGATGATCGCGAGATCTGCATTCCTACCGTTTGTGCTTCGTGGTGCAATGGCTGGTGACAAAGGTGGAGTAGGATTACACCACTGGCATGTTATTTCAGTGAACGGTAAAGGCGATAAAGCAGCACAAGCGGGAGAAAGACCTCCTAAAGTAGATGTATGGAATGAAATCGCCTGGCCACCTGAGTATCCACTAAGTTCTTATGAGATGAGTCATATCATGCCTCACCTTCTTATGGATGATGAGTGGAGAAAGAAATGGAACTCTAAGGGATTGAACGTACCTGAGAAATTGGCTGTTTGGATTCCTCGTATGTATAACCCTGTTTGGATCAACCCGGACGGATTTAGATGGATCGAAGCACTCAAAAGAGAAGATAAGATCGAAATGTCATTTAACCTCTCACCTACATGGTCTGAGACGAACTGGTATTGTGACTTTATCCTTCCTGTTGGACTTGCCGGTGAAAGACATGACCAACACTCTGAAGCAACTGAGCCAAAAAGATGGTTATCTTTCCGTAACCCTGCATTGAGAGTTGCGTTAGAGAAAATGGGTTGGAAACCAAAAGATCCAACCAGAGCTACACTTGAGGCGCACATTAAAGCTGGTCTTGGTGAAGTATGGGAAGAGGTAGAATTCTGGGCAAACATCATGACTCATTATGTAGATCCGGATGGTTCTCTTGGTGTTAGAAAGTACTGGGCTTCTAAAGAAGATCCAACAAGAGCTGTAACGATCCCTGAGTGGTATCAAGCAGCATTTGATAAGCTTCCTAACCTCAAAAAAGCAGCAAAAGCAGCATACCCTGACTCTAAGTATCCTAACTATGAGATGATGAGAGACAGAGGTACGTGGTTGGAAGAAGATAATATCTTCAAACCACAAGAGAGACCTATCAAAAAAGTGGGAGATACTTATATTTCTCATGGTCATGAGTATCATGAACGTGATGTAGAAAAAGATGAGTTTGGTGTTTTACTTGCTACAGACAGTCATGGTAAGAAAAAAGCGATCGGTGTTGAAGTTGATGGTGAACTTATGCAAGGGTTCCATACATTGACTAAAAAGCTTGACTTCTACTGTGAGTGGTTCAAAGAGTGGAAATGGCCTGAGTATGCTATACCTATCTATCCGACTACAAAAGAAGATAGAAAGAAAATGACGCATGTTGTTACACAGGTACACCATGACTTTATGGAAAAAGAGAATGATTTTGCATTGAATACAGTATTTAGATTGCCATACAATATTCATACACGTTCAGTAAACTCTAAACACCTTATGGAGATTTCTCAAAACCATAACCCGGTGTGGATCTATACTGAAGATGCGAAGAGACTTGGTATTAAAAGAGGAGATGCTGTTAAAGTAACTATCTCAGATACAGTTTCAGGTCTTGAGTCAGGTTACTTTATCGCTATGGCTATACCAACTGAAGGTACAATGCCAGGTGTTTTAGCTTGTTCTCACCACGCAGGTAGATGGAAACTTAAAAATGCTGTTGATATCCCAGGATTTGAGCATAAGCTTGGTATCATGGGTGTTGGTGCACCATTGTATGAGATGACTATGGATGGTAAAGAGGGTACACTCAAGCCAACACAAGGCATCGACGATGGTATGAATGAGAATAAAGAGTCTTGGCAGTTTAAAGAGTACAACAAAGATCTCGATAACATCTGGTGGGATGGTTTAAGTGGTTCATGGCAAAATGCTGTGGCTCCTTCACATCCCGATCCAATTGCAGGTAATCATGCATGGCACCAAAAAGTGAGTATGGAGCTTGCAGGCAAAGATGATCAGATCGGTGATATTTATGTGAATTATGAAAATAACATGAAAGTCTATCAGGCATGGAGAGACAAATTGACTCGTCCACTTGACAGTACTGATACATTGAGACGTCCTAAGCACATTAAGCGTCCAGCTGTGCCTTTGTCAGATAAAGCATACTCTGTAAATCTTATATAGATTTTACAATTCGGGCAGACACTTAGGTCTGCCCCTACATATACAATTTCCCAGATAACTAATTTTCTTATTACTTATTTATCTTGAAAGTGGTATAGTTCACAAAATAATATAAATAGAGACAATATAATAAATATTGATAGTTAGTAGAGTCGATTTATCGACCCTACAGTATATTGGAAAGAGAATAAAATGGAACAAATGAAACAAGAGATAGAAAACCGTATAGCGATTTATGCATTGATATCAAGATTGATGCTTGTAGAAGTAGATGAAGCATTTTTGGAGAATATTGAAAAAGATGAGACTCTGCTTTCATTCTTTCCTAACTATAGAGATTGGGCTAAGCGTAATGAACTTTCCAGGAGTGAGTTGATAGAGCAGTATTATAATGTTGACTTTACTAACCTCTTTTTGATGCACCTTGTCCCTTATGAAAGTTTCTATACTAGAGATGATCAAATGATAGAGAGTGGTGGAGATAACCCAGTGGTTGAACTTTACAATGACTTAGATTTCCGTGTAGAGTTAGATTCTGCCAGAGTTGTAAGTGCTGACCATATCGGTGTAGAATTAGAGTTTATGTATATGCTCTGTACGGCACTTCAAAAAGCATTAGATGCAGATGATAAAGAGGGTATTTGTGAACTTCTTGAAGTCCAAAGAGCTTTCTTGAAAGAGCATCTTCTTGAGTGGACACCACTCTTTTTGATCAATGCTAAAAGAGAATCACGTACACCACTATATCATGATGGTTCAGAGCTTGCTTTAGAGTTTTTACTCAGTGATTTTGAATATGTCAACGAAAAACTTGCACAATACTGTACTGTTACTCCTGCCGCGGATAAATAATGGGTTTACATTTTGATGTTGCCTCTTGTGTAAGAGCGGCAAGCAAGTTTTCCAACTGTACAAAATGTATAGATACTTGTCCAGACTCTATCTCTTTAGTTGACAATCTTCCGAGTTTTACAGCTTCTACCGGTGTAGAAGCTGCTGCTTGTGTAGGTATTTGTCCAACAGAGGCTTTTTCTCTGTCTGATTTTTCGACTACAGAGTTTTTCTTCAGCTTCTTAGAGTCAAAAGTGAGATTGATATCGCCTAAGATGAATGTACCTTGCATCTCTGTCTTAAGTGTAGAACATTTGATCTCATTGGCTTTGGTAAGTGAAGAGACTATCACGATAGACTTGAGTTCTTATGATGACAGATCACTGCTTTTTGAGCATATTGAAAAGAGTATAGAAGAGGCAAACTTCGTTCTATCCAGCTTTTCTGATAAACAGCTAGATACAAACCATGTAGAACAGAAAAATGAGATGCAAGTGAGTGAACCCAATGAAGAAAGTACATCAAGACGTTCATTTTTGGGTAACGCTTCACTTAAAGGTGTGGTAAAACATAAAAAAGCGTTTGATGATGCAGTTGATGCGGATGATATGCAGCATTTTGAGATAGACGCTTCGGTCATCGCTAAAATTAAAGATAAGCAACTGCCAAATAAACGAAAGATACTCTTTACTGCACTTAAACGCGCAGGAGTACCGGATGTGTATGAAGTATTACCCGAAGTTGAAGTAAGCTTTACATCTCAAAAGTTTATAGATGAGAGTTGTACGAACTGTCAGATATGTTACCGTATCTGTCCTACCGGAGCACTCTCGTCAAACGGTAAGTTCTCACTCATACACTTTGATGCAATGCTTTGTGTGAAGTGCCGTTTATGTCATGATGTCTGTGAACCAGACTCTATACAGTTACAAAGTGGATTTGAGATCAAAGAGTTTTTTGAACCTACACAAAGAACATTGGCCACTTTTAACATCAAACGCTGTAATGAGTGTGGTAATAACTTCACTTATACGGGAGGAGAACAGACATGTCCACGTTGTTTGGTAGAAGAGGAAGAAGCGATGTTTTTACATGATAATGCTGTACGTATGAAAGAGGATGATGGATGATGATCATACGTAGGGTCGATTTATCGACCATAAACATAATCACTGTGGTCGGTAAACCGACCCTACGAGAAAAAATGGAGAATGCTTTATGCAACCATATGAAATAAAACCAGATACAGGGCTCTGTACCATCTTGGGTCATAATGCCCAAACGGGATATGTCCGCAAGTATTTTAACAAGATCATGAAACACAATAGCATCAATGCAACAGCTATTGCTTTGAATATTACGGACGAACATTTTGACTTTACCATGTCTAATGTAGGGCAGTCAAAAGTAGATAAGATGATGATAGAGAAAGAGTTTCAAAAGAAGGCTGTAAGTTATTGTGAAATTCTTGATGAAGTGAGTCAGAGAGAAGGTCGTGTTGACTTCATAGAAGTTGCAGATGGGAAAGTAAAAGGGTTTTGCCTTGATGATGAAGCAAAAAATCTTTTTGATAAACCAGAGTTTTTAGATGATCAAATACTCTTTGTTACAAAGATGATGCTCATAGCTAATCGCTGGTTTAATGCAAATATAGATACAGATGATATACCGATACTTATAGGAGAGTCCCATTAATAGGACACAGATAGAGCAAAGCTCTATCTATTACACTAACGCTGAGTTTTCTTCAGCAGAATGCTCAAGCGACTAGTCGCTTAATAATTTTAATTAAAGAACAAGTAAGGAAAATATATGCGAGAAATGGACGATTTAAGAAAAGAATTTGAGAATGTTAGTGCACAAAACTTTAACGGAAACCCGGCATTTTGTGCAGATGGTCAGTGTGATTCAGATGAAGAAGTAGATCTTAAAGATTATCCTTCCTATACAGAAGCATTGTATGCGAAGCTTATTGCTCCTCATGTAAGTGGCATTTACATCTCACGTTGGGATATCAAAGATATAGCTTTGGCAGCAGGTGACTCTATGGCGATCCACCCTAGAAAACGTATGTTTGAACTTCTCATGAAGTATGCTACAAGCAAAGAAAATATGCAGGCAGTTCTTGATGCACTTGAAAACCATATGGAAGAAAAAATTGCCATTTATACAGAGTTTATGACAAGTTTTCCTACAAGTGCTGAAGTGTTTCAACCTAAAATAGATAAAGCAAGAAAAACGATGAAACTCTTCCCTCAGATTATTGAAGAGTATTTTGAATAGAATCTTCTTTCTTCTTAGGACATTAACGATACTTGCAGTATAATATTTTATATTAAACTGTAAGGCTAAACTATGTCAGAAATCACAAAAGAAAAAGCATTAGAATATCATAAAAATGGAAAGATAGGTATAGACCTGACTAAGCCATGTAGCTCACAACATGAACTCTCACTTGCTTATACTCCGGGGGTAGCTATCCCTTGTCTTGAGATAGCAAAAGATGAAAATCTCTCATTTGAATATACCAATCGTGGCAATCTTGTTGCCGTCATCTCTGATGGTACAGCAGTACTGGGTCTTGGAGACATAGGGCCACTTGCTTCCAAACCAGTAATGGAAGGAAAATCGGTACTCTTTAAAAAATTTGCAAACGTGGATGCCTTTGATATCGAACTTGATGTACATAGTGTGGAGGAGATAGTTGCTACTTGTAAGGCGATTGCTCCTACATTTGGTGGAATCAACCTGGAAGATATCACTGCACCTAAATGTTTTGAGATAGAACGTATACTTCAAGAGGAGCTGGATATTCCGGTATTTCATGATGATCAGCATGGAACAGCCATTATCACCACGGCTGGACTCATGAATGTCCTTGAACTTACAGGTAAAAAAGCAGATGAGATAAAAATAGTGGTAAACGGTGCCGGTGCAGCAGGAATTTCATGTGCCAAAATGTATAGAGACCTTGGCGTGACACATATAGTAATGTGTGATTCAAAAGGGGTTATATCTACCCAGAGAGATGATCTTAATGAGTACAAAGCACAATTTGCAGTTGAAACTGAAGCAAAAACTTTAAATGATGCGATAGAAGGTGCAGATATGTTCTTAGGGCTTTCTGTAGCAGGAGCATTGACAAAAGAGATGGTAGCTAAGATGGCTCCTGAGCCTATCATCTTTGCATGTGCGAACCCGGTACCGGAAATTTTCCCTAATGAAGTAAAAGAGGTAAGGGATGATGCCATTGTAGGTACAGGTCGTTCAGATTTTCCAAACCAGACTAACAATGTTTTGGGCTTCCCATTCATCTTTAGAGGTGCATTGGATGTAAGGGCTAAAAAGATTACAGAAGGTATGAAAATGGCAGCGGCTAAAGCCTTGGCTGCCTTAGCTAAAGAGCCTGTTCCATATTATGTAAAAGCAGCGTATCATAATGAGAATATAGAATACGGGAAAGAGCATATCATCCCATTGCCATTCAATAAAGAAGCACTTATATGGGTTGCGTCTGCTGTGGCTAAAACGGCATTTGAAGAGGGTGTTGCACGTGTTGACAGTTATGATGATGCAGCATATAGAGAGAAGCTAAGATGTATTATTTATGGATGTCCGGAGGAGGAGTAGCGTAAAGCAAACGACAACTGCTTGTCGTTTGTAGCTACTGAGGCAAGTACAATATGAATTTAAAATCCTATCTTAACTTATACGAACTACTACAGAAAAATAAGAGTACACGAGAAGAGAATCGTGCCTTTGGATTGGAATATGTGAGCTATAAGCAAGAGCCTGTTACTCAACTTTTGATTTGGACTAAAAAACATATACCTAGCCTCAAAAGACCATTGATGAGCGAGATCTTTTCTACTTACTTGTATGGTATGACACTAACACTGACAATTATTGCTTTATTTCTTGGTTTTTTTTCAGGGCTAGGTCTACTCAGTTATAGTGGACATGAACCAGTAAATATCATCTACTTTATGGCTATGGTTGTGCTTCTTCCTCTTGTCACTATGACACTTACACTTTTTTCTATGTTTAGAGCTAATGCCTCACAGAGCCTTTTAGTGCATATCTCCCCAGCTTTCTGGATGGAGAAAATGTTGCGCTTTTTACCCAAAAACGCACAAAGTTCACTTCAAGAGTTAAAGATAAATCCTTTACTTAGTAATTGGCTTATTATCAAGCGTTCTCAACTGCTTGCATTGATGTTCTCTTTGGGACTGCTTATAGCTCTTTTGGGGATGGTCATTACGAAAGATATTGCCTTTGCATGGAGTACAACTTTACAGGTTTCTCCCAAGGAGTTTCATGGGGTACTCTATACCCTTGCTTTTGCATGGCGAGATGTTTTTCCTTGGGCTGTACCTTCTGTCGACCTGATAGAGCAAAGCCAATACTTCAGGTTAGGAGAGAAGCTTGATACACAAATGATACAAAATGCTTCCAAACTTGGAGAATGGTGGAAGTTTCTAGCGTTTGCTACACTGTTTTATGCGATCTTGTTACGTCTTGGAATGTGGATTTTTTCAACGCTTGGATTTAAAAAGGCTTTGAAGAGATCCTTTTTGAGTTTGGAGGGGGTAAGTACATTGCTTCGGGAGATGAATGAGTCTATCATCACGACATCTGCAACAGAAGAAAAGAGAAACTTTGTACCCAAAGGCAGTCACTATATGCAAGAAGTAGAAGATCTTGACAGCTCTTATGACAGGACACTTGGCTGGGCAATGTCCGATAAGGAGTTGACGGTGCTTAATGACAGTATGCAAGTCATTAAGCCAATGGCTTTTGATGTAGGTGGAACCAACAGTTTGGAAGAGGACAGTGAGATCATCTCTAAGTGCCAGGGAGAAGTACTTTTTTATGTGAAGTCCTGGGAGCCACCTACCATGGATTTTGTAGATTTTCTTGAAACGTTAACGGAAGCTGTAGATAAAGTCATACTTGCACCTGTGGGCACAGTAGAAGATGCATATCTTCCTAAAAGCAAGGAGCTTGAGATGTGGGGAAGGAAACTTCAGACATTAAAAAATGAAAAAGTATGGTTAAAGAAATGATAGATCATCATCCCAAATTTGCTGTAGTAGGGCACCCAAACAAAGGAAAGAGCAGTATCGTTTCTACACTTGCTTTTGATGACTCTGTTCAGATATCTGATACACCGGGGAGTACAACAAAAAAGCAAAGTTTTCCTCTAAAAGTAGATGGCAAAGTTCTCTATGAACTCTTTGATACACCAGGTTTCCAAAGAGCCAGAAAAGTGCTGGCATGGCTAGAACAACATGATGTTTCAGCAGATAAAAGACATGAAGTCGTACAGGCGTTTATCAATGAACATAAAGAGGATGATTGTTTCAATGATGAAGTGGAGTTACTTGAACCTATTATGGATGGAGCAGGTATCATCTATGTAGTAGATGGCTCCAAGCCTTATGGTGAAGAGTATGAAGCAGAGATGGAGATCCTTCGTTGGACAGGGCAACCCTCGATGGCACTTATTAATCATATAGATGAAACAGACTACAGTGAAGAGTGGAAGAGAGCATTGGGCCATTACTTTAAGATGGTACGAACCTTTAATCCTATGAAGGCAACTTTCCCTCAGCATCTTTTACTTTTAGAGAGCATCGCACAACTTAAAGAGGAGTGGATAGCACCGGTAGGTCAGTCCATCATACTTTTTAAACAGTATCATGAGCAAATGTTTGAGCAGAGTGCCAGTAGTATTACACAACTCATTCATCATTCTCTTTCTCACATAGAACAGCTCGCTTTGATGCATGATGATGCAACTGTTGAGGAGAGAGAAGAGATACAATCAAATTATAAAATGCAACTTCGCACTTATGAACAAGAGGCTCAAAAGAAGATCGAAAAAAGTTGGAATCATGATCATTTGCAAAAAGTACAAGAGTCACTTCTCTTTGAGGGGATGGATCTTTTTTCAAAAGAGAGTGTCTCCATTTTTGGTTTGACACGAAAAGAATTACTGATCACCGGAGCAACAGGGGGAGCTGTAACAGGGGCAGGGGTTGATCTTCTCTTGGGTGGTAGTACGCTTTTATTGGGTTCAGCTATAGGAGCACTGGTAGGTGGATCAGGTGCATTTTTTGGTTTTAATGAACTTTCTGATGTAAAGGTACTGGGGCAGAAAATCGGGAAGAAATATCTAAAAACGGGACCCATGAAAAATGTGAATTTCCCCTATGTCTTGTTGAATCGTGCACTTTTTCATGCAGCAAAAGTAGCAAGCCGTTCACACGCTTTACGTGACATTGCTAAATTTGAAATGGGACGTGCTTTTACAGAACAGTGGATGGATAATGATCTGCGTAAATCTTTGGAAAAACATCATACACTTTTCCGCTCAGGGGATGAGGTAAAACCAGAGGTATTAAAAGAGTATGAAATACTTATCAAAAGTATTTTAAAACGTCTTATCGATTGAAAAAATGAAGTCTTTCAAGCACCTCCACCCTAAAGAGAAGAAGGAAAATACAGAAGTGTTTTCAGGTGCAGCGACACCTTCTGTAAAAAAAGTCCTTTTAGTACTCTTTGTAGCTTTTCTGTTGCTTTTCCCCCATTATGCACCATGGGAGTCTGATCATACACAAAGTCATACGATCTTAGGACAGATATTTACGCTTTATTTTTTCATTGCCAATCAAACACTAGGCATCATTCATGAAAGTGGACATGGTGTATGCTATATTTTACCATGCCCTGAGTTTATTATGGTACTCAACGGTACTCTGTTTCAACTGCTTTTTCCTTCCGGGATCGCCTACTACTATAAGCGAAAAGGAAATCGTTTCGCCATGTATATAGCACTCTTTTTTGTAGGATTCTCACTCCACTACACCGCATGGTATATTTCCACTACACATGAAGGTCTTATTCTTCCTGCAAGTAAATCTTTTTTAGGTGTAGATGCCTATCATGATTTTAATTATCTCTTGACAGCAATGGGTTTAATGCAATATGAATCTTTTATTGCAGGATTGACACGATTCATAGCGTATTTTCTGATGATATTTGCTGTGGTTGGAATGTTTTTTGGAGCATTTACGGATAAGAGAAGAGAGAAGGGAAAAAAAGAATCTTAAAATAATTTCCCGATCCCCATCAAGACAACTACAGATAAAAGTCCACCTGCAATACCGGCCAATACATCATCAAGCATCACACCCAGACCACCTTTAAGTTCTCTGTCTATCCAACCTATAGTTGAGGGTTTCCAAATGTCAAAGAGACGGAATGCTGCGAAACTGAATATGATAGCAAGGATCTCTGCATAAGGATAGTTCATTGTTATGGCTGTGGAGTAGGCTATCATGAGCGAAAGCCACATGCCTGCTGCTTCGTCTATGACGATCTCTTGCTGATCATGGATGCCGGTCTCTTTTTCATATTTGTTTATCTCAAAGATACCGATGATCGTAATGGCAAGGGTAAGCATGAAAAGTGTCTCCATACCAAAGTAGTAAAGCACTGCCAAACCTACGGGAAGTGAAGCAAGTGTACCTACCGTGCCAGGAGCCTTGGGACTGAGACCTGCTCCAAAAAAAGTTAAAAAAAGTTTTTGTACATTCATTTTGTTCCTTTGGTTTATTACGTTAAAGATGAAGTCTGATACAACTCGATCAAGTTCAAGTAAAACTGCTCTTCATTTTGCTGCTCAAGTAGACCAGAACCCGGTATGAGAGAGTAATGCATCTCTTGTAGGTTTTTGAATCTTTCCGGGAAAAGTGCTGCCAAGATGTTTGCTGAAACTTCTTTTCTTACTAAGATAGAAGGAGGAATGAGTCCAGATTGTATGAGTTTCATGATGGACTCTGAGTGGTAATGTACATGATGGTGTTGCCCATGAGGACATGTTTGTGTATTTACTAGTGTGTTGCACGTGTCACAGTAGACATATTCATCTACCGTTTTAATATCTATATCAATGTTTTTACAATGGTCAAAAATAGAACTGAGTCTGTTTTTATCATAATAGAGTCCTAGGCCTCCATGATTTTTACCAATAACAAGTTGGTCACATCCGTAGTTTTTTGCTAAAATAGCATCTAAGATAAGTTCATTATATCCCGCAAAGATATAAGAGTTTTCAAAAGGAATAATAAGCACTTTATTTCGTGGTAAAAAGTTATCTGCAAAGGTGGTTAGTGCATTATGTCGTATATCGTAGCGTAATCCTTCAGAAGTAAATGGTTTACGTAGGAAGATGATCAACAGGTCCGAATCACTGATAGCTTGACGTATCATTCTTTCATGAGCACGGTTAAAGGGATTTGCTGCCAGCATGATAGAAGAGACAAATTTTGCACCTGTTTTGGTGATCATACTTTTAATACGCTTTATATTATCCGTTATAAGAGGGTATTCTACTGTGTATTCACCACTTACAGCAATTTCTCCAAGTCTTACTGTCGTGTTTTTGACACCAGGATGAGAAGGATCACTTGTCCCATAAATATTGTGAAGACGTTGTTGAGGATCTATGTGAAAGGTCTCATCAACGATGAGTTCTCCCACTTTTTTATCATAATTGATAAGATCTACTCTATCGCCTTGCTTTAATGTTTTAAGTGTTTTAGTATTTCGTTCACCTATGGGAGCAAGAAGAAAGGCAAAAGGAAAAGGGACACCTTTATAAAATTTAGTCTTATCTGCTTCTTTGGCTTCTTCTTCATTCATAAGTTTATCTAGAGGAGAGAGAAGACCTGCCTGTACCAATGCTAAAGTAGAGAGTGCCTCTGTATCTATATAGAGTGATTTATTATTTTGCATTTTTAATCCTTTTATAAAATGCGACAAGTCGCATGAGCACTCTGCTGAAGAGGACTTAGCGTCAGCAATCTCTGAATAAAAGGTGCTGTAATGCACGTTTTTTTTAGAGACATTTTTTGGGCTTTACTCAAAAAGCGTTTACTTCTTTTTAAATAAACCATACTTTTTCCTTTTTTCCCATAAACTTTTTCTAGAGATACCTAATTTTTTAGAGAGTTCCGTATCGGGGAATTTATATTGGAAACTGTTGACGATAAACTTGACATAATCATCTATGGTCAGTATCTCGTTTTGATCATAAAGTTTAGAGTCTGTGTTCAGTGTGATCGTTTCAAAGTCTGTCTCGAGTTCAGAAGTACTGCATAAAATGAAGTCATAGCTTTTCAACAACTCTAAAAGTTGCTCTCTGTCTGTTTTTTTAAGAGTATGGATCTCCGTGATGTAGAGGAGTGATTGGTCACTGCATTTACTTATCTTCTCTTTCCATGTTTTATCGCCTAGTGGTACAAAGGTTAAAAGTTTGTTATTCATTTGTGCAAATTCAAAAACGACTTTATCTACAAGTCTTTGGTAATTGGTTTGAATGACAAGTGGGGAGGTGAGTTTCTCCGGATTGAAATCTGTTTCTATCTCTTGAAGTAGATTTTTCATATACTCTTGGTAAAGCAGGGTGTGTTTTTTAAGATCCTGGTACTCTTGATAGTGCTCTATTTTACGTAACAGCTCTTCTATCATGAATGGCTTGACGATATAGTCTTTTGCACCAAGTTTAAGAGGTTCACCTACGGTATCATTATTGATATAACTTACCATTAAGATAACGATTTTGTCTTTAAACTGTGTAATAAGTGGCGCAGTGTTTTGTCCTGGAAGATTTGTTGAGAGCAGATAAACATCACCATTACTTTTCATTGACTCTTTTATAGAAGTAAAGATTTCTGTTTCAAATCCATTTTCACCAAGTTTGGATGCGATACTTTGTGCCAGGTAGAGTTCATTTTCTACAATAATTATTTTCATATGTTTTTTCCGTTCATAAGTTTTTCCAGTTGAAGTAAGTTAGGTTTGCTACAGTATGTACCGTTACACCTTCTTTTCGTCCTACAAAGCCAAGTTTCTCAGCTGTAGTGGCTTTGATGTTGACAAAGTTTTGTCTGATACCAAGTAGATAAGCCAATGTTTTACGCATCTCTTCTTTATAAGGTAGTATTTTAGGTGCTTGTGCCAGAATTGTAAGATCAACATTGCCGATTTCGTAACCATGTGTTTTAAGTTTGTTGACTGTGTCTGCAAGTAGCTTTTTGGAGTCTACCCCTGCGTAACTTTCGTCTGTATCAGGGTAGAGTTCACCGATATCACCCATACCCGCGGCACCAAGTAAGGCATCGATGAGTGCATGTATTGCTACATCTCCATCGCTATGGGCTTTAAATCCATAGTCAACATCTATCTTCACTCCACAAAGGAACATCTCTTTGTTTTCTTCAAAAGGGTGAATATCCAGACCAAAACCTGTAAGTGTCTTGGCCGAAGGTGCTTGGATACAAGATAGTTTTTGCAGGTCAGCAATGGTCGTAAGCTTATGGGCATGCACAGAACCCTCTACAAAATGTACTTTTTCACCCATGGAGGCAACTGCCGAACTGTCATCTGTAAAAGGTTGCTCTGTTTGCAGTGCTTTCTTGAGTGTTTTAGTAACACTGAGTTGAGGGGTTTGGATGATCTTTACCTGCTCCCTGTCTATAGGAGCATCACCTAAGTAGAGTGTATCGGTTACAGGTAAAGTAGGCACGATACAGCTGCCTTTTTCTTTTGCAGCCAAGATACGTTCTATCATATCTTGAGGCACACAACATCTGGCGATGTCAGATACCAGTACATAATCTGAAGTAACATGCTGCAGAGCATTGCTTAAAGAGGCTTGTCTTGAAGAGCCACCTTCAACATAGTTGAAGGGCGCAAAACTTTTCATGAGAGTAATGTCTTCAGAAGATGACACGATAATGATCTGTGCAAAATCGGCAACATTATCAAAGTGTTCAGCTACATGTAGCCACAAAGGAATATCTCCACTGTAGAGCCACTGCTTCTTAACATTGCTTTCAAATCGTGTGGAGTTGCCTGCTCCTAAAAGTATCAAGGTAGTGTCTGACAAATAAATTCCTGTATATATTATATATAATGTATATTGTGTATCAAATAGTAACGAATTATACATTTAGATAGCTTGATAGTTACTTGATATCTTCAAATAAGATAAAAAAACTCTTATTTAAAAATAATCACTGATTTTTCAATCTAATTTAAGATTGGAGTGGTATAACTCTTATACAGACCAAAATAAGTATTAGGAATAATTAATATGACACAAGAAAATGTATTAGAAGCGTTAAAAAATGTAACGTATCCGGGATTTACGAAAGATATCGTAACTTTTGGATTTGTAAAGGATATTGTTGTTGATGGATCAAATGTATCTTTGACTATCGACATTACTTCATCTGCAGATGAAGTAAAAGCACAGCTTACTGATGAG
This sequence comes from uncultured bacterium, assembly GCA_965602275.1. Classification (GTDB taxonomy): domain Bacteria; phylum Campylobacterota; class Campylobacteria; order Campylobacterales; family Sulfurovaceae; genus Sulfurovum. The sequence goes on from CBFCXZ010000015.1 coordinate 28,132, forward strand.
TCAACAACTGAGCTTAAAAAGCTTGGATTTGAGAATGTAAGTATTAATGTTACTGCTCCACAGGCACCAAAACAGATGTCTAACTCGGTGAGTGGTAAGAACATTGCTCCACAAGTGAAGAACTTCGTAATGGTAAGTTCAGGAAAAGGTGGGGTTGGTAAATCAACAACATCTGTAAACCTTGCAGTAGCAATGGCAATGCAGGGTAAAAAAGTAGGTCTTCTTGATGCAGATATCTATGGACCGAACATCCCCCGTATGATGGGTGTAGCAGATCAGAAACCAGAGATCCAAGGAAACAAAGTGCAGCCTCTAAAAGCATACGGTGTAGAGATCATGTCTATGGGCTCATTGATGGAGCCGGGACAGTCTCTGATCTGGAGAGGTTCAATGATCATGAAAGCGATCGAGCAATTCCTTAGAGACATTCTTTGGTCAGAACTGGATGTACTTGTGATAGATATGCCTCCTGGAACTGGTGATGCACAGTTAACACTTGCTCAGTCAGTACCGGTAACAGCAGGTATCACAGTAACAACGCCTCAAGAAGTTTCTTTGGATGACTCTAGACGTTCACTTGATATGTTCCAAAAACTTCATATCCCAACTGCAGGTGTGATTGAAAACATGAGTGGATTTATCTGTCCGGAGTGTGATGCAGAATCAGACATCTTCGGTATGGGTACAACAGCTCCAGTAGCACTTGAGTACGACACAGAACTCATCGCGCGTATCCCGATAGAGCCTGCGATCAGAATCGGTGGAGATACCGGTAAACCGGTAACGTATTTCCAACCGGATTCTGAAACAGCTAAGCGTTATCAAGAAGCAGCAAGTAAATTACTTACATTTATCGATAAAGTACAAGCCGAAGGTGGAGCTGATAACCAAGCGATCCAACCGACAACACCTCCAGGTGTAAGTGCATGTAGTACAGGTGCAGGTGCAGCTTCTGCTCCAGCTGAAAAAAGTTCAGGCGGGGGATGTGGCTGTAATTAACAGCACCTTGCTGGACGCATCTAGCAAAGAGTCGCTAGATGCTTTTTGACAATATGATAAGTTCTTGGTATTGATATCTATGTGATTTCAATACCAGTAAGTACAAGAAGCAGTGATGAAGAAAATGGCTTTTTTCTAGTTTCAGCTCTTATGAAATAGAATGCATATACACATCACAATACCAATCCCACCACATATTACAACAAAGACAAAAGAAATATACCCATGAGACAAATTACAACTTTTGCAATACTGTAAAAATAAATTACTTTAATAATGTTGTATCCTCCGGGACGCAATTTTCATATACTAGGTACATCTGCCAGGCAACATTAGAGGTGACTATGATTGCATCAATTTCTTTTTTATGCAGTAATGATATAATCAAAAATATTTTTCCAATGCTTGCATCGGTTGAAGTTCTATGTGTAAAAATTTATCGAGAGTTACGGCTCGATGATAAATTTATAACATTGTGATACGCCCTTGTATGCTTTGGGGTAGTTCATTTAAAAATAGCATATAAGAGGGATTATAGTGGATAGTGAAAGAGTATTGGATTTGGATATCTTTAAAGATGTCATACATCAAGAGAAGGTTAAAGCCCTTTATGATGCCATGATTTTCACTTTGTCAGCCAATATAATAAACGCTTCGATACTCGGTCTAGTTCAGTGGAACGTGATCGATCATGATGTGATCCTGGGCTGGTGGGGCATGCTCTTTGCCGTCAATATCTGGCGCTATAAAGTTAGCAGGGATTTCAGGCATGAGCTTTTTCCCGTCAAAAACATCTCAAAATGGGAGAGAAGTTTTACTGCGGGTGTCATCCTTACCGGAGCGATATGGGGCTCGACTTCGATCTTTCTGTTCCCACAGGAGAGTTTTGTTCATCAAGTCTTTTTAACATTCGTTTTGGCAGGAATGGGTGCGGGAGCTATTACAGCCCTCTCTGCAATATGGAAGAATATTGTTATCTTTCTGGCGCTACTGCTGATCCCACTTATAATAAATCTTTTTTTGGAGGGTACATATATATCTATGGCGATGGCGGCGATGGCTCTGCTGTTCATGGTTCTGCTAATGGGTATTTCGCGCAACTTCAATCAAAGTATCGCCAAAACTTTGAAAATGCGCTATATGTATAAAGACGCCAAAGAGAGACTTCAGATCAGTGAAGAACGATTTGCCACTATTTTTGAAGAAGCTCTTGTAGGCATTTTCTACTACAGTCCCGATATGGAGATAGTCGAATGCAACGACTACTTTGCCAAGGTATTGAAAGCCCCCAAAGAGAAACTCATAGGAATGGATATGAATACCCTGCAGGACAAGCGTGTGATTCCAGCTATCAGGGCAGTATTTAGCGGAGATAAGGGAGAATACGAAGGAGAATACCATACAAAGATCTCCCGGATAGACAAATGGATTCTGATGCGCACCGCGCCGATACTCGGAAAAGACAGGGAGACTATCGGAGGAGTGGGGATTGTTGAAGATATGACACAGCAAAAGTACGCACAGGATCAGATCCAGTATCAAGTCTATCATGATACGCTGACTGATCTTCCAAACCGCATCTTGCTCAAGGACAGACTTTCTCAGGCTTTGACCAGATCAAGACGCCACAAAAGCAAAGGTGCAGTTCTTTTTTTGGATCTGGATCGCTTCAAAACCATAAACGACTCTCTGGGTCATTATATAGGGGATGAACTGCTCAAAAAGGTAGCTGCCAGACTCTATAAGACCGTTGGGAGGGAAGAGGATACAGTTTCCAGACTAGGTGGAGATGAGTTTGTCATAATGCTTCCACCGTACAATGATGACTGGGAAAAAGTTGCCTTGGGGGCACAGGTCGTGGCTGAGAAAATACAAGAAGATCTCTCAGCCCCATTTGAGATCAACGGGCACAGGCTGTATACTTCTGCCAGCATCGGTATTACTCTGTTCCCTGAAGACGGAGGAGATGCCGACACGATCCTAAAACATGCAGATGCTGCAATGTATCAAGCCAAGAACCAAGGTAGGGGCACTTTCTGTTTTTACCAGGCAAGGATGGAGGAAAGTAGCAAAAGGCGGCTGATGCTTGAAACTGATCTACGCCATGCAATAGAACGGGGAGAGCTCGACCTGTACTATCAGCCGCAAATAGAGATCGAAACAGGTAATGTAGTCGCGGCAGAAGCACTTTTAAGGTGGAATCATCCCAAGTTTGGTTTTATCAAGCCGGATGAGTTTATACCTGTTGCAGAAGAGACTTATCTTATCGTGGCTATAGGGGAGTGGGTAATAAAAAAGGCTTGCGCTCAACTGAATTTATGGAAAAAACAGGGAATAACTCTAAAGCACATCTCTGTCAATATAAGTCCCAATCAGATCTATCAGGTGGATTTTGTAGAAAAAGTACACTCTATAATTTCTGATTCAAAAGTAAACCCGGATTTTATAGAGTTCGAATTGACGGAGACGACTATAATACAGAATTTCAGTATAGCAATAGAGCAGATAACCAGACTTCGTGAACTGGGCGTGCGATTTGCAATGGATGACTTTGGAACAGGCTACTCATCACTTTCCTATCTGAAAAGATTACCGTTGGATACGATGAAGATTGATTATTCATTTATTAGAGATATGCTTGACGACCCAAATGATACCGCCTTAGTGGAGACGATCCTCTCCATATCGAGTCAATTTGGATTGAAAACAGTTGCCGAAGGAGTGGAAAATATAGAACAGGTTGAATTTTTGAAACAGCTCGGATGCGATATCTGTCAAGGTTATCATTACAGCCCTCCGGTAGACGCGGAGGCATTTGAGCTTTTTTGGAAAAAAACCATGCGGCATTTATAGATCAGAGTATACAATACACTTAGGGTTGAATCCAGAGTATGGAGCAGATAATCAGGCAATCCAACCTACCACACCTCCAGATGACGGATGTGGTTATAATTAGACTATCTCTTTCCACACATCTGGCAGCTTTATGCTAGATATATTTTATTTATCAAGATAGGAATATTTTCAGTTCGTCTCCTCTTTTTAAAAATTCGCCAAATATAACGCATAATATTTTCAGAAGTGCCCCTTAAACGTAATGCTTTCCTTTATATATGAGGAAAAGCCATGAAAAAGATCTAAGATTGGATAGACAAATGGCATCATTTTTATTTGTGTGGCAGTAGGAAAAGTATGCTATAATACCCACCCAAAAAATCTGTACATAAAATAGACTCCAGGAGAGAAGAAGTGATACTCAAAACAAACTTTTTTCGATTTGTTTTAATCGCACTTTTCTTGTTTGCTTATCAAGCAAGCACAATACACTCTAGTCATCATTTAGCCAAAGAGCATATTAATTGTCATCTCTGTGCAGGCAGTCAACAGTTCGATACCAATCTGCATGGGACAACCTTTCCGATCATTATAGAGGCAAATAGTCTTGAGATCGGCAATCTTGAACAAAGAGTTGTTCTTAAGAAGCGTTTGGATCTGACACAGAAGCCTTTGGTCAAACGTACAGATTTTACAGGCATGCAACATGTTGCAGTGATGCCAATCCCTTTAGGCTATTTTCCCAACGCTCCTCCACATATTTTTTCATAATCAATCACAACTAAAACACTATTAAAATCATTACAAGAAAATATATAAGGATATTTATGAAAAAAATATGGATGATAAGTGCCATAGCATCAACATTGCTATGTGCACAGGAAATCACACAAGAGTCTATAGAACAACAATTAGAAAGTAAAAAAGTAAACGCACCCAAAGAAAGCAGGTTTATGCCTGACCTTTCGCTCATTGTTGATATGTCATACACGAATCAATCTTTTGATGAGGATCAGCACACTGCCCATCTTGAGATCCCAGGTTTTGTACATGGAGGGGGGCATGACCATGGAGAACACTCTCATACCCCACTTGCAGGAAATGATGGGTTCAATCTAAACTACGCAGAGCTTACCATAGGGGCATCTGTAGATAACTATTTTGATCTTAAGGGTGTATTTCACCTTACTGAAGATGACTTTGAGATAGAAGAAGCATATGCAACGACACGCTCTTTGCCGTATCATCTCCAAGCAAAAGTAGGGAAGTTTAAGAGTGATTTTGGATACCTCAATAATAAACATCACCACAACTACAACTTCTCAGACACACCACTCATCTATCAAAGTTTGCTTGGTGATCATGGACTCAATGAAAAAGGTGTACAGCTTCAGTATGTGATGCCATTGCCTGTGTATGTTATGGTTGGTATCGAAGCATTAAATGGTGAGAACGAGCAGAGTTTTGGAGTAGATACATTTGCTCCCCATGATGCAAATGAGGATTTTGAAGGGGTTGAGAAAGTTTCACAACCAGGTCTTTGGGTTGGATACCTAAAGAGTTCATTTGATGTAGCTGGGGGTACACTGCTTGGTGGTGTGAGCATGGCAAAAGGGAAAAGTCGTACTGATCATCTTGAAGATGAAGAGGGACCACATGCCTTTGCAGGAGATGCGACACTCTATGGTGTTGATATGGTCTATAAAAAATATTTTGCAGCTGATCATGTACTTACATGGCAAAGTGAGTATCTCTATAGAGAGATGGATGGTACACAGTATGTTCCAAACGCCACAGAAGATGCATGGGCAAACGAGATCGCACTCAAAAAAGAGCAAGCAGGTTTTTACAGTGAACTTGTCTATCAGTATGATAAAAATTGGAGAACGGGTGTACGCTATAGTGCCATCACACAGAACGACATTACTGCTAATGGAGCATTACAAGACATACCTGAAGATATGTATGTAACCTCAGCGATGCTGGAGTATAACCCAAGTGAGTTTAGTCGTCTAAGATTACAGTATAATCACAATAGTTCTTTGTACAATGAAGAGGGTGAAAAAAACAATAAAAATGAAGTGGTATTGCAGTTTAACTATGCCATCGGCGCACATGGCGCACACGCTTTTTAGGAGTAGAAAATGAAAATAATTCTTTTGTTGTTACTTTTTGTAAGTACACTTTTTTCTAAAATGAATGTGGCTGTTGCATACCCATACATAGAGCAGTTGACCCAAGAAATCGCTCAAGACAAAGTAGAGATTACTCTGCTCTCCGTGGGCAACTGGGATCCGCATTTTGTTGTATCCAAACCTTCACTTGTAGCAGGATTACGCGATAGTGATCTGCTTATCTTAAATGGTGGATCACTGGAGACCGGTTGGCTTCCACCACTGATAAAAAGTGCACATAATACCAAAATACAACCCAATGCAAAGGGTTATTTGGATTTGAGTGAATATATACAGTTACAAGATATCCCAAAGAGTGTAGATCGCTCACAGGGGCATGTACACGAAGAGGGTAATCCTCACTTTGCACTTGACCCGCACAATATCATTAAACTTGCTGAAGTCATTATGTTAAAGCTCTCCTTGCTAGATAGTACAAATCAGGCTTTTTATCAAAAGAATTTTACAGCATTTAAGTTACATTGGCAAAAAAAGCTGAAAAGTTATGATAAGAAAATGCGTGCTTGTAAGGGGATGATGGTAGTACAGTACCATGAACTTTTTAATTATTTTTTGAGACGATATGAGATTTCATCACTGGACAACCTTGAACCTATTCCTGGTATCAAACCAAATTCCAAACATGCACTAAAGCTTGTCGAGAAGATTCGTGCACATAAAGTAAAATTGATACTTCAAGATGTTTATCATGAACACAAAACGGCTGCATTCATAGCCAAAAAAACAGGGGCTAAAGTAGTTGAGTTGCCTCATGATGTCGGTGCAGTCAAAGGTACACAGACACTTGATCGTTTTTATGATACGCTAGTAGGCAGGATATGCAACTAATAGAGCTGCTTTGGCCCGCTTTTGTACTTGTGGTACTTCTGGTGTTCATCCATGTGATCTTTGGTTTGGAGATCATCAAACGAGGCGTGATCTTTACTGATCTGGCTATTGGACAGATAGCCGCTATAGGTATGGCCATCAGTGTAGGGTTTATGGAGGGAGAGTATCAGACTCTCATGACATTGGGGTTTGCGTTGTTGGGTGCTGTGCTCATCACTTATGCGACACGAAAAGTCGAACACATAGAAGCGTTTATAGGGATGCTCTATGCCCTTGGTGCTTCAAGCATCATGATACTTTTGGCAAGCAGTCCTCAAGGGGCTGAACTTTTTCAAAAACTCAGTGCTACAGACATACTTTTTACATCAGAAACGGAAGTATATCAATCAACTCTCCTCTATGCGTGTATCGCACTTGTTATGTTTATTTTTTATCCTAGAACAACAGGGTTGGTACGAGAATTTACTTTTTTTAGTATGTTGGCCCTTACTGTAACTTCATCTGTTCAGCTTGCTGGTGTATTGGTTGTTTTTGTCTTACTTGTTGCTCCAGCATTTATCGCGCTGTCACAAAAACGTTTTACACCTTTGTATCTAGCATGGGCCAGTGGATTGTTTTTATCTGTAGTTGCTTTAGTCGTCTCATACTATTTTGATTTGCCTACAGGTTATAGCATCATCTTTTTTCAGAGTATTGCAGTGGTTGTTTTTTCTTTGTTTGTGGGTAAAAGATAATACAGTGATCCCGTAAGGTAATAATGCTATATGTATTTTTAGATACAATACACAAATATAAAATTTACAGGATTACCCATGACATCATCAGAGAAATTAAAAAACCTTTTAGAACTGGAAATTATTCCAGATCTTGAAGTAGCTATAGACGAACTTTTTGCAGCCATTGACAAAGCAAAAACAGCATCAAAAGAACAAAAAGACGATCTTGAAGAGATGAGAGAGATGCGTACTGAGTGTTTTGCCATCATTGAAGAGCTTGGACGTGATGAGCTTGAGGAAGATGAGATAGAAGAGCTTTTAGCTGAACTTCTTGAGCTGAAAACAGAAGAAGAGTAGATAGCTCTTCTTCCCACATACTTCACAATTTTATTTTTATTACTATAATTAAGACTAATTTTATCTTAGTTATATTATATTGACCGTATCAACCTCTCGGGGTGCTGAATATCTTTAATGATATAAAGCTGAGATAGCAATTTGCTTGACCCGTTGAACTTGAACTGGATAACACCAGCGTAAGGAAGAGATTTGTACTTAATTTTTAACTATAAATAATTTTATTTATTGCTACTTATTTTCTACACCTCTTCCCACAAAATACATTATACATATTTTAAGGGAATACAATGACAAAACCATTTAAAGACACATTAACCACTTCCAATGAACTTCTTACCAGAGATCCGCTTCCGGCTTCTACAAAGATTTACCTCACAGGTGAGATACATAAAGATATTCGCGTACCTGTTAGAGAAATTACACTCAGTAATGACACTAAGCTAGGTGTATATGATACTTCAGGTCCTTATACAGATCCTTCTGTAGAGATAGATGTAGGTGAAGGAATTCCTGCTATTCGTAAAGAGTGGATAGCTAAACGAGCTGATGTAGAGGAGTATGAAGGGCGTATCATGGAGCCTGTTGATAATGGTTACACTACAGATGAGCAGTTAGATTTTGTTACGGCTGGAGCAAAGGGCTTGGTGAGAACACCACTGAGAGCAAAAAGTGGACAAAATGTATCTCAACTTCATTATGCAAGACAGGGAATCATCACTCCGGAGATGGAATTTATCGCAATTCGTGAAAACCAAAACTTGGCTATGAGTAAAGTGTACTTGAGTGATGAGGAGAGAGAAAGAAGACTTAAAGGTGAAAACTTTGGAGCAAACTTACCAGATGAAATCACGCCTGAGTTTGTAAGAAAAGAAGTAGCAGAGGGTAGAGCGGTTATTCCTTGTAACATCAACCACCCGGAAGTTGAGCCTATGATCATAGGTAGAAACTTTTTAGTGAAAGTGAATGCAAACATCGGAAACTCTGCTACGACATCTTCTATCGCTGAAGAAGTAGAAAAGATGGTGTGGTCAACACGTTGGGGTGGAGATACAGTGATGGATCTGTCGACTGGTAAAAACATTCATACAACAAGAGACTGGATATTAAGAAACTCTCCTGTGCCTATCGGGACTGTACCTATCTATCAGGCACTTGAAAAAGTAAATGGTATAGCTGAAGATTTAACATGGGAAGTCTTTAGAGATACACTCATAGAACAAGCTGAACAAGGGGTTGATTACTTTACCATTCACGCAGGTTTATTGTTGCACCATGTACCAATGACGGCTAAAAGAGTGACAGGGATCGTTTCTCGCGGTGGGGCTATTATGGCTAAGTGGATGATTGCACATCATCAAGAGAACTTCTTAAATACACACTTTGAAGAGATCTGTGAAATCATGAAAACGTATGATGTAACTTTCTCTTTAGGTGATGGACTTAGACCAGGTTCAGTAGCTGATGCAAATGATGAAGCACAATTTGCAGAGTTAAAAGAACTGGGAAATCTTACTAAAATAGCATGGAAACATGATATTCAAACACTTATAGAAGGTCCGGGTCATGTGCCAATGCATATGATCAAAGAAAATATGGACAAACAACTTGAATGGTGTGATGAAGCACCATTCTATACACTTGGGCCGTTAACAACAGATATTGCTCCAGGATATGACCACATCACTTCTGGTATCGGTGCGGCGATGATCGGCTGGTATGGTTGTGCGATGCTTTGTTATGTGACACCTAAAGAGCACCTTGGGCTTCCAAACAGAGAAGATGTGAAAGAGGGACTCATCACGTACAAGATCGCAGCGCATGCTGCAGACATTGCCAAAGGTCATCCAGGTGCACGTGCCAGAGATGATGCGATGAGTTTGGCGAGATTTGAGTTTAGATGGGTTGACCAGTTTAACATCGGTCTTGACCCGGATAGAGCCAGAGAATACCATGATGAAACCATGCCGATGGAAGCTGCAAAAGTGGCACACTTCTGTTCTATGTGTGGACCAAAGTTCTGTTCTATGAAAATATCTCAAGAGGTTCGTGATTATGCGGATGAGTTAGATATGAATGTTGAAGATGCTAAGCAGAAAGGTATGGATGATATGTCTGCTACTTTTAAGGAGCACGGGTCTGAGGTTTATATTGAGGCTGATAAATTAGAAAAGGTGTAAAAAATTTAACCTGCTAAATAAAACCGTAGGTCGGGGTATCCTTACCCCGACAAAATATGCATAATTTAAAAATAAAATCAAACAAATTAAACGTTTGAATTCATGTCGGGGAGGGGACACCCCGACCTACGAGTAAAAAAAGGGAAACAATAAATGAATATAGCCATAGTAGGAGCTGGTCTAGTAGGTAGAGTTTTAGCACTTAATCTACTCAAAGATGGGCATACGCTAACACTTTTTGATAAGAGTAGTAAAGAGGGAACTGATGCAGCTGGATTTACGGCTGCTGGCATGTTAGCCCCTTTTGCGGAACTGGAGACGGCAGAATCTGCTATCTTTGAGTACGGTAAACGTTCTATGGAACTTTGGCCAGATATTTTAAAAGAGGCAGGGGTGTATGATGGGTTACAGCTAAAAGGAACGATCATCACCGCTCATCCTCAAGATATGGGAGAGCTTGAACATTTTATTACTTCACTTCGTCATAAAGTGGCAGAAGCTGAAGAGATAGAGATGCTTGACAGTAAAGAGCTGAAAAAACTAGAGCCTGAACTTGGACATCACAGTAAAGCATTTTACCTTAAAGATGAGGGGCAAGTGGATGCACAAAGATTTATGGCATTCTCTACCAATATCTTAAGTATGAACCCCAATGTTACATGGATGGAACATACCGAAGTAGAAAGGGTAGAGCCTGCTAAAGTTTTTTATGAAGATAAAGTAGAAGAGTTTGATTGGGTATTTGACTCCAGAGGTTTAGGTGCCAAAGAATATTTTGATGATCTGCGTGGTGTAAGAGGTGAAGTGTTTTGGCTGGAATCTTCAGAGATAAACATTACACGTCCAACCAGACTGCTTCATCCTCGCTACAAAATATACATTGTGCCTCGTGAAAACGGTTGTGAAGGTATGGATATTGAGTATTGTAATGAGTGCAAGATATCACAAACACCGGGATCGAAGCGCTATGTGGTGGGTGCAACGGAGATAGAGAGTGAAGACACAAGCCCAATGTCAGTACGTTCCAGTCTTGAACTGTTATCGGCAGTCTTTTCTGTGCATTCAGGTTTTGGAGAGGCACGTATAGTCAACACAGAAACCAATTGCCGTCCGGCATTTAAAGACAATTTGCCACGTATAGAAAATTCCGAGAAGTTAACGCGAATTAACGGACTCTACAGACATGGGTACCTGCTTGCTCCGGCTATTGTCGAAAAGGCGTTAAATGAAGGAATATATTATGATAAAAATTAGTGTTAATGGTGAAATGAAAGAGATTCAAGAGGGATTGAATGTCAAAGAGATGATAGATGTACTTAAATACAAAACAAAAGGTTTCGCAGTAGCAGTTAATACTACTTTTGTTGCCATAAATACGTATGAAAATATGATTATAAAAGATGGAGACATAATTGATATACTGGCTCCCGTACAAGGAGGATAATATGACAAGACATATGAATAAAACAGATGAAAACTCTTGGGAGATTGGCGGTAAAACTTTAAATAGCCGATTGCTTATAGGCTCTGCACTTTATCCTTCCCCTGCAAATATGGAAGATGCCATTAAAACATCAGGTGCACAGATCGTTACAGTTGCCTTGCGTCGTCAGGCAGCAGGAGATAAAGCTGGTGGAGATTTTTGGAATATTATAAAATCATTGGGGATAGAAGTATTACCAAATACGGCAGGATCCCACTCAGCAAAAGAGGCTATTACTACTGCACAAATGGCTAGAGAAGTCTTTGGTACAAACTGGATAAAACTTGAGGTAATAGGTGATCAGTACAACCTGCAACCAGATCCTTTTGAAACAGTAAAAGCAGCAGAGATTCTTATAAAAGATGGATTTGAAGTATTCCCCTATACAACAGATGATCTTGTAGTTGCAAAACGTTTGGCAGATGTAGGATGTAAGATTATTATGCCATGGGGATCTATGATAGGTTCAGGAAAAGGTCTAATGAATCCAGATAATTTAAAAGCCATTAGAAAACAATTTCCAGAGTTGAAACTTATTATTGATGCTGGTATAGGAAAACCTTCACATGCAACACAGGCTATGGAGTTGGGATATGATGGAGTGTTGTTAAACTCTGCCATTGCTTTGGCGCATGACCCCGTTAAAATGGCAGATGCCTTTAGGGTTGCTGTAGAAGCTGGACGTTTAGGATATGAATCTGGAGTGATGCAAGAACGTGAGTTTGCTTCTCCTTCAACTCCGACCATCGGTACTCCATTTTGGCACCAATTTGATTAAAAAAAGAAATAATGATTTTTTTGCTGTATTTCTTTTCAGATCTAACTGAGGCGTTGTTTCTCTCTTCATTTTTTTAGATGAGAAGCGTTAAGTAAACGACAACTGCTTGTCGTTTATAGCTTTGGAACCGAAATGGTCGGAGCAAAGCGTAGCCATGTAGGCAGAAGCAAAAAATCGTTGTCTCTCTCGAATCGCTTCGCTTGCAAGGTCGTTCGAGACAACAAAGCACGCTTTGCGTGATTAAATAATGAAAAAAAGAAAAAAATATGAAATTCAAAAATTGCGGAAACACCCCACTAGGCATCTACCCGGTAGTAGACAGAGCCTATAAACTTAAACCTCTTTATGAAGCAGGCATTACCACTGCACAACTACGAGTGAAAGATATGACCGGTGAGACTTTAGAAAAAGAAGTCATCGAAGCGATTAAAGTCTCAGAAGCCTTTGATGCAAGATTTTTCCTCAATGACTTTTGGGAACTAGGCATTAAACATAAAGCTTATGGTATTCACCTTGGACAAGAAGATATCCAAGAGGCAGACATACAAGCTATTTTAGATGCAGGCCTTAGACTAGGCATTAGCACTCATACTACAAATGAAATACAAATTGCTATGGCATTTGAACCCTCTTATTTGGCTATTGGGCCCATTTTTGAAACAACATCTAAAAAGATGGTTTACAACCCTGTAGGTATAGAAGACTTAAAAAAATGGGCTATAAATGTTAATTATCCTATTGTTGCTATCGGGGGTATCAATATCAATAACATTAAAGAGGTAGCGTTAAGCAGATCTGCCAATGGTATTGCGATGATTTCTGATGTATTGGAAGATGGGGAAGTATCTAAGGATAGAACAACTGCACTTATGGAAGCGTTTGAAAAATATGCTTTATAATATGAAACGTAAAATAGGCAAAGCCTATCTTTACTACGCACACGCTAAGTGTTCTTCAGCAGAATGCTCACGCGACTTGTCGCTTTATGGTAGTGTTTATGTCTTTTAAATATACTCCTACAGTACTTACTATTGCAGGATCAGATACTTATGGTGGTGCTGGAATACAAGTAGATGCTAAGACTATACATACTTTAGGTGCTTATGCATTTACGACCATTACAGCACTCACAGCACAAAACTCCACAGGTGTAAAAGCAGTAAGTAATATTTCAAAAGAGATGTTTAAACAACAACTAGAGAGTATACTGGATGATGTACAGGTGGATGCAGTAAAGATTGGCATGCTGGGGAATGCAGATATTATTTTAGAAGTAATAAATGCCATAGATAAGTATAAACTAAAAAATATTGTACTTGATACAGTATTGGTGAGTTCAAGTGGGAAGTCTCTTTTGGATCCTAGTGCCATAGAAACTATGATTAAAGAATTATTTCCACGTGTAGACCTGATTACCCCCAATATACCAGAGGTAAACATGCTTTTAGGCATGAATTACATGGGTAATGAAGATGAAGTAAAGACTATGGCAAATGCTTTATTTGGTTTGGGTACAAATACTGTGCTGATAAAGGGTGGACATAGTGCAAACAAAGAAAAAGCAATAGATCATCTTGTGCAAAAACCCTTAGATGTTAAAGCCTACAGTACACCAAGGATAAATACAACACACACCCATGGTACAGGATGTGTACTCTCCTCAGCAATTGCTTCCCATTTAGCATTAGGATATGACTTGACTAAAAGTGTAGAACTCTCCAAAATATTTTTGTATAAAAGCTTACAATCATCTTCTTCACTAATATTTAAGTATAAAAAAGAAGAAAATGAAAAAAAAGAGCCTATACTTTAACTACTTAAGGTAAAAAATATACTATTTTATGTATATTCCAAATTAACCTCTCGGGGAGCTTTAGTAAAGCTGAGATAGCAATATGCTTGACCCGTTGAACTTGAACTGGATAACACCAGCGTAAGGAAGAGACTTGTATATAATTTAGACGATAAATTTATCTACATCTTCTCTCCTTAAAAAAATTATTTTAGGGAAAATACTATGACATCCAAAACTTTAACCATATCAATGATCGCGGCCTATGCATTATTGCATACAGCTGCATTTGCAGAAAATGAAACAGGTCTTACACTTGATCCTATTGTTGTCAGTTCTGACTTTAGGGAACAAAATCTTTCACAAGTAAGTAGCAGCATTACAGTTATAGGAGAAGATCAGATTTATGATAAAGCATCTCAATCTTTTATTGAAACTTTGGCAAGCACACCAAATGTAAACTTTTCGGCTGGTGCTTCTAAAGCAAAATATATACAGATTAGAGGTATAGGTGAGAGAAGTCAATTTGAAGCTCCGGTGAATCCATCGGTAGGGCTTATCGTAGATGGTATTGACTTTTCAAATAGTGCTTTGGGTGTAAGTATGTTTGATGTGAAGCAGATAGAAGTGCTTAGAGGACCGCAAGGAACCACTTTTGGTGCTAATGGTATGGCAGGGGTTGTCACTGTGCAGAGTAATGAACCAACTAAAGAAACAGAAGGTCATCTCGAAGCTACTATAGGTGACTATAATACTAAAGCATTTGGTGCAGCTGTTGGCGGTACACTGATTGAAAATACGCTTCTTGGCAGATTTTCTATCTATAAAAACAGTAGTGATGGTTTCATGACAAATAGCTATTTGGACCGTGAAGATACAAATAATATCGATGAACTTACCGCTAAAGCACAACTTCGTTGGTTAGTTTCAGATGATCATACCATTGATTTTAATTATATGCATATAAATATAGATAATGGGTATGATGCTTTTACGCTTGACAACTCTAGAGATTCACATGCAGATAATCCTGGACAAGATACACAAAAGACAGATGCCTTTGCAGTAACATCGACATATCAAGTAAATGATTCGATGCATTTGGTTAGTAAAGTAAGTTACTTTAAGTCAGATTCTATTTATAGTTATGATGAGGACTGGACATATGTAGGTGAATATTTTATTCCTAGTCTGGGGTGGGATAATGGTTATAATTACTTTGATGAATACAGTAGAGATAAAGAACAGATAGATTTAGATGTAAGATTAGTGTCTGATAAAGAAGGTCGTATTTTTAATAATACAACTGATTGGACAATAGGTCTGTATGCTAAAAAGTATGATGAAACGATGAATAGAAATCGTATTAAGTTTGGTGTAGATAATCTTTCTTGGTATACGCAAGAATCAGAAAATAAAGCGATCTATGGGCAACTTGACAGTGCACTAACAGATAAACTAACCTTAGTAAGTGCATTACGTCTTGAACAATGGGATGCTGATTATAGTAACTCGGCATTGGAGAACTTAAAAAAAGATGAGTTGTTAACTGGTGGTAAATTGGGATTAAATTATCAGTATAATGATAAACAACTTTATTATGTTTCTTTATCAAAAGGTTATAAACCAGGTGGTGTCAATGCAGAGGATGTTCCAACAAAAGAGTATGGAACGGAAACATTATGGAATTTAGAAGCAGGGCTAAACTCTAGTCATTTTGATAATACTTTAAAAAGCCGTTTAAATGTATTTTACGGAAAGCGTAAAGATCAACAAGTTAAACTCTATGAAGGAGATGCAGAGGATTTTAGAAATTACTTAAGCAATGCAGAAAAAGGTAGTTATTATGGATTAGAATCTCAACTTGATTATTATCCAAATGATAACCTGCATATATATTCAAGTGTGGGTTTGCTTCATGCAGAGTTTGATGAATTTAGCACAAATGCAGACAAAGAAGGACGTGCACCTGCGCAATCACCAAAATATCAGTATAACATAGGACTTGATTATCTATTTGCAGAGACTTGGACATTTAAAACAAATCTTGAAGGTAGAGGCAGTTACTACTTTTCAAATACACATGACCAAAAGTCAGAGGCATATAATCTACTCAATGCAAGTTTAGCATATACTACTGGCAATTGGAGTGCAACACTATGGGCTAAAAATATAACTGATGAAGATTATCAAACAAGAGGATTTTACTTCGGTAATAATCCGACACCTACACCAGGGTATGATTATGGTTATGAAGCAGAATTATTTACCCAACAAGGTGACCCAAGAACTATAGGTTTCACAGTATCATATGATTTCTAATCTATGATATAATTTTGCATGCTTAAACTTATGCGCTCACTACTACTGACTATACTCTTTAGTGTCACTGTATTTGCCAGTGATACTAAACCTACATTGACTATCTATGCCTATGATACATTTACTGCTTCATGGGGTCCAGCACCTAAGATAAAAGAGGCTTTTGAGAAAGAGTATGATTGTAATGTAAAGTTTGTAGGAATGTCCAGTTCTATAGGTGCGTTAAGAAAGATACAACTTGAAGGTAGAAATACAAAAGCAGATATCTTGCTAGGACTTGATACAAGTATAGCCCAGATGGCAAACAAAACGGGACTTTTTGCAAAACATGATTTAAATACTTCAATGTTAGACTTACCCATAACATATTCAGATGAAAATTTTGTACCTTTTGACTATAGCTATTTTGCTTTTGTCTATGATGCTGACAAAGTGAAAAACCCACCTTTATCCTTTGAACAATTAGCAGCCATGCCGGAAGATTTTAAAATAGTCATCCAAGACCCCCGATCATCAACTTCTGGACTTGGTTTACTTCTGTGGATCAAAGAGATTTATAAAGAGAAGGCAGGAGAGTACTGGAAAAGACTCGCTCCTCACATTTTGACCATAACTAAGGGCTGGTCGGAGTCTTATGGTCTCTTTTTAAAAGGAGAAGCAGATATGGTACTTTCTTATACCACTTCACCTGCGTATCACATCATAGAAGAGAAGAAAATGAACTATAAAAGTGCAAACTTTAAAGAGGGGCATTATGGGCAAGTAGAAGTGGCTGCGATACTCAAATCTTCAAAACATAAAGTGTTGGCTAAAAAGTTTTTAGCATTTATGCATAGTGAGACATTTGCCAACATTATTCCCACTGCAAATTGGGCATACCCTGTGATAAAAACCAAGCAAGGATTACCAAAAGAGTTTGGACTTTTGACTGTGCCTTCTCAAATGTTCTTGTTAGATGGTAAAATAATCGAAGCCAACAGAAAAACATACATCAATGAATGGCTCAGTGCCATAAGCAGATAATGATGATAAAGCAATGGCATAGATTTAGAAGCTCACTATTTCCTGGTGCTTTTGTCTCTATGTTGTTGCTAAGTTTTGCATCTATACTCTTTTTTATACTCTTTATATCACAAGATACCACTATGGTTACCCAGTTTGATCCTAGAGTCTATTCTCTTCTGAAATTCACACTTTATCAGGCTTTTTTATCTACACTGTTGTCTATTGTCGTGGGTATTACTTTAGCGTGGAGTTTAGCACACCAACAAGACTTTAAAGGTCGCGGGGTATTAGTGGCACTCTTTTCATCCTCTTTGGTCTTACCGACACTTATCGTTGTATTTGGACTCATAGGTATCTTTGGACGAAACGGATGGATCAATCAACTAAGTGTGTATCTGTTTGATCATTCATTTGGTTCTTACCTTTATGGTTTGACCGGTATCCTAATAGCCCATGTCTATCTTAATGCTTCATTTGCATCCAGATCTTTGTTGCATACCTTTGAAAGTATTCCAAAAGAGAAATATAAACTGGCAAAAAGTCTAAATTTCACAATATTTCAAAGATTTATCTATGTGGAGTGGCCGGCCCTGCGACCCACACTTTTAAGTATAGCTTCAACCATATTTCTTTTATGTTTTACCTCATTTGCCATTGTACTTGTACTTGGCGGTTCACCTGCATACAACACTTTGGAAGTGGCTATCTATGAAGCAGTTAAACTTGACTTTGACATAGCTATGGCTTTGAAACTGGCTCTCATACAGCTTGCTGTCTCTACACTGCTTGTTGTGTTTTCTTCTAATTTTAGAACCAAGCTAACGAACTTAAAAACAAGCAGTGTCAACATACCCTGGACTGAACCAAAGCGTATAAAGCAGACTCAAATGGCCATCATATCCCTGTTTGCACTGTTTTTTATATCACCTTTAGTTGTGATCGTTATAGATGGCATAGGTGCAGATTTTAGAAGAATAGTGAGTGAAGAACTCTTTATAAGATCTTTTTTTACGAGTATAACCCTTGCGACTGTCTCAAGTATATTAACAGTCATATTTGCCATACTTTTAAGTGATACAAAAAGAAACTTTACCTTGAAACATCGCTTAGAAGAGAACAAGTTTTCAAAAGTATTGAACATCATCGTTTCATTTTCAGGTAACCTGTATCTTGCGATCCCGTCGTTGATATTGGGTTTAGGATTTTTCCTTTTGTCTCAAAGGTATGAAGCGCCTCTCTTAGTTTGGTCTACCATAGCTCTTCTGACCGCAAACATATTGATGTCACTGCCTTTTGCACTTTCTGTTTTAAGCCCTGCTATGCAAAAAACGGCACAAAGGTATGATAAACTTATCTTTTCATTGAACCTTTCTAAACTTCAAAGATGGGTCTATTGTGAATACCCCTATCTGAAGTCATCACTTGGGTATGTATTTGCTTTGTCATTTTGTTTTTCATTGGGAGATTTGGGTATCATAGCACTGTTTGGAAGCGATGATTTTTTAACACTGCCTTGGTATTTGTACCAACTCATGGGTTCTTACCGAACAAGTGATGCGGCAGGAGTTGCATTGATACTTTTAGCGATTACGTTGAGTGTATTTATTTTATTACCGAAAATATTTGGAGGAACAGATGCTAAACGTAACTGATCTAAAATATGAATATAAAAATGCTAGTGATGTATATGAGTATTCTATGTCTGTGCAAGCAGGTGAGATCGTAGCCATACTTGGACAGAGCGGAAGTGGTAAATCAACACTGCTTGATCTTATAGCAGGTTTTTTAGATTCTTCAAGTGGTAGCATCACTCTAGATAAAACGGACTTAACAAATGAAGTGGTTGAAAAAAGACCTATTACAATACTTTTTCAAAACCATAATTTGTTTGAACATTTATCTGTACAGAAAAATATACTTTTAGGGGTAAGTAAAGTACTCAAAGAAAATATTGAGGATGTCAATAAAGTACAGGCTATACTGAAAGAAGTAGGGCTGGAAAAGTATGAGCATACGTTAGCCTCATCACTCTCAGGTGGACAACAACAACGTGTTGCACTTGCACGTGTACTTATACGACGAGAGCCTATATTACTTTTAGATGAACCATTTACAGGACTAGATGTAGATACAAGAGTTGAGATGCTTGATTTAGTAAAAAAAATCACAATTGAAAATAACTTACATACCACCATGGTCACGCATGATATTCAAGATTGTGAACGTATTGCTAACAGAGTCTATAAAGTACAAAACCATACACTCATAGAACAATGATAAAGCAACTCGAACAATATACACTTTTTGAAAACAGAAAGATAGACTCATATAAACTGCTGGAAAATCAGGGCTATTGTAATGAAAACTATCTGCTTCATAGTGAGGGGGAAAAGTATATTTTACGAAAGTTTATTCGAACAGATATAGACAGAAAATTTGAATTTCAAGTACAAAAGTTGGCATTTGAAAAAGGTATAAGTGCAGAACCTTTGCTGCTAGACGAAGAAAATAATTTGATTATATCAACATATTTAGAGGGAACACATAAAGACAAATTAGAAAAAAATGACTTGAATCAATTTGCAGAAGTATTGAAAAAATTACATACTTCGAAGATAGATAATGAGCCAATAATATTAGAAGCACTTATTGTGGTAAAATCAAAAGAAGTTCAAAATGCTTTTACAACAATAGAAGCCTTTCAATCAGAAGCTGTATTGTGTCATAATGATTTGAATCCTCAAAATATATTGTTTGCAAAAACGATTAAATTGATAGACTGGGAATATGCAGGAGTGAACGATAGGTATTTTGATTTGGCTTCGGTATGTGTTGAGTTTGATTTAAATAAAGAAGATGAAGAGCATTTCCTAAAAAGTTATTTTACTATGGAATACGAAATAAATTATGAGAAGCTTAAGGCTTATAAAGTAATTTATAAAGCCTTGTGCTCTCAATGGTTTGAAGAATTAGCTAAATAGCTTACTCTACTGTCACAGATTTAGCCAAGTTTCTAGGCATATCCACATCATTCCCTAATCTCACAGAAATTTCAAGAGCAAGCAGTTGCGTCACTACCATCATTTCAAAAAATTCTAACATAGGATGAGAATCATATTTCGTTTGTATGAAGTCATCAGCCAAGTCAAATGGTTCTGGTGAGATGGCTAAAATAGTGGCATCCCTGGCACTTAGCTCTTCGACATTACTTTTTATCTTATCGTAATGCATGGTCTTTGGCATAAGGGCTACAGTGAAGAGTTCGCTGTCTGCTAAAGCGATAGGTCCATGCTTCATCTCTCCGGCTGGATACCCTTCTGCATGGAGGTAGCTTATCTCTTTGAGTTTGAGTGCTCCCTCTAATGCAAGAGGGAAGAAAATATCTCTACCAATGAAGAAGAAACCATGTCCATGCAGGTAGCGTTTAGAGAGTCTAGTGAGTTTTGCATGGAGTTTGTCACTGACAACAAGTGCTTTTGGAGTATGTAGCATGGCATCTATTTCTGTTTTTATAGTTTCTTTTGAAATAGTATTTTTTACTTGACCTACATAGAGAGCCAGCATCCAAAGTACCATACTTTGTGTAGCAAATGCTTTTGTACTGGCAACACCTTTTTCAATACCGGCACGTGTAAGAATAGCCGTATCACTTTCACGAACGATAGAAGAGTTATCCACATTACATATACTCAGTGTTTTAAGTCCAGCTTGTTTTGCCATTTTAAGAGCTTCTAGCGTATCAGCTGTTTCCCCACTTTGTGAAATAGTAATAAAAAGTGTTTTGTCTGTGAGAAATGGCTCTTTGTAGCGAAATTCAGATGCAATCTCAACATCACAACGCATTTTACCGATACGCTCAAAAAGATAGCTACTTGCAAGTGCAGAATGATAACTGGTACCACATGCACATATTTTAATGGCATAGATCCCATCAAAAAAGTCTTTATCTAACTCTTCAAAGTTGATAGAGTCATCTAAAACACGTCCTATCATTGTATCACCCATTATTTGGCTCTGCTCATAGATCTCTTTTTCCATAAAAAATCTATAACCATCTTTTTGTGCAGAAACTTTGTCAGCAGTGAGTGCTTGTTTGGTAAAACTTTTTTCACCATTAGCATCATAAAGATGTACCTGGCCATCTTTTACATAACCATACTCTCCATCTTCAAGATAATAAACTTCTGTTGCTTTACCTATAATAGGGGTATCTGAAGAGGCAAAATAGACTTCATCACCATCAAATCCTATGAGCATAGGAGAACCATTTTTTGCAAAGAAGATAGTATCTGGATCTGCTTCAGTGATAAGAAGGGTAGCATATGCACCCTCTAGTCTGTCAATAGTCTCTTGAAATGCAGGAAAAGGTTGATTTGAAGCTTTATGAAACTTTTCAAAAAGGTGAACGATGGTTTCGGTATCGGTTTGACTTAAAAAGTTGACACCCTCAGCTTGTAGTTCTTCTTTAAGTTCTTGATAGTTTTCAATAATTCCGTTATGAACAACATAAGAGTATGCCCCAAGGTGTGGATGGGCATTGAGTTCTGTAGG
>CBFCXZ010000016.1:0-49583 GCA_965602275.1 uncultured bacterium
GAATTAGCCACTTTGCGATGTTTAATTTGCAAGTGGCTCTATTTTATAAGGTTTTTGCTTGATATACAAATTTACATTCCCATAACTGGAAAATTTTTAATTACAATAGAATTCTTATCTATTGAGACGTAATAAAATAAGTTAGGCCAAGTCATAGTTTTTTTTAGTGACTGACAGATTTACCCCCAAATGCATGTACAACACCTGCTTGACTAGCTAGTCCAGCATCATTAGCTACTTGATGAGCCTCTGTACAAACAACAGAAGTTCCTTGAAATAATACTGTCATTTGAGCAGTAGAAGGTGTATTCTGTTGATAATTAAAGCAATCATTTGAATTTAGGCATGCTGCGTCCCATGGAGCACCATTACTACCAGAAATACCTTGAATTTTTTCTTGAGCAGTATATGTTGAAACTACACTCTGAATACAGTTCTTTAAATTTGCAACACTTTCAGTTATTTCAGCATCATCCCTTGTTGCTGCCAGTTTGGGTATAGCAACTGCTGCTAAGATACCTATTATTACAATTACAAAGATCAATTCGATCATTGTAAATCCTGCTCTTAATTCTTTCATTTTTTCCCCCCTTAATGTGTTTTGATGATTAAATTATATAATTTAAATGTCAGAAAAATGTCAAAAACAAAAACCTTATAATCTAACATATTTTATAACGTTTATCGCTATAGCGACGTTTAAAGACCATTAATATGTAAACTCCTATAGAAAACCTTATAAAATGTGCTATATAGGAGATTTTATAATGAAAAGTCTAAGCAGTGAAATAGCTATTTTCCGGTTAAAAAATTTATAAGGATTCTGATTTTACCTGGTTCCCAGATATGGAAACCAGTAGGAGCTGCGTAGTGAATATATTAACCGCAGGCGATCTCTGAACCTACAGGTATGATCTCTACTTTGACAGATTTGAATCGTGCTGTGAGTATAAGCTCATCACTCTCATCTCCAAAGACTGCATTGATACGACTCTTTGCATGATGGAAAGTACAAAAAAGTGTCTTTGATTTGACTTTATCAGTATATCTTACACTTAGTGCTTCTGTCTCACCATACTCACTCTTAAGTATGACTTTATCTCCAAATTTACCTTCATCTTCAACTGAAGCCAACAATACATCTTCACTATGTTTAGTATAAAGTGACTCTGTACGTTTTGTTTGTGCTGCATTGTTATAGTGAGGGAGTGCACGTCCTGTTGTAAGATAGAAACCTTCCAAAGAATCATCATAAAACTTTTTATCAAGTATCTCTTGTATCATACCTCGTGGCTCATACTGTTTATATACATACTTACCCAGACCGTCATCTGTACGGAAATCAAGTAGGTGAAGGATAGGTGTATCTTCATGATAAATAGGCCACTGCATACCACGTTTTCTATGCCGTGCCAGTCTGTAATATGCCGCACCAGAGAAACGTCTAGGTGCTACTACGCGTACTTCATTCCAGACATCTTCACTTGTTTTAAAGTTAAAGTTTTCACCATCACCAAGTTTCTCTGCCATTTGTGTTAAAATTTCCCAATCATCTGGTAGGTCTGACTTCACAAGAGGCTGAGAAAGGTGCAGTCTTCTCATCGCATTCACATAGACACCTGTCTTCTCATAAGCAGACTTTACACCTATAATGATATCTGCTTTCTTGGTCACGTCTGTCATAAATAACTCTTGTACCATAGTGAACTCCAGGTTATCCATAGCTTTATCTATTTTCTCTATATTTGGATGTATATGTGTGATATCTTCACCCATATTAAGTAGTGCTTTTATACGCCCTTCATTCATAGCATCCATCAGCTGTGGTGTCATGAGTCCAACATTTGGTGCATCCTGATAATCTGGTAGATAGTAAGGCAGACAACCCATATCACAAGCACCCTGTACATTATTTTGTCCACGCAAAGGCATAAGTCCTGCACCCGTCTTACCTATATTTCCAGTCATGAGTGCTAAGTGTGTAATAGCCATCACCGCATAAGAACCATCTAAATGTTCAGTAATTCCAAGACCCCAAAATATCATTGATTTTTTTACTGCATACTCTCTAGCAATATTCGGAATCATCTTTGCAAGATACTCATACCCTTCTATATCTTTTACAAATGCCGGATTGGCATAAGGGTCATTTAGTATCTTCTCTTTAAAGGTATCAAAATCTTTTGTGCGGTTATCAATAAAACTCTGATCATACAGCTCTTCATCTATAATCACATATGCCATCATATTAAGTATAAGTAGATTTGCTTCAAAAGGAATGATACAATTATATTTAGCAAGTTTTGCTAGCTTTGTTTCACGCACATCAATAACTGCCAGGTTATTATTTTGTTTTGCTACAGAGATGATACGGTTGGCTATGATAGGATGAGCCTCCATAGTATTAGAACCGATCACCACCATAAATTCAGTCTCATAGATATCATTATAAGGGTTTGTTGCAGCACCCTCCCCTATGGTAGTCTTCATACCTTTAAGACTAGGAGAGTGACATACTCTCGCACAGTTATCCACATGAGGTGATTCCATCGTTTCACGACAAAATTTCTGAAATGCATAAGCCGATTCACACGATGTTCTCGCCCCTCCTATCGCACAAAAACTATCTCCACCATACTTCTCTTTTATCTCACTTAGCTTCATACTTGCTATAGAGGTAGCCACATCTAGTTCACAAGTCATAAACTCACTATCAAACTCTGAAAGTTTAACTCCAAAAGCATCTTGGATATGTGGATTCAACTCTAAAAATGTTTTACGTATACGTGGCTCTCTGATACGATCTTTTGCATCTACAAAATCATACCCGTACTTCCCCTTGATACAAAGTTTTCCTTCAGAAACCACACCATCTTTCTGAGCAAATATTTTTACGATCTTGTTGTTTTCAACCACACCAGTAATATCACAACCCACACCACAGTAGGTACATACGCTTTCTATCTCTTTACGTTCTGCATCCATTTTTTTTGTCATATTGTACCTTTTTTACTAAATAGGAGTAAATCTATCCTATTTAGGCTTAAAATCAAGATTTATTTAAGTAACTCTTGTTAATATCTGACAAATTATACCTAAAGGATTTAGAATGTTTACAATAAATATAGATAAAGAATGCGGATGTTTCAAAAGAAGTATGTATGAGAACAATCAAAGTTTTCACTCAAAAGATTCTGCGCTTATAGAAGCACAAAGTATGGTACGAACCATGAATGAAGATTTTTGCCAAAAACATGAATTTGTACTTAGTGAAAATGGAGAAAACTTCAGCATCGCCATGAATGCAAGACCTCAAACAGAAGGCGAAAAATCAGGCGGATGTTGTGGTGGCGGACACTGTGGCTAATCAGCTTGCTGATTAGGATGAAAGATTGAGGATTGAAAATGGAGGATGTTTGCAAGAAGTGCTATGCACTTCCCTTTAATAAATAAATTTGTCGTGGCGAACGCCCTTGAAAGCGAAGCGATTCGAGAGCCACGACGATTTTTTGCTTCGTTTTTTTTTAAAAAATGAAGAGAGGAACAACACCTCAATTCTAGTATCTAAGGCAATTTATAAAATTAATTAATTCAAAAATCTATTTGAAATTCCCAAACACCAAAGGTGCTTTGAGATCAAGCGTCTTCACTTCAGCCATCACAGCTTGAAGATCATCTATCTTCTTCCCGGATACACGCACTTCATCCCCCTGTATAGAAGGAGTCACCTTAATTTTCATAGCCTTGATCGCTTTCACGATCTCCTTAGCTTCATCTTTATCGATAGTATCAACAATACGATAGATCACTTTTGTGTTCCCACCAGAGATACCCTCCGTTTTCACCTCTTCAAGAGACTTCCCTGCAATCCCTCTTTTGATAAGTTTAGAGATAAGTATATCTTTCAGTGCATCTATCTTACTGTCTGTAGAAGAACTAAGACTCAAAGTTTTTACTGCCTCATTCAAATTAAAGTCAGCCTTTAGTCCTTTAAAGTCAAAACGAGTAGCAACCTCTTTCTCTGCCATTACAAGTGCATTCTTAAGTTCCATCATATCCAGCTTTGCTGTTATATCAAAATAGTGATCTTTTGCCATATTGTTCTCCTCTTACTTCTCTATCCTCATCATAGCGATCTCGCCATGAACCACGTCAAGTGTACGCAATGCTGCCATAGCCTCTTGCATTTTATTCTCTTTACAATGGTGTGTTGTAAAGAGAAGTTTTGCTATCACTTCATTCTCTATTGGTTTTTGGAGCATTGATTCTATAGAGATACCAAAATCACCAAGCGTTGATGTAATTGTTGCCAAAACACCGCTTTGGTCGTCTACTTCCAGTCTGAGATAGTACTGAGTGACTATGTCGTCAGAACTTAGTAACCTTAAGCCTTTTTCCAGACCTTTTTTGTATCCAAGCATAGGCCCCTGGTTTCCACGTACGATATCTACGATGTCTGCAATGACTGCTGAAGCGGTAGCATCTCCACCTGCACCTGGTCCGTAATACATCGTCTCACCTACACGGTCACCTACTATGGTAACCGCATTCATCACACCATCTACTTTGGCTATCATGCTCTCACTTGGTATCATCGTTGCATGAACACGTAACTCTACACCATTTCCTACCTTTTTAGCAATACCAAGTAGTTTTATCTCATAACCAAACTCTTTAGCAAAGGCTACGTCTGTTTGGGTAATGTTTTCTATACCTTCTATAAGTATATCTTCAGGCTTTGCATCTATACCATACGCAATACTTGCCAAGATGAGCAACTTGTGAGAAGCATCAAAACCACCTACATCAAACGTAGGATCAGCTTCTGCATAGCCAAGTTCTTGCGACTCTTTGAGTATGTCATCATACTGTGCACCTTCATTTATCATCTTGGTAAGCATGTAATTACATGTACCATTCATGATACCCTTAATAGACTCTATATGATTGGCAGAAAGTCCATTACGCAACGCACCAATAACAGGTATCCCACCTGCTGTACTTGCTTCGTACATCAAAGGAATATCACCTGCTATCTCTTGAAGTTCATAACGATGGTACGCAAGCAATGCCTTATTTGCAGTGACCACTGCTTTACCATTTTCAAGTGCTTTTTTGACAAGAGCATAAGGTTCTTCTACACCACCCATTAACTCTACTACGATATCTATCTCCGGATCATTAACTACATCAAGAGGATCATCACTCAGCACAATAGAAACACCACGGTCTTTAGAAAGGTTTTTTACCACACCTGACTTAACTACTATTTTTTTACCTGCACGTGCTTCAATAATGTCGCCATTCTCTTCAAGGATCCTTGCAACACTTACGCCAACTGTTCCTACACCCAATATACCAATTTTGACCATACTATTTCTTCTCCGCTTCTAGCTCTTTAAGAAACTTTTTAATATTTTTTGCTGCCTGACGGATACGTTTTTCATTTTCTATAAGGGCGATACGTACATACTCATCACCATATTTACCAAATCCTATACCGGGACTTACTGCAACACCTGCATGAATGAGAAGCTGCTTTGCAAACTCTAAAGAGCCCATATCTCTTGCTACTTCAGGAATTTTTCCCCAAATGAACATGGATGCATTTGGTTTTGCCAAAGGCCAACCTGCATTACCAAACGCTTCTATCATTACATCACGTCTTTTCTGATAACGAGGAATGATCTGCTCATCAGGAACATACCCATGTTCATCCAGTGCAACAGTAGCAGCCACTTGAATAGGCGTGAACATACCATAATCAAGCCATGATTTAATGCTTTGCAGTGCACCTATAAGCTTTTTATTTCCTACGATGAAACCAACTCTCCAACCAGCCATATTGTAACTCTTTGAAAGTGTATATGACTCAACTGCTACCTCTTTTGCACCTTCAACTTCCATGATGGAAGGTGTTTTGTAACCATCAAATGTGATATCTGCATAGGCAATATCTGAAATGATATAAAAACGTTTCTCTTTTGCTAGTGCTACCAGTCTTTCGTAAAACTGAGGTGTTACAGTGGCAGTACTTGGATTATGAGGGAAGTTAACCACTAAAAATTTTGCCTGAGGTACAGAGTTGTCAAGTGATTCTTCTACATCTGCCAAAAATCTGTCTTCATCCACTTCAAAAGTCTCTTCATTAAAAACAAGTTGCATTTTTTCAACATTTGCACCAGCCAAAATGAATGCTTGGGAGTGGATAGGATATGTAGGATCTGGAACAATAGCTACATCTCCAGGATTGGATATCGCTTGTACCAAGTGTACATATCCCTCTTTGCTTCCCATCGTAGCAACGATCTCAGTATCCGGATCCAAGTCAGCATTATACTTACGCTTGTACCATTTGCTCATTGCCAAACGCAGTTTATAGATCCCTTTACTTGCACTATAACCATGTGTTTTCGGTTTCATTGCTGTTTCACATAATTTATCTATGATCGGTTGTGGAGTAGCAGCATCAGGGTTTCCCATAGAGAAATCTATGATATCTTCCCCTTTTCTCCTTAAGTCCATTTTTAGCTCATTGATCTCTGCAAAAAGATACTTCGGTAATCGATTTATCTTTTCAAATTGTATTTCATCAAACATTTTTTCTCTCTTTTTCGCTTATATAAATTATCTTATGATCTATTCTCATCTTCATTAATGCTATTATCTTGCACTTGTATCCCACTATCTGTCGAAGAAGTAGCATCTGTTTGAGCAGGTGCTATCACATTTTCTATGCTTAATTCTTCATTATTATTTGCTTCTTTGGGCATGATGATCTGGCTTGTTTTTGCTTCTCCAAAGGGAAGTAGGTCACTTAGCTGTTTTTTATCAAATTGTGTAAAAAAATACCAAGAGGCATATCCTAAAAGCATCAAAACAAATAGTAAAAACAATTTAGATCTACCCTTTTTCTCTTCCATGATGGGAAGTCCAAGAGTAATACTCTCTACATCATTATATTGTGCATAATGGGAGAGGGCCTGCTCTTTTAAAGCACTTAGATCTGCTTTATACTCACGTTCTATGATAGAGATAAATCCTAGCGTTTTTACTTTTTTTAACGTATCAAAATCACCTGCTAACAGTGCCTCAATATTATCTTCAGCAATATTGGTTCTCTTGCTTATTGCTTTTACACTATTTTCTTCAATTATCTCATTTAACTGCATAACCCATCCTATGTATTAAAATCGCTGCTGCTGCACTGACATTCAGGGAGTCAAATGCATGCTTCATCTCTATGGAGACCATATGATCTACCTTTCCAGTTACTTTTTTAGAAAGTCCTTTACCTTCACTTCCCAGTACTAAAACACGTTTAGTATTGAAAGACATAGACTGCACATTTTCACCATCCATCGATGCACCATACACAGAAAAACCAAGTTGTCCCAGTTCATTAAATGTATCTAAAATATTTGGTGCTATCATAAAAGGCATATCAAGTAAAGCACCCGAACTTGTACGTGCTATGGCTGCAAGGTTAAGCTGTTTTACACCTGCAGCGATGATGGCATTTGCACCCAACGCATAGGCAGAACGAACAATCGCTCCAATATTCCCCACGTCTGTTAAACCATCAAGCACCACAATGAAGTCATTTTTCTTTATCTGTGAAAATGAAGCTTCTTCAAACTCAGTCATTTCAACAAGTAACCCTTGGTGGTTACCACCTTTACTCATAGACTGTGCCCACTTCTCTTCCAAGAACTTGATATTATCGTGGTATTTGTGAAAGAGTGCTTTAGGAAGTGCCCCTTTACTGCTAGCACCTTTTTGCGCAACATATACTGTTTTTATCTTCTCTGAATGATGCTCTAGAGCATGTAAACAGACTTGTTTTCCATATATAATCATAAGATAGATTTTATCTAATTTTTACTTTTAAGGGGTTAAGAATTACAGCACTCACTATTTAATGAGTTCGTTATACCATTCTTTAACACTCTTATCACTAAGCTGAGCTAAGAGTTTTGCCTTAGGTTTAGGAGGTAGATCCAAGCTTAAAACCTCAGTAAAACTAAGGCTTTTTTCTGTACTTTCTTTGGCTCGTATGACCACTACCCATTCTCCACGTATAGTCAATTCTTTAAACACTTCATTAAGTGATGCAGCAGTACCACAGTAGTATCTTTGATATTTTTTACTGATCTCTTTAGCCAAAAAAAGCTCTCTGTTTTCATCAAGTGCGAATATCTCACTTAAAAGCTTTTCTAAACGGTGTGGTGCCTCATAAAGGACTGTATTGTAACCATTACCCATAGCTTTAGAGAGTGCAGAACTTCTCTCTTTCCCTTTGTGTGGCAAGAAAGCATAAAAAAGAAACTTTCCTTCCTCAAAACCACTTGCTGCATACGCAGTAGTGACGGCACTGGCTCCTGGAAGTACATCATAAGTAATATCATTTTCTTGACAATACGCTACAAGTATCTGCCCCGGATCAGAGATAACAGGCATCCCTGCATCACTGACATAGACTACCTCTTTTTCACCCAAAGCAGTACCAAATTGTTCTAAACGTTCTTCTCCATTATGTTCATTAAAAGAGTAAAACTCTGCATCAGGATACGTCATATCAAACCGCTCTTCAAGAAGTCGTAAAAGCCGTTTGGTCTGACGTGTATCTTCACATAGAAATAGCTCTGCTTTTTCAAAAGTCTTCATAGCTCGTATAGTAATGTCTTGGGGATTTCCAATAGGAGTAGGAACAAAAGTAATCATAGGGTGCCTTTAGGCAAAATAAATTTAAGATGCGAGGACAAAGTCCTCACAAAAAGTTTTATGACAATTTGTATTTGTTTTTAAACTTCTCAACTCTACCGGCAGCATCAAGAATTTTCTCAGAACCTGTAAAGAATGGGTGACATTCATTACAAATATCAATACTCATTGTTTCTTTATCTGTTTTAATTTCAAAGCTGTTTCCACATGCACATGTTACTGCACATAATTTGTAATCTGGGTGAATTTCTTTTCTCATTTTGAGACCTTTTAGTTTAATTTGGTGACAGGTAACTAGCCTGCTCTAGTCAATGACTCTTCCATATTTGCGAGCAAACAGGGTCGTTGCAATGCTCTTGGCGAGACAACTTTAGGGCGATATTATAGCGAGAATTATTTAAATTATTATAAAAGTACCTTAGAAGCCACTGCACATACTGCACTTTCACTCTTCAAAACCAAAAGTGTATCAAGCCCTATGATCTTATCTACCGCAAATTGTGCTACTTCATCTTCATGAAAACCACCTTCACAACCTATAACAATCGTATCTATATTACTTTGTGATCCTAGCTTGTTTTCAGAAAAATTTAGCATCATACTTTGTGGATTTTGTGTTAAAAAACTTTCCAGATCTTCAGCCATCTTCAGCTTCATCATCTCAGATCTGCCAGACTGCTGAGAAGAGTTAAGCAGTATTTTCTCCAATCGTTTAAAATCTATTTTAAAACTTTTTTGGGAACGTTTACAGTAAATAAAAGTGATCTTCTCTACACCCATTTCATTAAGAGAAGTAATCACTTTTTCTATACTTTTGGGGTCTATTACACACCAGCCGATATGTAAAGATTTTTTTGCTTTCACCTCTAACACTTGACTCTCTTGCAACTCAAGTATAACACTGCGTTTATCTATAACAGTAATCCTATAACGATGAAGTAACCCATCTTCTAAATTACGCAAGTAAAGGGTATCATCTACCTTGTGTCTGCGTACTTTGAAGATATACCGATGTTCATCTCCTGTAAGGGTGAGTTGAGGCTTACTCGCCTCTTTATGATATAGATATAGCACCTTTTACTTCCATTACTTTTAGTACGACCATCACAGCTACAAGTAATATTTGCACTGCAGAGATCTTCATAAATGCTCCTTTAAGAAGCTTATGTGTTTCCGGGTTTTCTATTTTAGCTATTTTAATCAATTTATATTTTTTGATCTCTATATACATAAGTGCCGCCCAGATAACGATCATTATAATGGTACTGAGTGTAAATCCAAGTTCACCTGTTACCATCGCAACAAGTCCGCTAAATGCTATCATTGTAGCAATTGCCTGGAAGATCATCGTATAAATAAAACTTGCTTTTCTAAAACCCAATGGTTTTTTTGCTGTCATCATTGGGATCAAAAGTCCCCCAACTAAAAAAGCTAAAAAAACTTTTACTAAAATACTATGTGATACTATCATCTCATCTAACATAATCTCTCTATCCTCTTAAATAATATCTCGAATTATACTCTATTTTGTTATAATCCTTATAATTCAATTACAAAGGCTTATAATGGCTGTCTCTATCACTGAAGCATTAGATATTATTTATGACAATATAGCTCCTCTTACAACAGAAATCATCCCTATTGAGATGTCAGTAGGTCGTGTGATGGCTGAAGATTCTATTGCCGCATTTGACTTACCTAGATTTGACAACTCTGCAATGGATGGGTATGCAGTAAAGTGTGCAGATGCTGACAGTACTGTCCGTAGTGATGAAGTCATCTATGCCGGTGATAATCCCCAAATGACACTTGTAGCCAAAAAAGCCATTAAGATCATGACTGGTGCTCCCATCCCTAAAGGGTGTGAAGCGATCATTCCCATAGAGAATGTAAGTGTAGAAGGAGGTCAAGTTACTCTTCCTTCTGCCATAGAGAAAGATGCGCATATCAGACGGGCTGGGGAAGATGTAAAAAGTGGGACAGTCTATCTTCATAAAGGAGAGAGTGTCACTGCCTACAGCATTGCCTTGCTGGCTAGTCAAGGTGTAACGCATCTCACAGTATATCATAAGATAAAAGTAACTGTTTTCGGTACAGGGGATGAACTGCGACCACACTTTGAAAAGATAGAATCCCATCAACTCTATAACTCCAACACACCTATGTTCCTTGCTCGTGCAAAAGAACTTGGCTGCGAGGTGCGTTATATTCCAAGTAGTGGTGATACCATAGAGTCTTTAGAGAGATCTATCAGATCAGCACTGGATGCAGATATTATTATCACTTCAGGTGGAGTGAGCGTGGGAGATAAAGACTTTACCAAAGAGGCTTTTACTAATCTAGGTATGAAACTCCATTTTGACAAAGTTGACATCAAACCAGGCAAACCCACTGCTTTTGGAAAAATAGGCAAAACAGCCATTATAAATCTACCCGGTAACCCTTTAGCCTCTATGGTGAATTATGAGATCTTTATCCGTGCAGTGATTCATAAGATGTCTGGTGCAAATGATTATTATCATGCAACAATAGAGACAGAGATGAGAGAGGACTTTACGCTTAGAAAAGGGAAATATACAGTCCGTCTAGGAAGCTTTGACGGTAAAACATTTATGCCACTTAAACAACAACTACCTGGCATGGTTTCACCTATGCAAAAAGCAGATGGGATGATCATCACCACACCTGATGTTGGGCTACTTCAAAAAGGGATGAAAGTAAAAATGATTCCAATACTATGGGAGTTAAATGGATGTGAAAAAGAGGACTTTTTCACGAATTAAACTAAACGTTTTTAGGGTTTTTTATTAAAGTATGATTTAAAAGCTTATCCCAAAGTTTAGCATCACTCCATTCACTTTGCACTTGTTCTGAAAATAAAATATCCGCTAATGCTATTTTGCCCATTAATTCATTGTGGGCATCTTCTTTAAAACCCTGTGCATACCCTGTCTCTGTTTCATGCACGATAATACTGTGCAGCTTCACTTCTCTCTCACCGTTGATCATATCTGTACAGGCTAACACACGTTCAACCAAAAGATAGATAACCCGAGAAAACTGTTCTGCTGAAGGAGAAACAGGGAGTTCTACCCACCTATTGCTATGTGTTTTCATATTAGTAATATATTTTTTATCATCTTTAGACCACAAAGTGATCGCATGATCAAAAGAATCGATCAGCTCTTTAATGTAGAGTTTTGTCAAACCAAAATCATATACCATCTGTCCATTATCAAGATAGTTTGATTCCAATAATACCTCTACCCTATAAGAGTGTCCATGAATATTCTCGCTACATCGTCTTGTAGAACAATTACGAACAATATGTGCATTTTCAAATTTAAAAAGTTTTCGTATAAGCATATTGTATACCTTTAATCAGAGTCTATTAGTCTGATTTTAGCTAAGCTAACTAAAGATAAGATTATACACCCTGCGTAGTATCAAAAACACGTATATGCAATCTATCACTGTATCTAAAATTATGTTTCATACAAAACTCAAACACAGCTCGATCATTTTTCCAGATGGTATCTCTACTCTCACCTACAGGCATACAGAACACTTCAAGTTTTGGCAAGATATCTCTTATCTGATCTATCTCATCTATAGCTGTTGTTTCTACAAGCTCTTTATCTATAGTAAATTTTAAAAATGATTCTTTTGCATACATCTGTATGTTTTTTAATGCTTGAGGAATAATACGTTTTTGTTCAGGTTCACCACTGTTGGCTAACTTTAAAGAGAGTGCAAAGATACATGACTTATACGCAGGGTAAGCTTCAAAATCTATCTCTATAGTACCATTGGTCTCAAAAGTAATCTTTACACCTTCAGAAACAAGCCACTCTATCACTGCATAAAATATATTATCAGCATGATACATCAAAGGTTCACCGCCTGTAATGACCATATGAGGTTTATACCCTATAATTGCAAATTCATTTTTTAATGTATTAATAAGTATTTGGCTATCATCTACTTTTATCCATGATTTAGCATAGGCACTGTCAACAGCAAAATAAGTATCGCATCCGTAACGTAACTCTCCATCTACTTCGTATGTTGCACCAAACCCTGGGCATGAGAGATTACAGCCACCCGTTCTTAAAAAATAAGAGGGGACACCTGCATATTTCCCTTCACCCTGGATGGAAAAAAACTGTTCAGTAAGGTAAAACATCAGCCACCGGTCTCATAAAAAGCACGCCCGGAAACCTCTTGACCCTCTTCAAGTTCACCCTCGA
The DNA here is from genome assembly GCA_965602275.1 of uncultured bacterium. Lineage (GTDB taxonomy): Bacteria > Campylobacterota > Campylobacteria > Campylobacterales > Sulfurovaceae > Sulfurovum. The sequence continues at coordinate 12,975 of CBFCXZ010000016.1, forward strand.
TCCAACGGTTCTCTTTAGGTTTATCTTTCAGTACTTGAGCCAAAACATCTGCAGCTCCTTGAATGTCACCTTTTTTAACTGACTCTGCGATACTCATTGCTTCATCAAAATAAAGACAGGGGATAAGGTTACCCTCTGCTGTAAGTCTTATGCGATTACAGTTTTCACAGAAGTCATGTTTATGAGGATCAATAAGTCCAAACTCATAGCCATCATCCAAAACATAATTAAATGACGGACTGGCACCTTCACGGCCTAGTGCTTTTATAGTATGTCGCTCTTTGACTTTTTCCAATATCTCTCGACCATGCATTCCCTCAATGGTTTTACTCGCATGTGCATTTTCCATATACTCTATAAAACGTACTTTAATATTACGTTCTTTACAGTAGTCTATAATATCTAAGATCTCATCATCATTGATACCCTTAAGGGGTACCATGTTGATCTTCACACCTAAGCCCACTTCAAGTGCTTTGTCTATCCCTTTAAGTACTTGATCCAAAACATCTTTTTGCGCTATCTGATGTGCCACTTCAGGCTTTAAAGAGTCCAAAGAGATATTCAGCCTTTTAAGTCCTGCATCTTTAAGTTTTTGTGCTGTTTGAGGTAAAAGATAGGCATTAGTAGTGAGTGCTAGATCGATATCAGGTTTATAGTCATGGATCATTTTGATAAACGTATCCAATCCTTCTCTGAGCAGTGGTTCACCACCGGTGATACGAATCTTGTTCACACCTTCATCTATCGCTACTTTCATAAATAAAAAGAGCTCTTCAAAAGAGAGTAAATTTTCTTTTGGTACCCATGAGAAAGGTTTTTCTGGCATGCAGTATTGGCATCTGAAGTTACAACGTTCTGTAACAGAAACCCTTAAGTAGTCGACCGTTCGACCGTGTCCATCTATAAGCATAATAATCCAATATGTTATTTTTGTTTAGAGTATCGAAATGTAGATAAAAAGATGATGATGTGCATCAAGAAATAGATTGTATCTATAAAATTAGAAAATTAAATTTTGTAGTAGTTTGCTGTAGGTTTGAAGGTTGTTGCGAAGGAGTGTACGCTCAGTACATGACTGAGCAAACTCCTTCAAAGATGCAGTAAAATACTGCAAAAGAATTAGTGGTGACCTTTCCACATAGATTTTTTCCATAGGAACGCCAGGAATGTAAATACAAGGAAGAAAAGTAAAACTTTTGGTCCAAGTTCTTCTCTAGCTGGTTTACTAGGATCGCCTATCTCTTCCATGTATGCTTCTACTTTAGCATATCCAGCTTTTGACAAACCAACTCTAGGCATAGAAGTACCTGCTAGTTGTGACTGTGGATTTTCCACAAATGTCTCCATAAAGTGGTGACTTCTTGCTCTATTGATCATAGAAAGATCCGGTGGTAATTTACCCATGTACGCTTTTACAAGATCTTGTTCTTCAAGTATTTTCACTTTATAGGATAAAGTATCTTTCTCATACTTGAATGTTGGAATATCACCAAGCTGTGAAGTTTTTGCATAACGCATTGCGTGACATCTACCACATGCTTCTGCAAATGCTTCTTTTGTCGTTACTTCACCTGCTTTTTTAGCCATGATATACGCTACAACATCAGCAATTTGCTGATCATCAGCCATCATCATTTTGATGCTACCCATTGGGTGTGTTGCAGTATCTGCATACTTATGATCTACATTTGATGCCATCGCCGGATCTTTAATAAGAGCGATAAGATAGTTTTTATCATAAATCGCTCCTGCATGATCAAGTGCTGGTGCAATTACGCCACCCATATTGATAGGCATACCAGTGTGACAACCCATACATGTAGCAAAACCAGCTTCACCGGCTGCTACATCACCTTTCATCTTGCCTACTTTAGCTACATCAGCCCAAAATGCTTTCTTAGCCGCTATTTTATCTTTTTTCTCTGCTTTTGTTGCTTCTGCTATATCAGCAGTACCATCATAAACAAAGTCATGACCCTCTACATGCGCATGCATTTGAGAGTGGGCAAATGGCTCAACTCCCCAGTATAGTAGGAGCGTAAAGGCTGCTACAACTCCGAATATTTTTAATTCTTTCATCCCCTACTCCTTATAGTTTTTTTTCTAATTTAGTAATGATCGGCAGTGCAATCCACAATGCGAAGAACACAAGTGCCGAAATCAATCCGATAACATTCCAAATACCTTCCGGTGGAAGTTTACCCATAAATGTCAAGACAATTAAATCTAAAACCATTAACCAGAACCAATACTTAAAGAGTCCTCTTCTGCTTGCAGGTGCAACATTTGGACTTCTATCTAAGAATGGAAGTGCAAAGAAGATCACCTGTGCAATACCAAACGCGATCAAACCAAGGTCTTTAGAGAATGGTCTCAAGATCTCATAACTCCACAAGAAGTACCACTCAGGGTAAATGTGTGCCGGTGTTTTAAGTCCGTCTGCCGGGTCAAAGTTTACCGGATCCATCGCAAAATTAAAGTGATAGAATACCAAGTAGAAGAATAGAATGAAATAAACACCCATTACAAAGACATCTTTACTTAAAAAGACCGGACTGAATGGAATTACTTTAGATTCTTTTATTTTCCCTGCTTTGTAAAGCTCTGCATGCTCACCATAATCAAACTCTTCACCCTCTTGGTTATTAACATGTGGGATTCTCAATGTACCAAAGTGAAGTACAATAAGACCGATGATCACCAATGGAAGCAAGAATACATGCAGCATAAAGAATCTAGTCAAGAACGCATCACCAGGAACATAATCCCCTCTGATCCACTCAACCAAACCATACGCTTCAAGTGAACCACCGGAGAATAGGTTAGTAATAACCATACCGGCCCAGTAACTCATCTGTCCCCATGGTAACATATATCCAGAGAATGCTTCTGCTGAGAATGCAACAAAAAGCGCCATACCTGATAACCAGATAAGTTCTCTACCTTTTTTATATGAACCGTAGTAGATGCCGGTTAACATGTGAATATAGATGATCAAGAAAACCAATGATGCGCCTATACCATGTATATGTCTCCATAACCAACCATAACCTACTTCAGTCATGATAGTATAGTTTACACTATCAAATGCTGTTGCTGTATCTGGCTTGTAGTACATCAATAAGAAAATACCACTTATGGTAAGTATACCAAATGTTGCTGCCAACACCATACCCATCGCCCATAAGAAGTTGATATCTTTTGGAATCCAATATTCTGTATTCATTACTTTTTTTAGCGTATTTACTGCTAAACGTTGATCCATCCATTCATTGAGGTTTTTTGCTTTTTCAAATTTTGCCATGCTCTCCCCCTTATACCGTTAGACCGGCGTCTAGCATTTTTTTGTATTCAGGACCGGCTTCACCTAATACAAGCTTCTGTCCATCAACTTTAAATGGTGGAACTTCCAGTGGGCTTGGCGGAGGCCCAAATGTCTCGTGTCCACTTGCATCAAACTCTCCACCGTGACAAGCACATAAGAATATATGTTTTTCTGGCTTATATGCGGGGATACAACCTAAGTGTGTACAAAGACCTATAGATACATGATATCTGTCAGAACCCACAACAACATCTCTATCATCAGGTTTCATATCTTTTGTTTTCTTCAAAACAAAGATAGGTTTACCTCTCCACTTCTCTACATTTAGCACATTCTCTTTTGCACCACTTAGATCAACTGTTGTAAAACCAGCTGCTTTTACACTTGGCAATGGATCCCAGCTACGCTTCATTGCATATAAAGCGCCAATACCACCTAATGCGGTAAAACCACCGAGAGCCATACCCATAAAGTCTCTACGACCTTTTACGTCTTTTCCCATACCTATTTCCTTCCTTAATAATAGTTTTAGTCTCTTATTATAGGCTATTTGTGTTTAAATAGGATTGACTTAAATCAAAATTACTCTCTATTTAATCTGATTGTTACTGTAAATAAATTAAGACAAAAATTGTCTGAATTCACTTACATCAATTTTATTTATAAGGTTGATGTAATTTTTTTGTGATCAAGGTATTTTAGGATTTTTGGAGAAGCTTGTTGTTCTTCTTTCAAATATTTAGCTACATCTTCAGCATCAAAACCATTTACAACATCTATGCCATATATTTTTAAAAGTTCGACAGGATAAAGGTCATTATTTGAAATACTAAGATAAATCACTTTTGCACCACTCACTTTAGCCTCTAAAGCCGTCTGTGCAGAGGCTGTAACGATACGACTGCTACTTTTGATAAGATCCTCATACTCTTCAGGCTCATGTAACGTAGAAAAAAGTTTAGCTAAGTCATCCTCATACTTTACAAAAAAGTAATTACCAAGAAGCAGTTCCATATCAAGCTCATTAAAAAATGCTTCATTGCTTAAAATAATTTTATCATAATCGGCGTCACTTAAAAAGAAAAGTGTACGTTCTTCTTTCGCTGTTTCTTCAAAATATGTATCATCTATGATTACAGCATCTACACAACCCTCATCCTTACACTCTACCTTAAACAAAGTTTCACCATGTACGGATACATCATCATTACCCACTTCAAAACGCCAAACATTTTTAAAGTCTTCACAATACTTCACCAAACGTCCATGATCATCTTCAGGTGAATCTATAATAATACTATCTCCAAATTGAGCAATAGCATCTATATCTTGTACAGTCTCAACAGTTACATATTCTTTCACTCCCAACTCTTTAGCCACGAGCCCCGCACGAAAGTCATTAACTAAGAGTTGTGTTTCCACTCCATTGGCTTCAAGTCTTTTCAGTAAAGCTGCACCTCGTCTGACTCTCTCAAGCCCTATTTTGTGTCCTGAATTTGCATAGTAAAATAACATTAATTTTTTCCTTTAGGTGTTTTTCCTCTTTGTGCCATTTTTATATGCACATGAATGATCTCCAACGCTGCTGGTGTAACACCAGATATCTGTGACGCTGTAAACAAGGTAGGAGGAGTGGCTGTTTCCAGTTTTTCTACTATCTCATTACTCAAACCGGAGATATTCTTATAGACAAAACCATGTGGTATTTTGATCTTAAGCATATCATCCATTTTGAGTATCTGTTGCTGTTGCTTTTCTATGTAACGGCTATATTTAGCCTCTACCAGTATCTGATCCATCACTTCATCATCGTATTTGTCAAATTCAGGCAAGAGTGTCACTAACTTTTCTCTGTTAAAATCACCACGCCCTATCACATCCATCCAGTAGGTTCGGTCATTGATTTTGACTGCACCTATAGATTCTAACTTGGCCAAAAACTCTTTTGTAGGTGTAACATGGTTTACCCTAAGATAATCCAATGCTTCATCTAAGTTTGCCTTCTTCTTTTCAAACTGTTCCATATATGCAGTATCTAAAAGTCCCAGTTCTTTTCCATAATGTGAAAGTCTCATATCTGCATTGTCTTCACGGAGCAATAATCTATACTCCGCACGACTTGTAAACATACGATACGGCTCTTTGGTTCCTTTGGTTACCAGATCATCTATAAGTACACCGATATACGCTTCATCACGTCTAAGTATAAACGGTTCTTTATCTTGGATACTCAGTGCAGCGTTTATCCCTGCCATAAGCCCTTGTGCTGCTGCCTCTTCATAACCGGTAGTCCCATTTATCTGCCCTGCACAGTAAAGACCTTTGACCTTTTTAGTCTCTAATGTATGTTTCAGATCCGTAGGCTGAACATAATCATACTCTATCGCATAACCATAACGGACGATTTTTGCATTTTCCATACCCTCTACAGAACGAACCATTTCAAGTTGCACATCTGTAGGTAAAGAGGTACTCATACCATTGATGTAGTACTCTGTCTCATCTATTGTTTGAGGTTCAACAAATATCTGGTGTCTTGGCCTGTCTCTAAATCGGCTGATCTTATCTTCAATACTTGGACAGTAACGAGGTCCTACCCCTTCTATCTGTCCGGAAAAAAGAGGTGCTCTGTCAAAATTACTTTCTATAATTTCATGTGTTGTCTCATTTGTATATGTCACATAACAGGGAAGCTGTTTAGGATTAAATGTTTTTTTATCCGTTCTGAAAGAAAAAGGTGGTGGAGGTGTATCACCTGGTTGGACTTCCATTACAGAGATATCAACCGATTTGGCATCAATTCTTGCACAGGTACCTGTTTTTAAACGTCCAATATCCAGTCCAAGTTCTTTCAAGTACTCAGCCAACTCAACAGAAGCAAACTCCCCTTGTCGTCCTGCAGTTTGCTGCTTGTCACCGATGTGGATAAGTCCATTAAGAAATGTTCCTGCCGTGATGATCACTTTAGGGGTCATATATCTGTTACCCAGTTGTGTGGTTACACCTTTTACTTCACCCTCTTCTACGATAAGACCATCAGCTATCTCTTGCTTGACATCCAAACTAGGTGTATTTAGTACTACGTTGCGCATATAAATGCGATAGGCATCCATATCGATCTGTGCACGAGATCCTCTGACTGCCGGACCTTTGGAAGCATTGAGTGTACGAAACTGTATACCTGTTTTGTCAGTACACAACCCCATCTCACCACCAAGAGCATCTACTTCCCGTACCAAGTGACCTTTTGCCAGCCCACCTATGGCAGGGTTACAAGAAGATGCCCCTATCTGTTCTGCTAAAATTGTTATCATCAGTGTCTTTACACCCATACGCGCAGAAGCTAAAGAAGCTTCTATCCCTGCGTGACCACCACCAATGACTATGACTTCATAATTCATAAAAAACCTTACCTCACCCTCGTTCCCACGGTTTCCGTGGGAATGCATACATCACTTTAAGTAAATAAACCAAACTTTTTTAGTCTAACATATTTAAATATGCATTCCCACGCACAGCATGGGAACGAGAAAATACATTTATTTTCGCTATAATAATCGAATTATATCCAAATAAATTGAGGTCATATGTTCACAGGTCTAATCCGCGAAATCGCAACAGTAAAAAGCTACCAAAACAACATTCTAACAATCAAGTCAAAGCACCCAGCAAAGCTTGGTGACTCTATTGCCATCAATGGAGTATGTCTTACTGTGATCAAAGTAAACTCTGACGGCTTTGACTTGGAACTTGCAGATGAAACACGTTCTATCATCGATGAGAGTAAGATCTCAGGTGCCGTACACATGGAACCAGCCATGATGATGAATGATAGATTTGAAGGGCATATCGTACAGGGGCATGTAGATTGTGTCGGTACAGTTTCACAGATCACCCCTAGAGAGAATGCTACAGACTTCATCATCAAAGTAGATAAAAAGTACATTGCACACATTATCCCCAAAGGTTCCATCACCATAGATGGCATCTCTTTGACCGTCAATGATGTAGGAGATGATAACTTTAGACTCACCATCATCCCTCACACCCTCAAAGAAACATTGATGAAGAATTACAAAATAGGAACAAAGCTTAATATAGAAACTGATGTTTTTGCCAGATACATTGATCATATCTTGGCACACAGAAGTCAAAAAAAGAGTATGGGTTGGGATGATGTTGATAGTTTGCAGATGAGTTATTGATACGTCATCCTCGGGCTTGACCCAGGGATCCACAATTTGCATAAGATAACAGTTCTATATCCCCGGGTCAAGTCCGAGGATGACGAGAGGAGAACAAAATATGAATATAAATATTTTTGACTACACCACCCCAAAAACTGGCGAAACCTTCACCACCATACTAGAACACAAAAATATCAAAATAAATCGTATTGTAAGTTCAGCTGATGTTGAACCTGTTGAATATATTCAAGATGAAGACGAATGGGTTGTAGTTATAGAGGGTAAAGCCACATTACTTTTAGAAGATGAAGAGAAAGTCCTTAAAAAAGGTGATACTCTTTTTATCCCAGCCAAAACACCTCATAAAGTTTTAAAAACCAAAAATGGTACTGTTTGGTTGGCAGTTCATATCTATTGATAATCCCTATCTTTCATACTTCTAGCTTCTGTATTACGTTGTTTCTTTAGTTCCATATCTATATACTCCAAATCCTCAAGCATTTTTAAGCTAGCTACGGTTGCGTATCGCATCATTTCAGCTCTGTGTACAAAAATGAGAAAATCATTTTCATACAGTCCTAAACGTATAGCTGCAGCAGTAGAGTAAGTTGTCAATATGGCATCCTCTTTACAAATAGCTCTAATATCTCTAAAATATTCTGTTGTCCAAAGAAGGGGATTGTGTGCAGGGCTGAAAGCATCTTGGTAAACGATGTCTATCTTATCTTTTATTTGATGTATGCTTTCTCTTGCGTCACCAAGCAAGATCTCTATCTTAAACTGTTCATCTTCATAGTACAGATCTTGACTTATGGCTTTTATAATATGTTTGATATTCTCAAATTCCGGAGGATAATCAAATGTATCTAGTGAGCGTACAAGCCCTTCATCAAATTCAGGAGAGAGTATATGTACTTTTGTCGAGAATTTTTGTTTTTTAATGTAGTAGAGTGTTGCAAAAGTGTTGTAACCCAGACCAAAACAGATATCTAAAATAGTGAGTTGTTTATTTTCTTGCTTAAGAGAGAAAGAAGGCTTCACATGTTTTTCTAAACTTTCGTGTAAAGCACCATCTTTTGTGGAGTGATAGGGTTCATCAAACTCTTTTGAGTAGAGTGTATTCGTACCATCTTCACAGAGGACGATCTCTTTTTGAGGTCTTAAAGTTTCATCGTACAATTAAACTATATACCTATCTCATCTAACTCTTTAAATGCAAATGCAGATACTACTTCCTCTACAGTCTCTTCTTTACGTTTAACAAGGCACATCATCCCTTCACCCATAAATTCCATATAATTTTCAAATTTATTTTCCAAGATGATAAAATCTATCCACTCTATACCAAAGGCTGTTCTGTCTTCAGAAAACTGTACAGTTTTAGCTTTTCCATCTTCAAATTCAACAAGTGCCCATGTTTTCATCTCTGCTAATGTTGTAATTTTACTCTCTAATCCATTGTCACTGTCTACAGGAATTAAAATAAACATTTTAAAGTCCTTTAAGAATTTTTTTACTGAGTTTTAACTCTTCATTGTTCATGATACCAATACCTCTGTCCAATACAGTGTTTGCAATATCTTTCGCTTTATCCAATGAGTGCATCTTATACGTTCCACATTGATATTTATTTAACTCTGGAATATCTTTTTGTTTTTTAACTTTCAGTACATCCATCATTGACTTCTCCCAAGCCTTAGCCACTTTCTTCGCAGAAGGTGTACCAAGTAGAGACATATAAAATCCTGTACGGCATCCCATAGGAGAGATATCGATGATCTCTACCTTTTTACTATTGAGATGATCTCTCATAAATCCTGCAAAAAGATGTTCAAATGTATGAATACCTTTTTCTGATAATATCTCTTTATTTGGTACACAAAAACGAAGATCAAACACGGTAATGTCATCTCCACTGGGTGTACTCATAGTCTTAGCAACTCTTACCGCCGGTGCTATCATCTTTGTATGGTCTACTGCAAAACTGTCTAATAATGGCATAGTTATTTCCTTATAAGTTTTTTTTGATTATAGCGTTTTTCATTTGTAATATATATATTTTTTAAGAATTTAAAGATTTCTTTTGAATTTGCAGTAGATTTGGCTTAATAGAAGTTGTGGAGAGAAAGAGCTTACTGATAGTAAGTGACTGAACGGAACAGCTTCCATTCAGTCAAAGATGCTGCAAAAGCAGAAGAAAGATTAGATTCTTGCTTCTTCGCGACGCTGTAACATATCCCAGTTTTTATCAATATCACTCTGGATCTGATCAATAACATGTCTATACTCAGGCTTGAACAAGTGCTTATAACGCCCTTGTGCACCAAGATAATCTTCTACTTTAAGAAGATTTTTCGGTCTATAAAGAATATTAAGCTCATGAGAGTCAATAATTTCATAGATCGGGAACATCAATGAATCTGTTGCCAAGTCAGTGATATTGATCGTATCTTTTGGATCGAATCTCCACTCTGTACAACAAGGAGAAACAGTGTTGATAAAACAAGGACCTTCAATCTCTAGTGCTTTTTGGAAACCTTTTGCCATTGACTTCCATTTGTTTGGAGCCAATTGAGCAACATAAGGAGAACCATGTGCAGCCATAATAGAAATGATGTCTTTTTTCTTTTCTTTTTTACCATAAGAGTGTGTACCTGCCTGCGCAGTTGAAGTCGTTGCACCAATAGGTGTTGCTGATGATCTCTGACCACCTGTATTTGCATAGTTTTCGTTATCTAAACAAATATATGTAAAGTCATGACCTCTCTCCATAGCACCTGAGAGCCATTGGAAACCGATATCAAAAGTAGAACCATCACCACCAAATGCAACAAACTTCACTGGAGCATCGTTGTCTTTCAGTGTACCTTTTTTCTTTCTTACTTTATGCATTACTTCTGCGCCAGTAACCGCTGTTGCCGCATTTTCAAATCCGATATGGATCCAAGATGTATCCCATGAAGTAAACGGATAAACCGCTGTTGATACTTCTAGACAACCCGTGTTTGCAGAGATAACAAGATTGTCATCTGTACAGTTCATAAGTTCTCTAACGATCATAGAGTGCGCACAACCAGGACAGAGAGTATGTGCACCCTCAAATCTGTCGTTGTTCGTTGAAAATTCTTTTAAGTTTTTTATCGATGTAATTGCCATAATTAACCTCTTTTCGTTTGGAAGTATCCAAGGTGAGGACCTCTAAGTCCTGAGAATTGTTGGATATCTGTTGTAATATGTCCTGCATCAGCATGTGCTTTCTGCTCTTTAAATATTCTTTTTGCTTCATCGATCGAGAAGTCACGTCCACCAAGTCCATAAATGAAGTTAGTTACAAGTGGTCTGTTCACTGTAGTATAAAGTGCTCCAGCTACTTCATTATAGAATGCACCCATTGCTCCACCTGGAGATGAACGATCCGTAACAGCTACTGCTTTTACATTTTCCAAAGCATCTCTAACCTCATCAAAAGGGAACGGTCTGAAACATCTGATCGCAACAACACCTGCTTTAATACCCTCTTCTTCTCTAAGTTGCTTAGCTGCAACTCTTGCCGTTTCAACTGTAGTTCCAAGTCCTACAATAGCTACCTCAGCATCTTCCATATCATAAGATTCAACTCTATTATATTTTCTACCTGTAAGCTTTTCAAACTCAGCATACACTTCATCAATAATAGGACGAGAATCCATCAATGCTTTGTGCTGTTTTGCTTTATGCTCAAAGTGCCAATCTTCTTCTGTTTGTGCACCATATGTTACAGGTCTAGAGAAGTCAAGCATATCATCTACAGGTACGATGTCACCTATAAAGTTGTATGCTGCTTCATCTGTTAAAGGATAAACATTTTGTGCTGTGTGTGAAGTAATGAAACCATCTTGGTGTACCATTACCGGAAGTCTTACATCATGGTTTTCAGCTACTTTAAATGCACACAGTGCAAGGTCATATGCCTCTTGCGCATTAAATGCACCCATCTGGATCCAGCCAGCGTCACGCCCCAAATACATATCTGCATGGTCACCACGTACATTCAATGGAGAAGCCAATGCTCTGTTTACTACGTTAAGTACGATAGGAAGTCTCATACCAGATGCCTGGTAAAGTACCTCAGCCATCAACGCAAAACCTTGTGAAGATGTTGCCGTAGAAACACGTCCACCTGATGCAGAAGCACCGATACATCCTGACATTGCAGCATGCTCAGACTCAACCATTACAAACTCGCCATCTATATAGCCATTTGCAACGTATGATCCGTAGTTTTCAACGATAGGTGTTGAAGGTGTAATAGGATACGCCACAACAACATCAACCTGTGCTTGTCTTAGTGCTTGAGATGCGGCAAAGTTACCGTCCCAAACTTCTCTGTCATTTAAATCATATTTTACTGCCATAATGGTCCCTTACTTCGTTTCTTTTTTCTTTTTTTCTGGCCATTGAGACAATGCTGTCTCTATGTCATCATTCTCGCCAAACATCAAAAGTGATTTTGGATTTGTAGGACATACTTCCACACAAACCTCACACCCTTTACAGTGATCATAGTCAATCCCCAGCATCTGCTTATCTCTTGAGATAATTGAAGAATCAGGACACCATACCCAACAGTTTTGACAATCGATACATACATCAATGTTAAACACAGGTTTCTGTACTCTCCATGATGCAACTGTAGCTGTATATGAGTTATAGTGAGAGTATGCTCTCTCTTCTGCTTTTAAGTTAACGATATCTGTAGCATCGCCTTCAAATGAAGAAAGGACAGATCCTTGTGTTACTTCATCCCAGCCCAGTAGATCAAAACCGGCTTCAAGCTGATGAAGACCTCTATTGTCAGTTGCTTTTAATTTTAAATCTTGCATTCTTTTTCCTCTCTACTTAACTTCGTTGTATGCTCTGGTAATCGCATCCATATTCGCATCAATAATTTTTTGTGGGAATTTACTGAGTACTCTTTTCATATTTTCCAAGAAATAATCCAATTCAAACATACCTGAAATCTTAACAAATGCTCCAAGCATAGGTGAATTTGGCATTGATCTTCCAATAGTATCTAAAGAGATCTCTATACAATCAACTACAAATACTCTATCTTCTTTCCCTTTAAGTGCAGGTATACCTGCAATAAGCTCTTCTTTTGAAAGGTGCGTAGTAATAATATATTTTGTTTCAGATTTTTCATTTACTTCAATGTTATCTGTAAATGCCAATGCCGGGTCAATCACCAAAACAAAATCCGGGTGCATGAATTTTGCATGGTTAAAAATTTGCTCATCTGAAATTCTATTATAGGCTCTCAGTGCAGCCCCTCTTTTTGCAGAACCATATAGTGCAAAGGCCTGTACCTCTTTTCCTGTTGTTGCAACAACATCGCCCAAGCCTTTGGCACCACTTACAGCACCTTGACCAGCACGACTGTGCCATCTAATTTCTACCATAATTTCTCCTATCAAATATATTGTATTACGCTTATTGTAATGCTAGCACTCTTAAAGGGTGCTTGGAATTACATTTTTTTTAACTTGACGTTATAAAAGTGATTGCTTCTAACGCATCTTTATGAATATTTTCTGTACATTGACCCAATACTTCTTTAGTACCGTATCCACAGGTTACTGCGATCGCCTCTATTCCGGCAGCTTTGGCAGCATGCATATCCATACAGGTATCACCTATCATCCAACATTTAGTTGTATCACGTTGCAACTTTAACAAAGCTTTATGTACTGGTTCTGGATGCGGCTTAGGATTTTCTACATCTTCTCTACCCACAAGGACATCAAAATAACTCATTAATCCCATATGCTCCAAAAGTTCTATAGAATACTTTGCTGTTTTTGTTGTAACCACACCTAATGTTGCATGTTTACTTGCGAGTTCTACAGCCTCTCTTGCCTGTGGTAACAGTACGGTTTTAGCACAACTTATCTTTCTATAGTGCATCTTATAGGCATGTACATAATCCCATACTTTTTCTTCTTCCACACCCAGTGTTTGGAACATTGCATCCAGAGGATGTCCTATCTCTGCTTTGATCAACGCATCAGCCGGTACCTCTGCTTCAAATGTTTTATATGCAACACTGAAGCTTTCAAGTATAGCCTCAGTCGAGTCTATGAGTGTTCCGTCTAAGTCAAATAGTATTATCATTTTTATCTCTTTATTTTGGTAACTTTGGTGCAGATTTTAACAATTTCTGCGTATATTTATGTTTAGGACACTCCATCACATTTTCTATGGTTCCCTGTTCAACTATTTTCCCCTCTTTCATCACAGCTACTTCATCTGCGATAATAGGAACGATAGACAGATCATGCGTGATAAAGAGATATGATACTCCCGACTCCTGTTGTAGTTTTTTAAGCAGTTTAAGTACTTGCGAACGCACAGTAACGTCAAGTGCCGAGGTAGGCTCATCACAGATAATAAGCTCAGGCTCTACAGCTAATGCTCGTGCAATTCCTATGCGTTGCCGTTGTCCTCCTGAAAACTCGTGAGGATAACGATGGGCATGTTCCGCTTCCAAGTCAACTTTTAAAAGAAGTTCTTTTATATGTTCATCTTGTAAAGCTCTCTCTTTGGAACCCACACCCAAACTCACCATACCCTCACGTATAATGTCACCTATGGTCATACGAGGGTTGAGTGCAGAGAATGGATCTTGGAAAATAATCTGTATCTTACGACGATAGGGTTTTAACTCTGTCTGACTCAGTCTACCAAGATCCTGGTTCTCAAATTTTACGGTTCCTTTAGTGATAGGTACCAAAGAGAGTATCGCTTGACCTATAGTACTTTTTCCACTCCCTGATTCACCGACCAAAGCAAGTGTTTTAGCTCTTGGAATGGAGAGAGTCACACCATCAACCGCTTTCACATAACCAACAGTGCGTTGGAAAAAACCTTTTTTAATGGGAAAATAGACTTTTAGATCTTCTACTTCAAGCAGTTTGTCTGACTCTTTTTTATTATCTCTACCTTCTTTTGTCCCCATGGCATCTTTTAACAGGCTTTGAGTATAAGGATGTTGAGGGTCACTAAAAAACACTTTGCAATCTGCCTGTTCCAAGATCTCTCCTTGGCGCATCACAGCCACTCTGTCTGCCATTTGGGAAACTACAGCCATATCATGGGTAATGAAAAGTATAGAGAGATTTCTCTCATCTCTTATCTTTTTGAGCAGTGTTAAAACTTGTGCCTGTATGGTTACATCCAGTGCGGTTGTCGGTTCATCAGCGATCAACAGATCAGGCTCACAGGCTAGTGCTATAGCGATCATTACTCTCTGCTTCTGTCCACCCGATAGTTGATGAGGATACCAGTTATATCTCTCTTTTGGATCTTTCAGTGCAACCTCTTCAAAAAGTGAAATAACCTTCTTTTTAATGTCATCTTTCTTTAAACCCAAGTGTAGCTTAATCACCTCTGCCACCTGCTCACCTACGGTCATAACAGGATTTAAGGCACTCATTGGCTCTTGAAAGATCATAGCGATCGACCTACCACGGATCTTCTGCATTTGTGATTCAGGAAGAGCGAACAGAGACCTATTTTTTAGTTTAATGTCTCCGGAACTCACCGATATAACATCAGGAAGCAGTCGCATAATAGCCAAAGAGGTCAAAGATTTTCCACTTCCGGACTCACCTACCAGAGCAAATATCTCACCTCTTTTGATCTCAAAACTGACAGAGTTCAGAAGCCTCTCTCTTTCTATGCTTAGACTCAGATCTTTTACACTTAAGATACTGTTCATGATTTGTTCCTCGGATCCAAAACTCTCTGAATACGATCAGATAAGAGGTTTGCAGCCAACACCAAAATAAACATAAAAACAAATGCAGAGAACAATGACCACCAGACCATCGGTTCTCTTGCCATCTCCAACCTGGCCTGGTTTATCATATTTCCCCAACTGTGCATCGTCGGGTCAACCCCTACCCCTACATAAGAGAGAACCGCCTCAGCAAGTACCAGACCGGAAAAATCCAGCACCACTGAGATAAGAATAATATGCATGAGGTTGGGGATAATATGCCGGCGAATGATCGTTAATTTACCCACACCAAATGCTTTAGCCGCTGTAACAAACTCTATTTGAGATATTTTCAAGGTCTCTGCACGAAGCAACCTGCAAAGCCCGGTCCAAGATGTGATCCCCAGTATCATGATCAAAAACAACAAACGTAGATCTGATCGTTCCAGTGTAGTCTCAAACCAGCCAGGATTATTATCCATCAACACCTGCATAGACAACACCCCCGCTGCAATGAGTAAAACTCCGGGAATAGAACTTAGCGTAGTATAGAGATACTGGATCACATCATCGATCCAACCGCCAAACAACCCGGCACTCACCCCCAGGATGATAGCTACAGGCAACATAATCAAAGTGGTAAGTATCCCGATAAGCACCCCTGTACGAATACTCTTCAGACTTTGATAAAGTACATCTCCACCCACCTTGTCTGTACCTAAGACATGATAGTGGTAACTAAGCATGTAGAACCATGTGAATGTTACTACCAAAAAAAGTAGTGTCAAGTAAGCAGTTCGCCAAGGCAACTGGCTTTCAAAACCTCTCTTTTTACGCCAAAGTATATGTACAAAAATCAGCGATCCACTAATAATCAGCCCTATAAAAATAGCAAAAATAGATTTATCAACAATATCATCTCCATTTCCCACATGCTTTAAAGGCAGATACTCCTGCTTGGTCACACCATTCTCATCAACCACTATAGACGTGGCATACTCATGTGTAGAAAAAGGTGCAGAATAAGTCCGTTCTGTACTTTTTATATTATGAGCAAACAGTAGATCTAGTAGACTTACTATATCTCCCTGGTATAGTACTTTTTCACTTTTTGTCTCTGTTGGCGTAGTAGAAAAACGAAGATGTACGGAATCAAGCAGCGTAAACAATAGATAAAAGAGTAGAATAATAGCCGAAGCCATAGCGATGCTTGACTTAAAAATAGTATGCCACTGCTTTTTGACTTGAGGAGAACGAGAAATAACCCGACTCCAGACCAGTAGTGAAATAACCAAAAACCAGACCATAATATCTGTCCAAAGTAAAGCAAATGTCATGATAGTTTTACCCTTGGATCAAATAACGTATAAGAAATATCGGTAAGGATCAATCCAATAATATACAGGACAGAACCCAAAAAGACCATCGCTTTTACGATAGCAAAATCCTGAGAGTTGATCGCATCAATCGTATAAGACCCAAGCCCGGGAATCCCAAAAAATGACTCCATAATGAGACTTCCCATGAACAGAGTTGGGATCACAACTACCACACCTGTCAAGATCGGTAACATTCCGTTTCGTAACACATGCCCAAAGAGTACTCTAAGTTCTGACAATCCTTTGGCCCTGGCTGTACGCACATAGTCCTGATTTATCTGTTCCAAAAAGATACTGCGATACCATCTGACCCCTGAACCAATTCCTGCAAAGACACCTATCATGACAGGCAGGATAATAAATTTAATACCACCCCATCCACTCTCATAACCGGAGATAGGGACCCAATGCCAGATCTTGGAAAAGAGTACTTGCCCTGCGATAATATAAAAAAGCCCGGAGACTGACATGATCATCACGGCAATGACCATCATACTGGTATCCAGAGCAGAACCACGAAAAAGAACTAGTAGCAGTGCCAGTGAGATATTGGTGATCAGGGCGATCATAAATGTGGGCAGTGCAATAGCCAAACTTGGCACCATTCTCTCTTTGATATCAGATCCGATGTCACGGTTGGCATCTGAAAAACCAAAATTAAAAGTGAATAGTTTAAGTGACTCCTGAACAAAAAGTGTATGCGTTACTTTACCCACTCCCTCTGCTTCAGCATTAATAAAAAGTGGTTTATCGTAACCCTTCTCCTCTTTCCATGATTGGATAAGTTCAGGAGTTACCTGCTTTGCACCCAGTTGAGCTCTCGCCATATCATCAGGACTGTTTACCATAAAAAACAGTATAAAAGTAATGAGGTTTACACCAATGAGTATTGGAATAGCATAGAGTACTCTTCGAATAATATAAGCAAACATTTAATTGTCTCCCTTAATGACAGCGCTTTGTCTGGACTGATAAGCATGATAGAGTGGATAGCTCATAGAAATAATAAAAAGAGCCAATAGGATCAAAGGCCATAGCACCGGCTGATTCCACTCTTCTTGCTTCTGGACTCTCGACTTGGCATCGATCCGCTTATATTTGAGTGTATTGTTTGCCATAGCATGAGGCAAAACATTGGTATACCACTTATGAGAGAGTGCAAGAGACTTAGGATGTATTCCCCAGATCCAAGGGGTATCTTCTCTTGCTATCTTTACCATCTCTTTTATCTTTTTCATTCTAAGTGGAGAGTTTTTCATCGTTTTTATCTCATCAAAGAGTCTATCAAACTCTGGATTTTGATAATTTGAACTGTTAATACCTGCTCCGTTTGTATTGACCGCTGCATTACCACCATAGAGTAAAAACAGAAAATTTTCAGGATCCGGGTAGTCTGCATTCCAACCCCATGAGAAGAGTTGTGCTTTTCCCTTTCTCACTTTATCTTGAAAACGGTTGTAGTCTGTTGCTCTGATAACCAGTTGAATGCCTAACTTGTCAAACTGCTTTCGTCTCCAATCCATCAAAGCTCTATCGTCAGGACCTGTAGCTGTAGTATCATAGTGTAACTTTAAAGGTAAACCTGTTTTTTCAGAGATTCCATTGGGGTACCCAGCTTCTGCCAATAGTTTTTTAGCAGCTGCTAATGATTTTCTGACCCGTTTTCCCTCTACCCAATCATATATAACACTATCGGTTCCCTTCTCTCCCTCTTCATAACCAAAAATACCGGGAGGGATAGGTCCTTGCGCTGCAATACCTCGTTCATTGGCAAAGATAGAGATATACTCCTCCTGGTTTTGAACAATACTTATAGCTTGGCGTAACTTTTTAGCTGACGCAGAATAGCCACCCACGACCGGGTCAACCATATTGAATGCCAGATAGAAGCTAGAGGGTTGCACTGAACCTATTAGCTTAATATCCTTATCTCTCATCTCATCACTCAGACCCATATTTCCTGTTGATGAGATCTGTACTGCCTGGTCAAAAGCTTCAGAGCTTATTCCTGATGCATCATAATAGCCTTGGAGAAACTTATTCCATAGAGGTATGCTCTCTTTTTCAAGCGAGTAGATGATCTCTTTAATGAATGGAAGCTTTTTCCCTGAATCTTTGAGTAGCTCTTTTGAGACATTCGATTTTTCTATCTCCTCTTTGCTCAATGCTGGATAGTTCTCACTGTGATAATTTGGATTTACAACCAATCTCATCTGTCTGTTTGGATTATTTTCAGCTAAATAGTATGCACCTGTTCCGACAGGGAACCAATTAAGTGTTAGGTTTTTTGATATAAGACCACTCTGCTGATAAAATAGATCTGCTTCCCAAGGGATAGGTGCAAAGAAGTTCATACTGAGCCAGTAGAGAAATTGAGGATAGCGACCTTTTATCTTGATAGTCAGAGTATGGTCATCTATCACTTTAATCCCTGAGATAGAGTAAGGACGCAGATCTAAAGTTTTATCACTCTTTTTTTTCTCTTTTGCTATTTTGCTGATCTCTTTGGAGAACTCCTCTAAGCCAACAATATACTCTTGCATACTGTCCAAAATAGGTGAGTGGTTTTGTCTTACTGCCATGCGCTTGATGGCATACGCATAATCAGACACTACCAATCTACGCGTTGCAGTTTTTTTAAAATCATCAAGCGAGTGAACAGTCTCCAATTCATTTTCAGTCAATGCACCATAAACTAACCTACCCTCTGCATCTTTTACAAATGATGGATGATTTTGGTATTTGACATCTTTTTTCAAATCTAAACGATATTCAGAAAACATCACTTCATCTGAACTCTCATCTATCCTATTTCCCTCTTTGTCCAAGTAAGAGATAGTTGGCATCTTTGTTAAAGTAAGAGGCTCAAGTTCATAAGGTCGTTTAAGGTAATTATATTGCAAAGGCGGCTCATAGATCTGACCGATGATAGCCCATTCATTGGCACTGTATGACACAACTGGATCGAGTCGCTTGGGAGGTAAAGAAAATGATGAAAACAGAGTCTCCGTTTTTACTTTTTTATTGTTATGAGGGCTATTCCAAACAGTTGAATAAGCACTAACAGTTAGAAATAGTAATAAAAGAATTTTAACAAATAATCTGTTCATTGATTTTTAGAGTTACCTTTCTTTTGATTTATTCTTCCAAATACCTATTCTCTAGTGTTAAAAATAGATTTTATCATAATTCGGGTTTAACTATTAGACAGCTCCATTAATTCATACAGAATGACTCCTAATTTCATCAATTAAATTTATTTGAATTGTATTATATGCTTCTTAACAAAAGTAACATAATAGTTTTAACTAACTAAATAGATAAGAATTTATAATTAAAAAGATTAAATTATAAGAATTAATTTACATTTAAATATTGTTACCCTAGAATTAAGACGAACAATATTTTAACATGAAGGAAAGCTATGGCACGATTGATAATTATGGGTGGTGGAGTCTCTGGACACACTGCTGCATCATTTGCAAGAAAATGGCTGGGGAACGAACACGAAGTAGTGGTTGTTACACCAAATGCACTATGGAACTGGATTCCATCTAACATCTGGGTAGGGGTAGGTGAGATGTCAAAAGAAGAGGTTACTTTCCCTCTTGCTCCAGTGTATGAAAAAGCCGGAATTGACTACAGACAAGCAAAAGCTGTTTCTATCCATCCAGAAGGAAATGCTGAGAATGATACACCTTATATCACTATGGAATATACAGGTCAGGGAAAAGAGGGTCAAAGCGAAGAACTTACATATGATTATCTCATCAATGCAACAGGACCAAAACTAAACTTTGGTGCAACTCCTGGACTCAGTGATGGTAAAGGCGGACTTGGTGAGCATACTGTTTCTGTATGTACAGCAGACCATGCTATCCATGCTGCTCTTGAGCTTGATGCCTGTGTTGAAAAGATGAAAAAAGGTGAAAGACAAACTTTCCTTATCGGTACAGGTCACGGAATGTGTACTTGTCAAGGTGCAGCATTTGAGTACATCTTTAACATTGAGCATACACTGAAAGAAAAAGGTGTAAGAGATATGGCAGATATTATCTTCATCACGAATGAATCTTTCCTAGGTGACTTTGGTATGGGTGGTATCCACTTCAGTATGGGTGGTTACGCAACTTCGAGTAAAGTATTTGCAGAGTCACTCTATGCCGAAAGAGGTATGGACTGGATCTTGGGAGCACACGTAAATAACGTTGAAGCAGGTAAAGTAACCTATGAATCACTTGATGGTGAAATGGATGAGCAAGAGTTTGACTTTGCAATGCTCATTCCTCCATTTGCTGGTGTAGGCCTTAAAGCTTTCGCTAAAGATGGTGCCGATATCACAGATACTGTCTTCGCTCCAAACGGATTTATGAAAGTTGATGCGAAGTATGATGCAGGTGCTTATGAGAATTGGAAAGCATCTGACTGGCCTAGAACACTTCAAAACCCGACATATAATAATATGTTCGCAGTAGGTATTGCGTTTGCACCACCACACACGATCTCTAAACCAATGGCTTCACCAAACGGAACACCGATCAACCCTACACCTCCAAGAACAGGTATGCCTTCAGCAATGATGGGTAAAGCTGTTGCGCAAAGTGTTGTAGATATGATGGTAAATGGTGCTACAGAGCCGACCCACACAGCGTGTATGGCAGAGATGGGAGCAGCATGTGTTGCAAGTGCGGGTAAAGGTCTATTTACAGGTACAGCAGCAGCAATGACTGTATATCCTATTATTCCTGACTTTGAAAAGTATCCTGGAGTGGGTAGAGATATGAACGGAACTACAGGTGAGCTAGGACTAGCAGCACACTGGGTTAAACATATCCTTCACCATGCCTTTATCTGGAAAGCAAAACTTAAGCCGGGTTGGACTTTAATTCCAGAGTAGGCTATATGTAGTGTGGGCAGTGCCCACCTTTAAATACACTATAAGGGTGGAATTTTTCCACCCTACAAAAAATAAAATTAATTGTAATAGGAGACTAATATGTCAAAACATTTAAATCATATCGAGCCATATAGCCCACAGTTTGGTACAATGATGCCAATGGGATTTCAAAAATTCATGAGAACATGCATACTCTGGCAAATCGTTAGATTTGTTGCTATCAACATTAGAATGACAATGTTGATCTTAAAAAGTCACCACTAAGATCTTTTTCCCAAGCTCCTGCTTGGGAATAAATACAAAAGTTTAATTTTCAATAACCTTTTCTATATATTCCCTACTTTACAACAAAACTTCCAACAGATAAAGGCAGCACATGGTTAAAGAACTCATTCTCTATCCTGATGAACGGATCAATATTGCTTCAGCAGATGTACGACATTTTGATAGCGAACTTTTCACACTTATAGATGATCTAAAAGATACTATAGAAGCGCATAATGCAGAAGGGTTGGCTGCCATACAGATAGCAGTTCCTCGTTCTGTTGTTGTTGTCAAAGACCCTGAAGGAAATTGGCAAGAGTTCATCAACCCACGTGTACTTAAAGT
The DNA here is from genome assembly GCA_965602275.1 of uncultured bacterium. GTDB lineage: Bacteria > Campylobacterota > Campylobacteria > Campylobacterales > Sulfurovaceae > Sulfurovum. The sequence continues at coordinate 35,131 of CBFCXZ010000016.1, forward strand.
CAAAGGTAAAACAACCTCAGTTGAAACTTCTCTCTATCTACCCAATATAGAAGAAGAGATACCTCGGTATGAAAAGATCAGTTTTGTATATCAGGACAGAACAGGAGCACAACACTCCATGAGTGCTGAAGGACAATATGGTTTTCTACTTCAAAGAAAATTTGACTACACATTTGGTGGTACTTTTGCCAATAAATTAGATAGAAAAAACAGGAAACGTGTTGAGAAAAATCTCTCTATTTCCGGATCAACCGGTGAATTCAATGCCAACTCGACTATCTCCAAAAGAGAGTATTTTAAAAGTGTTATGTCCAAACTTCTCTTTTTTGAAGGACTGACACTTTTTTCACCGCTGTTTGACTTTAAAAAAGAGACATTAGAATCTTTATACAGCTATGATATCTTTGCTACGATCGCATCACTGGTTTTAGTGGTAGTTTATTTTGCTTATGCCAAATATGAGGCAAGCAGAGTCATTTCATGTACAGGATGTCAGGTTGTGAGTTTTACTGCTGTTGCGGTAAAATATCTTTTCATTATTGTTATTTTATTTGCAGGAAGTTATTATTTGGTAAATCCAAATTAGGATTGAAGTAGTTTGCAAGAGAAAAACTCTTGCAAAAAGGTAAAAAGTCTCGAAAGACTTTTGCAAAAAGACAGACTATCTTTTTGAGAATTGCGGAGATCTTCTCGCTTTTTTCTTACCTGGCTTCTTACGCTCAACAACTCTACTATCTCTAGTAAGAAGACCCATTGGTTTAAGAAGTGCTCTGAAAGATGGTTCAAACTCTACAAGAGCCTTAGTGATACCATGCTTAAGTGCATCTGCTTGCGCTGAGTAACCGCCACCAAGTGTAGTTGCTTTAACGTTCATAGACTCAAGTTGTTTTGTGATTTCCAGTGGAAGTCTAACTTTCATTTTAAGTGTTTCGTGTCCACCTAACCATTGGTCAAGTGTTTTACCGTTGATAAGCATTTCGCCGTTACCTGGAGTCAACCAAACTTTAGCGATAGCCGCTTTTCTTTTTCCTGTTGCATAAATAGTTGCCATGCTTACGCTCCCTTATTGATTTGTGCAGTATGTGGGTGTTCAGCACCAGCATATACTTTAAGTTTTTTAAGCATTGCTCTACCAAGAGTAGTCTTTGGAAGCATACCTCTAACCGCTTGTCTGAAAAGTTTTTCAGTGTGGTTTTCTAACATATCACCAAGTTTTTTACTTTTAGTTGAACCAAAGTAACCTGAGTGAGTGAAATACTCTTTATCTTCAAGTTTAGCACCTGAGAATTTTGCTTTTTCAGCATTGATAATTACTACGTAATCACCACAATCTACATTTGGTGTAAATGATGGCTTGTGTTTACCTCTAAGAAGTGTCGCTACTTCAGTTAAGATACGACCAAAAGTTTTACCTTCAGCATCGATCAGAACCCAGTCACGTTGTACGTCAGCAGGTTTAAGAACTGATGTTAATTTCATGAATTTTCCTTGTATAAATAGAAGCTTTCGCTCTTTTGTGGACGGATTGTACCCACTTAACCTTAAAATTTATTTAAATTAAGATTATCTTAAGCTTACTAGTTCGATTTCCTCTTCTAGCAGATAAATGATCTTTGCTTCTGTTCTTTTTCCAGTGATCTTAGCAATGGCTTTTTTATAATATCCTACCTGATTTTGGTGTTTTAGAGCATATTTCTTAGAACTCTTGTAATCTACGACTAAACAGTGATCATCATACTCCAAGAGTAAGTCTATCTGTTTGAGTTCTCCTTCAAAACTTAGTGACTGCTCTTTACTTATCTTTGCTTGATCAAGTATATGTAGAAATGCTTCATGTTCTATCAAGTTTTTGACACGCTGTTCTATTTGTCTTATACTATCAGCAGTCAATTGCTGTCCATACCGATTCTGTAATGAGATCATCGCTGAACGTAAATTAACCTCATCAAAGCTACCCAACATCTCTAAGGTATAATGTAAAGCCGTACCAAACAAGATAGCCTCATAATCTTTCTCTTCTTCCTCTTCATGAGTAATAACCTCTTGTGTACCATAGTTAGAAATAGTAACTTTGCCTTCGACAAGCTCAGGCACCAAAGTTCTATCTGTTGGCTGAGTCTGTCGAAGCCCACCTACACTCATTGCTCCCATCCCTATCTCATCAAAAATAGAATCTTTAGGCTTCTTGATCACTATCAGCCCTTCCACGGCGCGTGTCAAAGCCACATAAAGTACATTCTTTCTATCTTTAAGGGAAGAGGCTTTTCGCTCCTCTATGATAGATGCATACTCATCATCAAAATTTTCTCTGCCTTTAGTACGATAAAGTATTTTATCTATGTACAAATTATCATTGTAGTGGTAAAGTAGTGCTGCTTTATCACTATTTGGACGCGTGAGCTTATCCAGCAAAATGACATACTCAAACTCCAATCCTTTTGAACCATGTATCGTCATGATCTTTGCACCATGTACTGTGTTAGAAGCTACTGAGATACTAGAGGTTTCAAACTCTTCTATAAACGTTGGTATATCAGAAAAATTTGATGCAAACTCTAAAAGTTTCAATATGTTCAAATTATCATCAAAATATCCAAACTCACGTACAAGTTTATCTACTACTTGCAGAGGAGACATAAAAGCAGAAAACCAAGTTGTATCTACTTCATCCAATGATCTACCCACTTTTAAGAGCAATGCCTGTGCATCTATCTTCTGACCATAAAACAAATAAGATGCCATCGCAACCAGTGCTGCAATACGCGGCATGTTCTTTAAGGAGCTTGAAGTTTTTAAGAGTGTATGTATCTTTTCAGTTTGACAAGCCTCTTGTAACATTTGTCCATCTTTGTTGGTACTGACCAAAAAAGCAATGTCATCCACATTTACTCCCAAGTCCAAAAGCCTTTTGACTTGATTCACTGCATCATCTATGAGCTCTTCAGACTCTAGAACTTCCACAAAACCATCTACCATCTTACCATCACGTTTAAGACCATTAGCCTTTTGAGGCACATACCCTTCCATCACTAGTTCGAACCATCGGTTAACTTGCTCTACTACATTTTTAGAACTTCGATAGTTGGTATCCATCTGTTCAATGTTCACACCATAGTTCTCAGCTACTTTATCAAACAGCTCTTCTACTCCACCACGGAAACGGTAGAGTGACTGTTTGGTATCTCCCACATAAAAGAAAGATTTAAACTCACTCTGTCCATGCCCTGCAAAGATTTCATCTATGAGTGGCTTCAGAAGCAAAAACTGTAACGTTGAAGTGTCTTGAAATTCATCCAAAAGTATATGCTTGAATTTCGAATCTATTTTGAAATATAAAAACTCCTTTGAGATACTCTCATGCAAAAGTCTATAAGTAAAGTAGGTCAGATCATCAAAACTAAGTACGCCTGAGGTTTTAGCATTTGTGATATTTGCATTTTTGTAATAGTCATAGATATTAAAAAGATTATGCAAAACAATGGACTCTTTTGATTTTGTCCAAAGTGCCAACTCCTTCTTGAGAAATGCATAAAGTCCTTCTATTTCATCATTGGCTACTTTTTTAAACCAAGAGTGTTCTCCCAATGTTTCCTTTTCAAAAAGCCCTTTAGTAAATAATACATTAATACTCTTTGTATCAAACTGCTTCATACAGCGTTCTGCCGCTCCTGTATCACTCAGTGCTTTGATCATCTTCAGACGTAAGACTTCACAAGCTTCTTCTTGTTTCTCCAAAGAGAGTGACATCTCCTCCTGCTTTGGCAAAAGTGGATCTACTTTGTAAAAATTCTGCATCAGATCGAAGATCTTACCAAATCGTTTATCTTCTATATCCATTGCTAGTTTCACAAGTGAAGAAAGTAAACCTTCAGCCTGAACCTCTTCAAGAAAATGCTTCTCCAGCTCATCTTCACCCTGTTCTTTGGTCACGAAATCAGGTTCAAGCCCCAACTCCAAAGAGGCAGAACGCAAAATGGAAGAGAAAAAGCTATCCAATGTCACAATATAAGAACTACTAGCCAAAAACCTAGTCAATACTTCTGGCTGTTTCGCCAATAGTTCATCACGAGAGAGTCCGGTCTGCACACAGATAGCATCCGTAAACGCTGCATTATCCACATCAGCCAACCCACGCAAAGAATCCACCACCCTCTGACGCATCTCAGCTGCTGCCTTGTTTGTAAATGTCGCGGCTAAAATAGAACTAGGAGACTCACCCATAAAAAGTAGGGAGATATATCGAACTGAAAGTGCAAAGGTTTTTCCAGACCCTGCTGAGGCAGAGTAAGCTAAAAATGGTTTGAAACTCATAAATACTCCCCTCTCTCACACATCAAAGTAAACTCACAATATTTACATTTTTGCAGATCTTCACATTTACTTGCTACAAAACTTTTAGTCTGTTTGAGTTCTATAATATGTTCAAACAGCAATTCATTTTTTTCTTCCAATACTGTGATCTCTTCAATATCTCCATTTTCAAATATCTTTAAAAAAGCAAGGTTGATATTTTGATATTTTGCTTGTAACATTTGCTGATAAATACTCATTTGAAAATCTGTTAACTTTTCCAGATTCTTCGTTTTATTGGCTTCTTTGGTTTGTCCACTTTTATAGTCAAGTACAAGTGTATCTGTAGCATTTTGGTCTATGCGGTCTATGCGGCCTTTGAAATGGAGACCACCTATATTACCTTGGAACTCTTTTTCTCTCTCAACTACTTTCCAATCTGCTTTGAAGTGTTCTATCTGTGAGCTAACGAAACCTTTTAGTTTTTCTTTCCAGAGTAGTTTTTGGTAAGCCATTTTGGCATCATCAAAAGGAAGCAACTTATCTAAAAGGATGTCTATATTTTTTTGCATCTCTTCTTTAGACTCATAACTATTTCTTTCTCTATACAGATGATCTAACAGTAAATGTAAAAATGCACCCTCATTTAGATCATCTTCTTTCTTCGCGTTTATCTTTTGTATATAACGGTAATAATACTTACGTTTACACTCCAAATAGGTGTTAAGGCGTGATGCAGACCAGACAATATCATGTGCATTAAAATGTTCAACCAAAGGGTCTTTTTCTTCTGTGAGTTGTGAAGGCTGATCATAAAACAGGTTGAATTGTGCTTGTGTTTGCACTGCACTATCTAGTCCCAACTCATAGAGGAACTTGGAAGGAAGTTTATTATCACTGGTACTATAAATAATGGTACTCTCTTTGGCTTGTTCAAGTAAACGTTTATAGTACTGCTTTTGTAAAGCTTCTCTGTCATTTTTGGTAGGAAGATTTGCAAAGGCACGTACTGAAGAGTTAAGGAACTGGTCTTTACTTGAAGTTGCAGGAACAATACCTTCGTTGAAATCTACAATTATCACACCTTCAAAACTTACACCTCTTGTTTCAAGTACACCCATTACAGTGATGAGTCCACCTCTTACATCATCTATGGTGATCTGAGAAAGTGCTTTCAGCCATAAAAAGAGCCACTCTTTGTGGCTTAATTCTTGTCTGTCAAATATTTTCAAGAAGTGCAAGTATTTTTCTTGCACACGTTCACTGTATTTCTCTTTTTTCTCTCCATCAACCAAAGGGGTGTCCAATAATTTCAATCCATCAATAAGTGAGAAAAACACTCCTACACTACATCGTTTTGTAGATGTTAATTTCTCTACCTCTTCAAGGTTAAAACCATAACGTTCCAGCAAGTACTTACTCTCCGCATCAAAATTTTGCCAATGTCCATAAAGTGCTTCAAGTGATTTATAGATGTGACCTTTGCTATAGTCATAGCCCATTGCGAAGTTTAGGTTACTGTGTGTATCAAAAAGAGTAAAGTGTTCTTTAAAACTCTCATCAGGCAAGATAAGTACTATCTCTTCAGGAGCTATACCATCATTTACCATCTGCTCTATCTGTACGAAAGCAAGAGCTATCTGTTCTTCTTTTTCTTCAACTGAAAATACCTTAGCATTAATACTTGCATCATTATTCACTGCACTGATCACTTTTTTATCTGTCAGAGAAAAACTAACGTGTTTATGATTAGGTAAAACAATTCCTATAGACTCAAACCGTTCTTGCATCTTCATGTTAAATTTAGAGGTTGTGTAGTGTATGATCAACGGTGTCTGTTGTGCAACACATTCCAAGAGTTCTAACTCAAAGTGACTTAAATACCCTTCTAAATGTATCTCTATGATTTCATAACCTTCTAAAAAACCCTCATTAAGTTTATAAGTACTTGGGATAAAGGCTTTATCTGTAAAACCTTTTACCTCAAGTAGCTTTTTATAATTTTCTAAAAGTCTCTCTAGTATGGACAGATGTGTTTCAAACTCTGCGTACGCATCTGCATCAGCCAAAGTGTCAAATCCAACCTGCTCCACTGCCAACTCTTCAAAAAACTTAAACAAGGCATCACTTTTGGTAAAAAAACGAACCAATGACAAATCTACTTTCAGATCATCAAAGGCTTCAAAACTTGCTGCTTCACGTAAAAGTAATATACGTTGCAAAGGATCGATTTGTATTTTGTTTTCTAAGAGAATGGCACGCTGTTCAAACTCATCCATACGCATAAGTGCAGGAAGAAATCCATCTTGTTCTTTATGCTGTGAACTTACTGTTCTTAAGGCTCTTGATGTAGGATATATGTAGAGTTGATTCATGGGTTGTAGTATAGCATATTTTAACCGTAGGTCGGGGTGTCCTCACCCCGACAAAAGATTGCATATAATCAAAAATCAATAAGTATTTCGAAGTAAAGTCTGGGTGGGGACACCCCGACCTACAAATGTTTTACTAAGGCTTCAAATATGCAGGTGTTTCAGAGTAACCTATGGTTTCTCCTACTTTTGCTCTTAACTGCAGTGTATATCTGCCTGGTTTAGTGATGTCAATATCACTAACATGAAATTTACCATCAACAAATGGAATATTTTCAATCAGTTGATCTTCTTTAACACTATGCGGCTGCGTCAATAAAAATGTCACATTTGCATCTTTTATAACAGTACCGTCTTTTGCTACTATAGTGTAGTTAAATGCATTAAGCCCTTGTACAAGGTTTACATTATCCACTTCTTTTCGCTTACTATGAATGTTATCTTTCATTTCCATAGTCTCTACATCTTTTATATTGATAGTATAGTGTTTGTCAAATGCCATTTTTCTTTCTATAATTTCATTGATATTCATATCAGCTATCTGATATTTCAACATAAAATTATTAGACTCTTGAACCGGCATAGAGGAAGCAGACTTTACTGTCCAGTAACTCAGTGTGACACCTAATGCAAGGAAACCAAGTATCATATGCGGCCAGTAGGTTTTCTCTTTATTGTTTGCCATTTTTTATCCTCATATATAGTGGCCTAAACATAAACATCCAAAAGACCAACAGTGCACCAATCAAAACAATCACTTCCAAAATACCAACAACTAGTCGTGTCTCATTTGGCAGTGTTGTAGTCATCTCAACATCTTTTGATGCAGCTATTTGGTCTGCTAATTCAGAAAAACCTTGTAATACCCCAATGTTATGTTTGTCTTCTATAGTGTTTTTATCTTTTACGGCTATAACATCTATCGTTGCATCCATGACATCACTTTTATCATAAAGTGCTTCTATCTTTTTTGCAGAAGGGATGAGTGCGACCCTCCCTTTTTCACCAGATTTAGCTGTAATCACTGCATTGGGTGCAAATATCAACATTACGTATGGCTTGCTCATGCTAGCTTCATACTTCTTACTATAAGTAACCAAATTAAATCTCTCCGGGAAATTTTCATTGGTTGCAACTAAATATCCATTTATCCCTGTTTTTGAGAGTAACTCATCTGCCATCTCTTCAATCAGTTTTGAAGCTTCAGGTTTTAAAATGTCATCTTTGAAAATGTGCGTTGCGTTCAGTAGAAGTGGAAGTAACAAAGCAAGCAAGGCGAACCTTACTTGAACTTTGAACATAAATTATCCTATAAAAAGGTGGTTAGGTGTAAGCACTGCCCATGCTGTATAGACAGCAGAGATAACCATAAACCAAGCCAATACTTTATCCATAATTGTAATCATTATTTATCCCTTATGTATTACTTAGCATCTTTAAATGCAAAGTTTGCATTTTCAGTGCTATTCATTTTAACATTATCCAAACTACCTGTGATAGGTGTTGGGTCATAAAAATTAGATGCTGACTTTTGTTGTACACCAAGGCCCCATATAGTTAAAACTACAAGGATACTTAGCAAAAGTACAGTTGCTATCAACATACCTGTTACACCATGGAGGCCAAAAACGCCTCTGTTTGTATTTTCTGCCATTTTAAGCTCCTTAGTTTACCAATGACTGAATATAAACAGTCAATGCTTTTTCTTGTACTGGGGTAATCATAGTTTTAAATGATGGCATCTTACCTAATGCACCCTTCTTACCGTTTTGTAATATTTTACTAACAAGTGTAGCATCATACCCTACAAGCGTTGGTGACATACCGTTCATACCTTTACCATCTGCTCCATGACAACTTGCACAGGCAGCAAATGATGCAGGTTGTTCACCTTTCATTCCACCGGCAATATACGTTGCGATAGCTTCAGCATCTGCACCTTGTGCCATCATTGGAGGCATAGCACCCATTGGGTAACCAAGTTGGTTTGAACCGTTTTTGATCACATCAAGAATCTGTGCTTTACTCATTCTGCTTGTAAAGTCATGTGCTTTACCAGAAAGTCCATCACCTGTAGCACCGTGACATGGGGCACACTGTACCAAGAATACTGATTCACCCATTTGTTGAAGTGTTGCAGCATCTGCATTTTTATGCGTAGCTTCAAACTTAGCATTATATGCTTTTACTTCTTCATTCCACTCACCAATTTGGCTGTACCCATTTACAGGATAACCTATAGTAAAGTACCACATTGCCCAAACCAATGTACCAAAGAATGACCATGCCCAACCACCTGGAAGTTCATTTTTATACTCACCGATACCGTCCCAATTATCTTCACAAAGTTCTCCACCAGCTGTATCTGTTTTCATCTGGTTGATATACTTGACCGCAACACCTACAGTTATAACTGCAATTGCTACAGCACCGATCATCGTAATCATATTGATAGGATCACTCAGATCAATGTTCATCGAATTAACTACATAAATCGTAGCACCGATAAGCACTGCTGCGAAGAGAAGTCCTTTTATCATTAACGCATTCATTTATCTTGCTCCTTGTTTTCACTTGGGGTTGCAGAACTGTCATTGATAGGCTTGCTGTCGATTTCATCATCTAAAGCAATGTTACCTAACTTTTCATAGTCCTTTTCACCTTTTTTTTCACTTCTATAGAGGTATATGATATACCAATATAAGATCACCACTAAAAAAATGGTCATAAAGAAACTGGCATAGCCTTGAAGTTCTCTAATATCCATTTTTTCTCACTACTTCAATCTGTTAAGATAAGCGATAAGTGCTACAACTTCAGGAACATTCCCTGATGCAACTGCTTCTTTAACATCTTTGTTCTTCATGTCAGCAACAATTGCTTGTGCATCAGCCAATACTTTTGGCTTATGAGCTTCCCAAGCTGCTCTTGTAGCTTGGAACTCATCACCATAAGGTGTTGCAAATACATTTTTTACAGTTACTGCTTCAGCATATGCTGTTTCAATATCTGCAACATTTGTAAACTGATGTTTATATGCTGGCATAATTGAACCAGGAACAACTGAAATAGGATCCATCATGTGATTTTCATGCCAATCCGTTGTTCTGTAGTTTCCTACACGGTGAAGGTCTGGACCTGTTCTTTTTGAACCCCAAAGGAATGGTCTGTCATACGCATACTCACCAGAGAGTGAATACTGACCATATCTATCAGTTTCTGCTTTAAATGGACGGATCAATTGTGAGTGACAAGACATACAGTTGTCTTTCTTGTATACTTCTTTACCTGCTAGCTCAAGTACAGTATAAGGCTTAAGCCCTACTACTGGTCTTGATGCTTCAGCAAAGTTAGGCAGGATCTCTATGAGACCTGCAAACGCGATAACAACAAATACTCCTACCGAGAAGAAGAATGGATTTTTTTCTAACCAATGAAACATAACCTACCTCCTTATGCCATAGGTGATTTAAACTGTGGTTCTTCAGAAAGCTCTCTAGAAGAAGTCATAGTTTTATACATATTATAAGCGAACATCAAGAAACCAACAAGGTACAATACACCTGAAAGTGCTCTGATCGCATAGTAAGGGTGAAGTACTGTAACTGTATCGATGAAGCTATACATCAAGTTACCATACTCATCAACTGCTCTCCACATCATACCTTGTGTGATACCTGCGATCCACATAGATGTAAAGTAAAGAACAACTGCTACTGTCTGAAGCCAGAATTGTGCTTCCATAAGACTCTTAGAGTAAATTTCTCTTTTGAACATTCTTGGAGCCATGTGGAAGAGTGCAGCCATAATCATAAATACAACCCAACCAAGTACACCATCATGAACGTGTCCAGGAATCCAGTCTGTAAAGTGCGCAATTGCATTTACTGATTTGATCGCTTGAATAGGACCTTCAAGTGTTGAAAGCATATAGAATGTAGATGCTAGTACCATAAATTTGATCAGTGGGTTTTCAGTTAACTGATTCCACTCACCCTTCATAGTAAGAAGCATGTTGATCGCTGAACCCCAAGATGGCAAGATAAGTACTACCGAGAAGATAGATCCCATAGTTTGCATCCAATCTGGAACTGTTGACCATAGAAGGTGGTGTGAACCGGCCCAAAGGTAAACAAACATTAATCCCCAGAAAGAGAGAAGTGACAATTTATAAGAATAAATCGCTTGACCAGACTCTTTTGGAAGGAAGTAATAGATCATCGCAACGATAGGAACAGTAAACCCAAATGCAACCGCATTGTGACCATACCACCATTGTACAAGTGCATCATTTGTACCTGAGTACATAGAAACAGAGTGCATGATACTACCAAGTCCACCTGAAGTAAAGTATGTAGGTACTTCCATGTTGTTGAAAAGGTAAAGCATAGCTATACCGAGGAAACATGCGATGTAGTACCACATAGAGATATAAAGTGCTTTTTCTCTTCTGATTCCGATGAGACCAAACATTGTTATACCCCAAATAACCCAGATAAGTACAATAACAACATCTATCGGCCATTCGAACTGTGCATACTCTTTAGCTGTAGTAATACCTAAAAGTAGAGATACAGTAGCAAGTAGTGCCCCTACAAAATAGAGCCAAAAGTGAAGTTTACTCATAAACATCAAAAATTTAGACTCTGCCATAGAAACCTTAAGTACTCTTTGTCCTACATAATAGAATGTAGCCCAAATACCACTAAGTGTAAATCCAAATACCACTACGTTAGTGTGAAGTGGTCTTAATCTTGAGAATGTACCGTACTCACCAATTAAATAGTTAAGTTCTGGAAATGCTAGTTGTGCCGCGATAAGCGTACCAATTAACATACCTAAAAATCCAAACAAAATCGTTGTATAAGTAAACAATTTTGCTACGGAATAATCGTATTCCAATGCTGCGTTTGATTGCATGCATACCCCCTTATAAAAATTCTATGTTGTAGAAAAATGACAAACTTTGACATTATTTGACAACATTCGCACCTATTATAGGTTTTTTTTTCACATATAAAGCTTAAAATAACAGGGGTAAAAAAGATTTGTTAACTGAATGTTAATAAAATGAGCGAAATCGTAGCTAATCACCCATTAGACGATAGGTTTTGAGGTTCAACTAAGAGTAATTTACTCCTAATTAATCCTCCTGAGAAGGAATTTTATGCTTTCCCTTTTGCACTTTGGATAGAGTGAATATATTGGTAATCCACACTTATATTTTGTTCTCTTAGTAAATGCTTAGAGAGTCTGGAAATCATCCCTTCAAAATCTGGAAATAGATAATTTGCCATAGATCCAGGGATAGGGTTTATCTCATTTAAAAGTACTTCACCCTCAAGCACAAAAAAGTCACAACGAATGATGCTTCCCTTGAAAAGTGGGTCATAGATCTTTTTAAAACTCTCTTGTATATTTATTTTCAACTCATCTGAGATATCGGCTGCAAGTACTTGTGAATCGCGTGAGAAGTCCATATATTTTTTTTCAAAGTCTAAAAACTCTTCTTTGTGCGGCTCTTCTACTATAGAAAGTTCCCATTCATTTGTGTAAGATCCAGCTTGATTAAATTCTTTTACACCCTCAATAAAAGGCTCTACTATCACATCTGTATCGAACTCAAATGCAACGTCTAGTGCATAGTCAAGTTCAGCTTCACTTTTAACGATACTTACACCGATACTGCTACCCAAACGTACTGGTTTGACGATGACAGGGTATGCCATACTGATCGATCTGCTATCATTTTTAGAGAGGTATTCGTAAGCTACTGTTTTCACCCCTAAACTCTCTGCAAGGAATTTCGTATAGAGTTTGTTATAAGAGAGTGCTGAGGCTTCCATACGAGGAGAGATGAAAGGAACATCAAAAAACTCCATCATAGAGGCCACTTTTCCATCTTCCCCGTCTCTACCATGAATGAGGTTAAGTGCTACATCAAAATCTACAGCTTTGCTTCCAAACATACCGTCTATGAAGAAACCACCTTTTTTCAGTGTAAGTTTTTTACTTTTTTTATATTCACCAGAAGAGAAAAGTTTAGAATTTATTTTATCTGTATCTATGAGATAGAATTCTCTATCTGGACTTACAAAAATGTATGTTAAGGTACTTTTTTTAAGTACTTTTTTCATAGTAATTGCAGAGACGATGCTTATTTCATGTTCAAAGCTTGATCCACCAAATAAAATAGCTATATTCATTTTTTATCCTTCTCATTAAATAATGTCACGGCTCTCGAAACGCTTCGCTTACACGGTCGTTCGAGATGACATTTATTTAAAAAATTAGCCTAACATCTTCGCAAATTCACTAAAGATGTAAGCACTCTCGTGCGGTCCAGGACTAGCTTCCGGGTGATGTTGTACTGACATACTTGGAGAGTCATTATATTTAAGTCCCTCAATAGTATTGTCAAACAAGTTTGTATGTGTCACTGTTGCCACTTCTGTAATGTTATCTGGAACATTATAGTTATGATTTTGTGCCGTGATTTCCACAGTATTTGTCATGGCATTCATCACTGGATGGTTTCCACCATGGTGACCAAACTGAAGCTTGTATGTGTCATATCCATGAGCGATGGAAAGTAACTGATGTCCAAGACAAATACCGAAAAGTGGTACTTTATGTGCGATGAGTTTTTTGATCTTCTCTTGCTCATCTTTTAAGATAAGTGGATCACCAGGTCCATTTGAAAGGAATACTCCATCAATCTCTTTAGCATCAATTTTAGAGATAATATCTTCAGCAGACATAGAGTTAGCTACAACTGTTACTTCCATTCCTGCATGTGTCAATTCATTTAAGATATTTCTTTTAATACCAAAATCAAGTGCAATGATTTTTTTAGTTGTTTGAGGCGTCTCATAAGTAAAGGTATCTGTACTGTAACGTGCTTCTGTATGTACATAAGACTCTTTTGTACTTACCTGCTCAATATAATTCACTTCTTCAATACGAGGTGAAGTTTCCAACACTTCTTTAAGCGCCTCTTTATCATGTACTTCAGTAGAAGCTACCATCATCATAGCACCCTCTTCTCTGAGCATCTTCGTGATAAACCTAGTGTCGATTTCTGTGATACCAAGGACATTATTTTTCTTCAACAATGCATCTAGTGTCTCTTCAGATCTAAAGCTAGAAGGTCTATCTTGGTACGAACGCACAATGATACCTTTACAATGTGCACCTTTACTCTCCATATCTTGTGCATTACACCCTATATTACCAATTTCCGGCATGGTGAATGTTACAAACTGTCCAGCATATGAAGGATCGGTAACGATCTCCTGGTATCCTGTAAGAGAAGTGTTAAATACGATCTCTCCTACTGATGTTCCTTCTGCACCAAAGCTTTTGGCTTCAAGCATTAATCCATTTTCAAAATATAGTGATACTTTTTTCATTACAACATACCTCTCTTAGAAAGTTCTTCTTGATAAAATCTTTCGTAAAGAAGTTCATAATCCTGAGATCCAGGTATAACTTCTTTTTGCATACCTCTTATTTTATCATACACAATATCATCTATTTCATCATACGCATCTGCAAATGCTTTAAACGCTTTAAAAATAACATTTTTTACCTGGTTTTCATTGACATCATATTCAGCCAAATAGTTTTCATACAACTCATCTAAAATAAGGTGTGCCAAGTCATTGTAACGGTCATCATAATTCATAATAACACCATGTTCTGCAGCCATTTTCTTTTTGATCATAAAGAAAAGTTGTCTCTCATCTGCATGTTGAAACTCTATCTCATCATAATTTTCATCAAGGATCT